>NZ_JBPXRQ010000001.1:0-326086 GCF_051842895.1 Cytobacillus sp. Hm23
ACAGGTAAAGGAGCCGAAAATGGCATCTTATTTAAAGGTGGAGAGCATTTAGAAATTGCTCATAAAATTGAAGCAATTGTGTTAGATAAAACAGGAACGATTACAAAAGGTAAGCCTGTAGTTACAGATTTTGAAGCAGACAATACAGAAGTTTTATCGTACTTATACACAGCAGAAAAATCATCTGAACATCCTTTAGCAGAAGCCATCGTTGAATATGGAAAAGAAAAACAAGCTAAAGAGCTAGCAATCGACCATTTTGAAGCAATACCTGGTCATGGTATCGAAGCCCGTATTGAAGGGAAAGATGTGCTAGCTGGAACACGTAAGCTTATGAACAAATATCAAGTAGACTTCCATTCTTATAATGAAAAGCTAGAGACCTTTGAAAAAGAAGGAAAAACAGCGATGATGATAGCAATAGAAGGGCATCTAGCTGGTGTAATTGCAGTGGCTGATACAGTGAAAGAAACAGCAAAAGAAGCTATCGACAAACTTCAATCACAAGGTATTGAAGTATATATGATGACAGGAGACAACGAAAGAACGGCACAAGCTATCGCTTCACAGGTAGGGATTCAACATGTATTTGCAGAGGTACTTCCTGAAGAAAAAGCAAACCATGTGAAGGAACTACAGAAACAAGGGAAGAAAGTTGCCATGGTGGGTGATGGAATTAATGATGCACCAGCTCTAGCAACAGCAGATGTCGGGATTGCCATCGGTACTGGGACAGATGTTGCCATTGAAGCAGCTGATATAACCCTTATGGGTGGAGAACTAACGTTGATTCCGAAAGCAATCGACCTTAGTAGAAAAACGATGAGAAATATCCGTCAAAATCTATTTTGGGCACTAGCTTACAATTCAGCAGGTATTCCAATTGCAGCCATTGGTTTATTAGCACCTTGGGTAGCTGGAGCAGCTATGGCGTTTAGCTCAGTATCAGTTGTGACAAACTCCCTTCGTTTGAAGAGAGTAAAAATATAATGATGTTCAAAACGAGACTTTTTGAACATCACTAAAATATTATACTAGGAGTGGATATATATGGTGAAAACAACATTACAAGTATCTGGTATGACATGTGGTCATTGTGAAAAGGCAGTAAAGGGAGCATTATCAGAAGTTAAAGGTGTAGATAACGTGACGGTATTTCTTCAAGACGGTAAAGTTGACGTTCAATATGATGATGCTCAAGTGAAAGTAGCAGCATTGAAAGAAGCAGTTGAGGATCAAGGATACGACGTAGAATAAAGAGATTTTATCTTTTGTAATATTTGATGAATGCATGTTTTTGTATTAATATATACAATTATGAAAGGAGGGTATCATGTTCATTATATGAGCATTTTATCCTCCTTCTTTACTTATAATTACTCAGCATCTGCACAAAATCTCCTTATTTTCTATTTATAATAAGAAAAAGCTTTTCGCGTACAATTGGTTGTTTAATTATAAAGGCTGTTTTTTGCATTAATTGTTGCTTTCCGTAATAAGAGAGCTAAACACGTTGGGATGTTTTTACTCTAAAGACTTTGAATGTCAAATACAACACAACAGTTACTTTATTGTAAGTGAAAAAGACAAAGTTAACGAAAAGACCATTTATAAAATGGCGACATACCTTCATCAATTGTGCAACATAACATTTACCTTGCTAATTTTTGTAACGATGGCTGTGAAGTTTCCGATAGGGACCAAGAGAAAATATTGTATTTATAGGAGTGACAATGTATATGAAAAGGAAACTACAAACAATAGCACTGTTGTCAATTACTTCATTATTATTTGGGTGTGGACAGAATGAGAATGAAGCACTACCTAACGACTCAGCACAAAATAATACTGAAATTGCAACAAATAATGATGCGACTGAAGAGAACGAGAAAGATAAGCAAACTGTCAAAGCTGAAACATCAAAAAACAAAATAACGGATAACGATTTTTACGAGCCGTTTAACGGAACATTAGAGCATGTTCACGGATTAGGATATGCTGGGAATCAAAATGCGATCTATTTTGCAGCTCATGATGGGTTGAAAGTGTACGAAGATGGCCAATGGTATAAAACAGTAGCTGAAAATCATGATTATATGGGCTTTAACGCAGTAGATGGAGGCTTTTTCGCTAGTGGACATCCAGCTGCCAATTCAAATCTTGTTAATCCTTTTGGTATTAAGCGTAGCTTAGATGATGGTCAAACATTAGAAACATTAGCTTTAGAAGGAGTTGTTGATTTTCATGTGATGGGTGTAGGATACGAAAGTCAAACAATTTTTGTCGCTAACCCAAAAGCGAACGATTTATTAGAAGAAGCTGGTGAGTTATATGTAAGCGATGACCTATCAGAAAATTGGGAGAAGATAGACGCAGAAGGCTTAAGTAAAGATATTATTAATATTGCTGTCCATCCAACTGATTCAAATAAAGTGGCTGTAGCAGCTAAAGAAGGAATCTACCTCTCAACTAATAAGGGTCAGTCATTTGAATTAATTTCAGATAATATGCAAGGTACGTCCATCTACATGTCAAATAAAGCGTTATGGTATGGCGGATATAATGGTGAGCCTCATCTTATTAAGAAATCCTTCGATAGTGAAACGGAAGAAATAATTACGTTGCCTTCCATGGATGAGGATGCAGTAATGTATTTTACTACCAACCCCCAAAATGACAACGAGTTAGCCTTTATAACCTACAACGGGAATGTATTTTACTCCAACGATGGGGCAGAGAATTGGGAGATGTTAGTAAATGAAGGGAAGATTCAATAGTAATTATTCGGATGAATTGTACCTTTACATACGTGCGCATAAACAGCTTGGTATCTTTTCTTCTGTAACATGATGACAACTATATATATTTGATTATTGTGGTTCTAGTTTGGTAACAATAGCAACAAAGTTTTGACAAGAGCCAAAATAAAACAGACTGTTATAAGTTCTATAGCTGATTTTGTGACGATGCCGTACATTTTACAACAAAAAACCCTATGTTGCGAATGAACTCAAAAATAACAGTCTGTTTCTATTTCCTGTAAAGGAGCTGGTTTCATCAATAAATTAGCTATAAAATTAGGAGCTCTTTTTTTTATTTTTATATTACTTATAGAGTCTATGATTTTTTTCTTACTATATTTCGGTATAGTGAATGAGCGAATTCAGAGTGAGACAGATGATTTATTTCGCAGAGGTATAAGTCATAGAGATGTGTTAGAAAAAAATTTTGATGAATTAACAATAAAACATGTTGCATTAATGGAATCGGAGGCTGTTAGTGCAGTAGTCATTACAAATGCTCAGTTTCAGATTTTAGAGCAGTCGGACACAATTAACCCTAAACTAGAAGAGTTAATAAAAAACAGTAAAGAGCAAATAGTACCTGACGATGGTGAGTTGCTAGAAAAAAAGTGGAAAACAGAAGAGTATTTAGCAACGATTCATCCGATAATATTTGATGGACAACATCAAGGGTATGTATTTATGTTTTCACCTACACAGCCTATAAGAAGTATGATTAACGGTTTAACTTATCAATTTCTCTTTATTGGTATGTTGTCTTTGTTATTATCCATTGCTACAATCTTTTTTCTGTCACGCTTTATTACGAAACCACTAATAGATATGAAAGAAGTGACTGAGAAGATTAGTACTGGACAAAATAACGTATTTTTAACAACGAATCGAGATGATGAACTAGGTGAATTAGCTAAAGCAATACATGTTCTGTCTAATAGGCTAGAGCATTTAAAAAAAGAACGAAATGAATTTCTATCAAGTATTTCACATGAACTAAGGACTCCGTTAGCCTATCTTAAAGGCTATGCTGATATTTTACAGCGAACTAATCTCACTTCAAAAGAGCGAAATGATTATTTGAAAATTATTGAGGAGGAAGCCACGCATGTGGTTAGCTTAGTAAAAGATTTATTCGACTTAGCACAAATTGATGAAAATGTATTTAAGATTCAACAACAAGACGTTCAAGTTCATCATTTTTTATCGTCTATCGTCGAGAAGTTTAAGCCGGCATACAGTGAAAAAGAAATTCATTTAAAACTTGTATGCCCAGAAAAAATTACTACTAGCATTGATCCAAACAGATTTGATCAAGTGATAAGCAATTTATTGGATAATGCTTTAAAACATTCAGCATCTCAATCTACTGTAGAAATTAATGCTAAAAAACAAGACGGCAAACTTACTATTATAGTAAAGGATGAAGGTGAAGGTATACCAGCGAATGAACTGCCTTTCATTTGGGATCGGCTGTATCGAGTAGAGAAATCTAGATCTAGATCAACTGGTGGTACAGGTTTAGGATTGTCGATAGTCAAAGGTATTGTCAATAGTCACGGTGGAGAAATAGACGTACAGAGCAAGATAGGTGAAGGAACTATATTTAAGATTGTGTTATAAGGAGGATGTTTTGACTAATGCCTGTCATTTTACTAGTAGATGATGAACCGAGAATGTTACAGCTACTAAAGTTATACTTGGAGCCAACTGGTTATAGCTGTAAAACCGTTCGCTCAGGCGAAGATGCAATCAACTATTTGGTGCAGCAAAAAGTAGATTTAGTTATTTTAGATATTATGATGCCAGAAATGAATGGGTGGGAAACTGCTGAAGAGATTCGAAGCTTTTCTGATGTGCCTATTATTATGCTTACAGCAAAGGAGCAAAGCTCTGATATTGTAAAAGGGTTAAGAATTGGAGCAGATGACTATATAACAAAGCCATTCGAGGAAACAGTTTTGCTAGCAAGGATCGAAGCCATTTTGCGTAGAACCAGTCCCAATAGCAAGATTGAAGTTGATGGCCTTACATGGGACAAAAGTAATCATCAGTTGACGTACGGTAATGAGAGTATTGTGCTTACACCGAAAGAGTTTGATCTGGTTGGGATATTGCTAGTTAACAAAAATTCAGTATTAACACGGGAGAGCCTTTTAGAGCAAGTATGGGAATTTGATTCTGAGACTGAAGATAGAACGGTTGATTCACACATTAGAAACATTAGAGAAAAATGCAAAAAAGCTGGCTTTCCAATTAATGAACATTTACAAACAGTCTGGGGAATCGGCTATAAATGGGTGTAAGCTTCACCATTTGTTGCCTCTTTTAATTCAAGGCTGTTTTCACATTAATGATTGTTTTAATACTAATACTTCGCTGTATCTTTTCTTCTATATTAAGATGCTAATCATATAAGACTTCTTTTTACAGTCGTAATTTCGTAAAAATATTAACAAAGTTTATTTGAAGAGTCTAATTAAATGATGTTTTACTGCAATAGGTAAAACAATCAAGTGTAGATAATAAATTTGTAACAATAATAGTTAATTTATAAAGTGCATGTTTTCTTCGTGTTGTTAGGAACGGTTAGTATTTCTTAAGAAATCCTTCATATTTATCTAATCAAAAAGTTAAGATTTAGGTTGTATAGTATGAATCAGAAGAATTATTGTACTTAATGATTCCTTTGAACAAACAATGCTATAAACTATGGAGGAGTAAAACATGAAAACATCATCATTGTCTAAGATGTCTTTAATACTTCTAGCAACACTATTATTATGGATTAAAACGTATATTGTCTATAAAACTAGTTTTGATATAAAAATTGAATCTTGGTTACAAGAATTTATTCTTTTTATTAACCCTTTAAGCTTTTTACTCGTTCTGTTTGGGATTGCCATGTTTATTAAAGAAAAACATCGTAATAGGTACCTGATCATAACGAGCCTCTTAGTTTCTTTTATTTTATTTGCAAATGTGTTGTATTATCGAGAGTTTACCGATTTTATTACAATTCCTTTACTTTTTCAAACTAATAATTTAGCAGATTTAGATAATAGTATTTTTGAGCTACTACATTTTACAGATATTTTGATGTTTGTTGACATTGTTGTATTGTATTTCATGATGCGAAATCGTCATAAACTTTCATCACGGACATCTTTTACAAACAGAGAACGTAGAGGTTATTTTTTAGTTGTCGCGATAGTGGTATTTTTCAACTTAGGACTTGCAGAGTCAGAACGTCCGCAGCTGTTAACTCGTACATTTGATCGTGAAATGCTCGTAAAAAATATAGGGTCATACAATTACCACTTATATGATCTTGTGTTAACGTCTAAAACGTCAGCCCAAAGAGCACTTGCGGATAGTAGTGAATTTGTTGAGATAGAGAATTTTCTAAATGCGAATTACACAAAGCCAGTTGAAGACCTTTTCGGTATTGCAAAGGATCGTAATGTCATTATGGTTTCAATGGAATCTTTGCAAAGCTTTGTGATTGATGAAACGATTAATGGGGAAGAAATTACACCGTTTTTGAATGACATCATTGGAGAAAGTTATTATTTTAATAATTTTTATCATCAAACAGGTCAAGGTAAAACATCTGATTCTGAATTTGTAGTTGAAAACTCGTTATACCCTTTAGGTAGAGGTGCTGTGTTTTTCACGAATGCGGAAAATGAGTACCGTGCTACCCCAGAGATCTTAAAAGAAATAGATTATTATTCTGCAGTGTTTCATGCAAATAATAAGAGCTTTTGGAATCGTGATGTCATGTATCCTAATCTTGGATATGACCGTTACTTTTCATTGGTAGATTACGATGTGAACGAAGATAATTCAATTGGTTGGGGATTGAAAGATATTGAGTTTTTTGATCAATCTGTTGAGAAGCTTAAAACATTACCTCAACCGTTTTACACAAAATTTATTACGTTAACAAATCATTTCCCATTTGAGCTAGATGAAGGAGATAAAATGGTAGATGAATTTACGTCAAACAGTCGCACACTTAATCGTTATTTCCCAACGGTTAGATATATGGATGAAGCATTGAAAAGCTTTGTTGAACAATTAAAACAAGAGGGTTTATATGATAATTCAATTCTCGTGTTTTATGGTGACCACTATGGTATTTCAGAAAATCATAATAAAGCGATGGGAGAATTTTTACAGGAAGATATCACACCTTTTGATGTCGTACAATTACAAAAGGTTCCATTCATTATTCATATACCGGGTGTGACTGACAAAAATCCAGAGGTCATTTCTAAAGTATCAGGTCAACTAGATGTGAAGCCAACAATTCTACATTTATTAGGTGTCGGCACGAAGGATGATGTGCACTTCGGATCTGATATTTTCTCAGAAGATAAACTAGATTTTATTGTGCTTAGAGATGGAAGCTTTATCACTGAAAACTATGTATATACAAAATCTACATGCTATGATAAAGAGACAGGGGAAGAGACGGACAGCTCTAAGTGTGAGCCGTATGAAGAAAAAGCAAAGCAGGAGCTCGAGTACTCTGATAACATTGTCTACGGGGATTTATTAAGGTTTTATGAAGGAACATCATTAACAAATGGTTTAACTGAGCAAGAGTGAATGGGTTTTATATAAGTTGCAACATGATAGTTTCATTTTATCACTTCACCTTTCAGAAATATTTTGTTAAGGGCGTGTGCACATTAATTGTTGCTTTTCGAAATATAAGCAAACACTAATATAATTATCATTCACGGTGTCTTTTCTTCTCTAAAGACTATGAAAGTCATATTAAATATATCTGTTACTCTAATATAAATGAAAAAACAAAGTTTTATGAAAAGAGCCTTAGTTGAAGCCGCGCCCTAATTCGACAATTTTTTTAAAAATCCTATCAATCGCCCATAATTACAAGTATAATGAAACAGACGTAAAAATGTTGGGAAGTGAAGTTGATGAGAAAAATAAAAATAGTGACTGATTCCACAATTGATGTTTCAGATGAGGTTTTACAAAAGTATGGCATTGAAATGGTACCGTTAATGATAACAATAGAGGGGAAATCTTTTCTTGACAGAATTGACATTTCACCTAGTGAATTTCTAAATAAAATGAAACAAGCTGTTCATCTACCGAAAAGCTCACAGCCATCTACAGGACAATTTGTTGAATTATATGACAGATTAGATGAAGAAGGGTATGATGTGATTTCTATCCATATGACAGGTGGTATGAGTGGTACTGTTGCATCTGCAGAAACTGCTGCAGAAATATCAAAAGCCAATGTGACTGTCGTCGATTCGAGGTTCCTTTCTAAAGCTTTAAGTTTTCAAGTGTTAGAAGCTGCAAAGATGGCTTTAGACGGTAAAAGTGTAGATGATATTGTGAATAGGTTAGCAGAGATTCGTAACAATAGTTTTTTATATCTTACTGTTGATACACTTGAAAATTTAGTAAAGGGTGGCAGAATTGGCAAAGGGAAAGCGTTTATTGGCTCTTTACTGAACATAAAGCCGATATCTTCACTCGAAGGTGGAAGTATTACACCGGTAGGTAAAGTTAGGAGTCAATCGCAAATAGTGAAGTATTTAACTAAACAATTTGTTAAGGATGTTGAGGGTAAAGTCATAAAAGCAGTAGGTATAGCACATGCAGATGCACGTGATCTAGCAGGAAAATTAAAAGAAGCTATTAGTCATGCCTCCGGGTATGAAGAAATTGAAATTGTGGATACAACCCCTGTTATTTCACTCCACACTGGAGCAGGTGCTATGAGTATTATGTATTTTGCTGAATAAATTAAATGCGTTGATGTAAAAAATTTAAACATTGATAATAAATATATTCCGTATTATTCAATGAGTGAATGACTAACAAGTACAATTAAGAGAAGTTTATATAAGATTATATTTAGTTTTGAAATAACTGCGTAATATTTTTAAATAGATTAAACTAATAAGAGGATATGCTGTTCATTCTATGAGCAAATACCCTCTTTTTTTTTTGCATTTTAGAGCTATTAATTAGACGTTGTAAATGGTTTTTTTTATGTGTAAATTGTACATAATGCCACTATCCTCCAAGCACATAAGCAAATTTTCCGTTGAGTGTGAAAGCACATTAGAAGGGTTGTCTCCAACGAAAATCGTAGCAATGACACTATGCGTTTTCACATCAATGACTGTCGTTGTCAAATAAATCCATCTCTATTCAATGCTTGTTATATTAAAAGTATAGGAAAGTTGGTCGGTTAATTCGCTAACTGTGAAATAACAATGATATTTAGTTGAATAGGTAGTATACTAGTATACACCTGGGCAAGTAAGGACTAACAACAATTAAAGCAGTTAGAATAATGAAATCAGATGAATCTAAAACACATAAAAGCGCATGGGATCATGAAGAACAAATATACCTACAGCAAATCAAGTCAACAAAAGTTATATACTCCAACATCTTTTATACGTATTGTGTGAAAGTGGACTTATATTAGGTACTAAACCAAACTTCTCTATAAGTATAGCTACAATAAATAAAGAGCATGTTTTTAGAGCAGTTCAACTAGTAAGAGAAGATCCTAATAGTAGAATCTACACAAGAGGGATTGTTGTGTAGAGTTTTGGAAAGGAAAAAATCTTATAATTCACATTTTAGATGTATATTGATCTATTTGGGCATAACAACTAAATTGAATAGTAAAGAAACATAATAGTGTTGAACAACTATTATTCACATTAAATGCACGAACAAATCAAGAATGCATAACATGTAATACACTGGCATGATGACATGGAAACAGAAACCCCCCCACTCTTTGAATAGAGTAGGGCATTTCTTATGTTTGCTTACCCTTTTTGAAATGTAGTTACGTTGATGCATCTGCAATTGAAAGAAAGTGTTACTCCTTGTTGGAGTGGATTATTTGACATGACAGTCAATCTGTACTTATGGCATCCTGTCCCTGGTTCATCACAGACTGTATTGTTAGGAGTTAATGTATATTGCTGATTAGCCCTATCATCAGTGAGGTTATATAAACAAAGAGTTTTTGTAGTACTTTCAGTAATACGTTCAACTATATAAAATAAGTTGATAGGATTTGGTATATCCTCAACCACATCAACGAGTATATCAACCATTGAATCAACCTTTGCAATCCAATTCTTCTCACTGACCATTATAGTATCTGTGGTTAAAGTTACAAATGGTGTAGGTACAGGTATTCCCACCCCATCACCATTAAAAGAGATAGGTGTATTTTCACAACGACAAAATAATTCATTGTTTCCTTTTCCTTTACATCGACAATCAGACATCACTAAGTCATTCCTTTCATTAAACTTAATTAGCTTCTCTTATATTTAGTGAATGCTTGATGTCTTAATTGTGCAACTGACAGTTGTCTACATCTTATTCTGGTAATATCAATCTTTATTTTTTATAGTGTCTTTCGGTTTAAGTATTGGTATTTATATTAAATACGTAGTTTTTTTGTAAATAATATTGTGAAAAAGAGGAATTTGTGTGGCAAAAGTTGAAAAAAACTCTATACAATAACTCGTAAAGGATGTTCTGATGATACATAAATTCCATCGATTGAGTTTTTTTAAAAAAACACTAATCTTTTCATCAGTTTTTGTCATTTTTTTAGGGATCGCAACAGCGGTAATCAGCTACCAAATACAGAAAAACGCTACAATACAATTGTTGTCTGAAAGTGCCATAAATTTAACTAATTTATGGAAGGAAATATTGGTACCAGAGGATGTTACTACAATTAAGAGTAACGAAGAGTTAAATTCCCCTTCAAGAACTCACATTATTGACCTCTTAAATCATATTCATGAAAACTATTCCATGTATTCAAGAGCTTATTTGTTAGATTTTGATCGTAACAATTACAATAGCTATCATGTCATTGTAGATTCAGAACATAATATACAGGGTGAACGAGAGCTCGAACATCATATACATAATAATAAGGAATATACGAATGCATTTACCTTAGCAATAGCCGAAAATAAAAGTGCTGCAACAGGCTTATATAAAGATCAAATGGGGTTATGGATCACTGCTTTTACGCCAATTGTCGGCGATGAGGGAAATATAATTGCTGTGTTAGCTATAGATCTAGACGCTACAGAGATTCGAGATGAATTGAGGAATTTACTTATATCTTTATTTATCAGTTTTGTTATTTTATTTAGTATCATATTAAAGATTCAGCAATGGGGTTTTTCTAAGATGATGGATCCTTTAAAAAAGCTGTTTGAAGGGGTTTACCAAGTTAGTAGAGGTAATTTTGATGTGAAACTATCATATGTAGATACTTCTGAATTAGGATATTTAAAAGATGAATTTAACAGTATGGTTGGTTATTTACGAACTATATTTGAACGTGTTCAAGTAACAGCAGAGCATTTTGGGAAAAGAAATTATGCTACTCAACAGTTGCATGGGTTTGAAAAAGCGATAGGAGAAATTGATGAAATTATTCATCAAACGAAGCTTCAGAAGGAACTACAAAGAGCTGAAAAAATGAATGCAATTGGTCAAATGGCTGCATCAGTCGCTCATGAAATTAGAAATCCGATGACGGTAGTAAAAGGTTTTCTTCAGATTTTCCTCGCCAATGAAAATATTAAGAGTCAAGAAAGAGAGTTTATCCATTTAATGATAAATGAGTTAAACAGGGCAGAAACGATTATTAATGACTATTTGTCTCTTGCTAAACCTGATGTAGGTGAATGTGAAGAAGTGAATTGTAGTGACATTGTAAAAAATGTTACTGATATTGTGAATTCATATGCTCTAATGAAAAATAATATCTCGATTATAGAACATGTAGAAGAAGGGCTTTACGTAAAAGGAAATAAAGGAGAACTGAAACAAGTGTTGCTAAATATTATGAAAAATGGCATCGAAGCAATGAAAGCAGAGGGAGAGTTATCAGTCACATGTGTAAAAGATGCTTCATATGTACGGATTGAGATTACCGACTCTGGCATTGGCATGACTCAGGATGAGCTTGATCGCTTAGGCACACCTTTTTATTCGTTAAAAGAAAAAGGCACAGGTATTGGTCTTATGGTATGTTATCAAATTATTGAGCAAATGAAAGGGAAAATTATAGTGGAAAGTGTAAAGAATAAAGGGACTACGTTTAGCTTATTTTTACCGATTGTAAACTAATATCAAAAAGTGTAAAAGAGTGCTTCACATAAAAAAATATCATGAAAGTTACTAGAGTTCATCAGTATGGTAATTTAGCAAACCCCGTCTTGCAATATAGAATGGGGTTATTTGCTGTAATGACAATGGGTTAATGATACGTATGACCGCATGATTTAAATTATCTGGAATTTTGTCTCAGAATGAAACCACCATTATTTAAAACATATCTTCATAAATTCTTCATTTTTATGTAATCAAAAACTTAAGAATTACCTAGTAACATTAAACACGATAAATATGGAAAAGCAGTGGTAGCTATTATATTTATTATGTAACTTTTTTTGCTTAGATGTCGTTTAATATTTTGTAGGTTTGAAAAAATTTTAGCTATGTACTTCACAAAGATAATGATATTAGATATAATATCACTGTACTATGAGTAGTAATACAGAAAATACAAAAAGAGAAATTAGATTTTGTTAAGGAGAGGGAAGTATTGAAGATGAAGCGATATATATTAGTATTACTATTATTGCTAGTAGGTAGTATCTTATTTACAGAAACAGCTTTAGCCGCTAACAATTTAAAGGCAGATGTTTCTTATGGTTTTGACAAGAAAATTCAAAGGGGACAAGGCTTTCCTGTAAGTATTACGTTATCAAATGAAAATGATAAAACCATAAGCGGAGATTTAGTAATCTTATCAGAAACAAACCGCAAAGTCGGTAATACTGTTATCCATGTAGAGCTTGCGAAAGGTGAAACAAAAAAAATTCAAACTTCTGTTTCAGGACTTGAGGAAAATTTAGTACGTATGCAAACCTCAAATAAGGAATCATTAATTAAGTTTTATGAGGGAAGCTGGGAAGATAACAAAGAAATTGAGTTAATTGGTAATAAAAATCTTGCGCCGATCCATTTAAATGAAAGTCGTCTAGTTGTAGGGGTATTATCTGACACGCCGGACTCACTGAATTTTTTAAAGCTTACAAAGTATAATGGTGAAATTGTAGAAGTACTGAATATACAACAAGATGAACTACCTAATGAACAACTAGGTTTACAAGTGTTTGATGTACTCGTTATTAATGACTTTCAAGTGTCTGCTTTATCAACACAAAGGCAACAGGCTATAATAAATTGGGTGAATAGTGGGGGACATATAATTATTGGTAGTGGACCGAATATAGCCACCCAGCTTGGAGAAGTAGGAAATTTATTACCACTTCAAGTTACGAATAACCAATCCATTAATCAGTTTGCTTTTTTACAGCAATACGGTGGAGATGACTTGCCGACATTAACGAATATTCCTATTATGACAGGAGATTTAGTAGATAAAACGAAGGTAGTATTTTCTGATAACTCATTACCTATCACTTTAAATAAAGATGTTGGTAGTGGTGAAATAACTCAATTTACTTTTAACATAGGAGCAGAAAGTTTAAGTAATTGGAGTGGATATGCAAATTGGTGGGATGATGTCTTTGCAAAGCTTGTAGAAAAGAATTATGATAAAAACTATTTCCATTATGATTTATCAGAAATTGCAGAGATATTCGATTCATCAGTTATACCGTTAAATATATTGATACTTACTTTTGCTATCTACTTATTAGTAATTATCCCTGTTCTATATATTATTCTACGAAAAGTTGATCAACGGGAAAAAGCTTGGATTATCATTCCAACAATTTCTATTCTTGTGACAGTGTCAATATTTTTCGTCGGAGCGAAGGATCGTTTAGGTAGTGTAAAAGCAAATGAGGTAAGTATATTAGCTATCGATGAACAAGGTGTTGGTAATGGATTAGGAGTTGTTACATTCTTATCCAACAATGGTGGTGATTATACTCTTACTTCAAAGTCTGAATCGTATCAACCTATTCCAATATTAAATCGTTATTCAGATTCAATTGATGTAATTGAAAATTTTGCAATGATTGAAAGTAGTCACGGTAAGACAGCACTTACTTATAATGACGTTGAATATTGGTCTTTACGCTCAGCGACAGGAAATATCGTAAATCAGCCTATAGGCAAAATTGATGTGAAGCTACAAGTAGAAAATGGCAAATTAGTAGGTTCATTAAATAACCAATTAGATTTGGATTTGCAAGAAGTGTATTTAATCTCAGGTAGCCATGCTTATGATCTAGGCAATGTTAAGCGCGGAAACACAACTGACATATCACTGGATATAAAATCAAATAATTTGGCTAACGTAGTAGCTGGTCCAACGTATTCTGCTGCATTGTCTGCCTTTCCAGGAATGGATGTTTGGGGTGGGCAAATAGAAAAGAATGACTTGGAGAATTGGAGAAAATATCGTTTATTATCAACAGCCATTAGTGATAGATATTCCTTATCAAAACATAATCAGCCTCTACTCGTTGCTTTTACAAACGACTCAATTACTGATATATCAATAAAGGATAAAAAAACAGTTAATAATGCATTAAACCTATTAATGCAAAATGTAGAAATAGATACTGTTGGCGTAGGAGAATTTTTGCTACCTGAAGGAACTATTATACCAAGTGTCTCAGTTGAGGAGGGACAAAATGGTCGAGTAGTTGACAATGGTTTGGAGTACGGTGAAGACTGGATTTATATGGAAGAAGGAAAATATTTGATCACTTATCAAATTCCTTCAACTATAACAGCAAAAGATTCATCACTTTCCAACTTGAAAATTAGCTTAAATCGTGAAGCATCTGGTGTATATAGCTTATTGAATAACGTTACGGGTGAATCGGTTGAATTGTCAGGTAAACAGCTCTTTAACTTTAAAGAAAATGTCAACGAGTTTGTTAATGAAAATGGGATAATTACTATAAAATTAGAAGTATCGGACCATCAAGATATTCGTGTGCCTACTATTTCAGTTGAGGGGGAAATCAAATGATAGAAACAATTAACTTAACGAAAAGATATGGTTCCTTTACCGCACTTGATTCATTAAACCTCAATGTAAAAGAAGGTACAGTGTTTGGGTTTGTAGGTCACAACGGTGCTGGTAAATCAACTACTTTTTCGATCTTGGCAACATTAATGGCACCAACATCTGGAACAGCATATGTAAACGGTTATGACGTGACTAAGGAGCCAAAAAATGTTAGAAAGTCAATAGGGTATATGCCAGACTTTTTTGGGGTCTATGATCAATTCAAAACAATCGAATATTTACATTTTTATGGTGGTAGTTATGGCATTCCAGAACGTGAAAGAAACGTGCTCATACCACAGCTATTAGAACTGGTCAATTTATCACATAAAAAGGATTCGTATGTGGATGTGCTATCAAGAGGAATGAAACAAAGGCTTTGCCTCGCTCGTGCTTTAATTCATGATCCTAAATTGCTAATTTTGGATGAACCTGCATCAGGGTTAGACCCCCGTGCAAGAATTGAAATGCGTGAGATATTAAAAGAGCTAAAGAACATGGGTAAAACGATTATTATTTCTTCTCACATTTTACCAGAGCTTGCTGAGATGTGTGATGAAATTGGGGTAATTGACAGTGGAAAGCTTGTAGCGACAGGATCAGTCGCTCAAATACAAAAACAATTACAAGCAAATAAAGTAATTAATGTAAAATTAGTAGATGATATGGCAAAAGCTTATGCGTTTTTTGAAGACCAACAGTTTGTTACAAACCTTCACAGGAACGAAAGGTTTGAAAATGTGTTATCATTTGCCTTTTCAGGGGATGATCAGGAACAAACGAACTTATTAAAAAAAGCGTTGTCTGAGAACCTTCTTATTCTTTCATTTAGTGAAGAAGATTCTAACCTGGAAGATATTTTCCTAGAAATCACGAGAGAGGTAGAGTGACAATGAGAAGCCTATTAATTAATCCAGTGTTAAATAAGGAGATTAAACTCCGTTTTCGTTCATTTAAAAGCTTCCTTGGCATTTTATTCTATCTATTAGTTTTAGGAGGAATTGCACTAGGATATATTTATTTAGATAGTTCAAACTCTCCAGGCGGAATTGTTAAGCCGAATGAAAGTCAAGAAATGTTTATGATCATATCAGTTCTACAATTGGGGCTCATATTATTTATGACCCCTGGGTTAACGGCAGGTACCATTAGTGGTGAACGTGAAAGACAAACATTAAACATCTTGTTAACGACACAGCAATCGTCGACGAGTATTATCGTTAGTAAGCTAGTTTCTTCATTGGCATACTTGTTCTTAATCATTTTTTCATCACTACCATTATATAGTATCGTGTTCCTATTTGGTGGAGTGTCACCGAACACTTTGATATCGGTATTCGTCATTTATTTACTAACGATAGTAACTGTAGGGAGCATAGGTATTTTATTTTCTACACTGATTCGCAAAACAATCGTATCGATGATTGTTACGTATGGTGTTATGTTGTTTCTTACAGCTGGTACAGCAGCGATTATGCTATTTTCTTTTGAAATGAGTGGATACTCATATAATGCCAACCCTCAACATACCAATGTTGTTGCATATATATGTGGAATGTTTAACCCATTTGCGGTGATACTTGCAGAACTTGAACCGAACGCAGCGAATGAATTTGCTGATATGACAAATATTGATTTTTCATTGTTTATTAGTTTTACGTTTTCCTATTTGAGCATTACTGTCATAAGTTTACTAATCAGCATTATGAAGCTTCGCCCAAAAATGAAACCGAAGAGAGGGTGATAAAGTGGATGAAAAACAGAAGTTCTTTTCTTTTCTCAAAGTTCTTAAAAAGAAATTACTCAAGGAACATGTAAGCACCAACCTTCATTATATGCTTGTCACAATAGCTAGTATATTCTTTTTCCTAGCTATCGCATCGAGGTTTATCATTATACTTCACCCTATAATGATCGCTTTGGCCATAAGTGTTGTTGCCATTGTAACATCAGTCGTATTTACAATAAAAAACAGACCTAAAGATCAAGTTGCAGCACAACTTTATGATGAATATGTCGGTGAAGACCGTGTGCAAACAGCCTTGTCGTATATAAATGATGAATCGATTATTAGTCAATTGCAACGTCGTGATGCTCTATCACATATGAAGAAGGAACATCAACAAGTAGAAACGAGGAAACTGTCTTTAATTCATAGGAAAAAGATTGTTATCTCGGTAATGTTGGCGATATGTACTACTTTATCTCTCATGTTTCCTAATGATGTCATGGAGAGTGCAAAGCTAGAACAGATCGATAAGCAAATAACTAAAGAAACAAAAAAAGAGATTGAAAAAATCAACAATCCAGATGATAAAAAATTAGCAAAAGAAGTTGATGATCTAAAAAAACAACTGTCAACCCCGAAAGATAGTAAGGAATTGCTTGCTGATATACAGGCCCAGGAAGCAAAGCTTGCGAATAAGAAAGAAAAAGCATTAAAGCAACAACAGTTATTACAAAAGATTCAACAAAATATAAATCAATCTAACTTGAACCAATTGTCTGCTGCACTTTCTGAGCAAAATCAACAAAAATTACAAGAAGCGCTTGAAAAGTTAAAGAAGGACCTTAACGGGTTACCTAAAAATGATAAAGAAGCAATAGAATCTATGCTTGCAGAAACTACTGGACAACAGCTAGACCTGGAACAGCTTTCAGCAGAACAACTAAATGAGATACTGGCAAACCTGGAAAAGCAATTAAATGATGCATTTGCTGACGCTAACTCATTAGAAGAGCTAGGTGAGTTACAACAACAGCTACAGCAGACATCAGCATCATTACAGCAACAAATGGCTACTGCTGGTTTAGGAACACCTTCTCAACTGGCCTTACAACAAAATAACAGTGCTTCAACGACTGCAACAAATAGTCAAAGTGGAACGAACAGTAGCAACCAATCACAGTCAGGTAATAATCAAGGAAACGGTTCAGGCTCGGGCTCTGGTTCAGGTTCAGGATCAAGCTCTGGTTCAGGTTCAGGATCAGGCTCGGGTTCAGGCTCGGGTTCAGGATCAGGCTCAGGCTCGGGTTCAGGATCAGGCTCAGGTGGAACAGGTTCAGGAGTAGGGGGATCTGGAGCTGGATTTGGTCAAGGATCTCGTGAACTAACAATACCTGAGTATTTGAATGGTACAAATACGATTGAGAATGACTTTAGCGAATTAGGTAAAGGTAGTAGTGAGCAGTCTGAGGGTCAGGGCCCAATTTTAAATGGTACGTTACGACCGTATGAGGAAGTTTATGGAGAATATGCACAAGCATATAGAGAGAGTATTGATCGCTCAGATTTACCATCGTACTTAGAAGAAGTTGTGAAGGATTATTTCACAGAAATAGATCCAGGGGAGGAGTAAAATCGTGGTAGAATTAGCACAAAAAGAGCAACAATTACAAGCAGTTGCAGATAAGATCTCAAAATCTAAACTAGAGATTTCTAAATTTATAGTAGGGCAAGAGGACGTGGTTGACCAAGTATTATGGACGATTTTTGCTGGTGGACACGCATTGTTAGAGGGGTTACCCGGTCTTGGAAAAACGATGCTTATTCGAACAATTTCTGAGGTGATGAACTTGGATTTTTCAAGAATCCAGTTCACCCCTGATTTAATGCCTTCTGACATTACTGGGACAATGATGCTAGAGCCTAACGAACATGGAAAGCAAAACTTTGTTTTTCACAAAGGTCCAGTCTTTGCGAATATCGTCTTAGCTGATGAAATTAACCGTGCAACACCTAAAACACAAAGCTCTCTGCTTGAGGCCATGGCTGAAAAAACAGTAACTGTCATGGGTGATACGAAAAAATTAGCGGAGCCCTTCTTTGTTCTTGCTACCCAAAACCCGTTGGATACTGAAGGTACGTATCCATTACCAGAAGCACAAATGGATCGATTTTTATTGAAGATTAATGTCGATTACCCTACGAAAGAACAACTGAAGGAAATTGTTAAAAAGACAACTACAAACACAACACCATCATTACAAAAAGTGATCAATCGTGATGATATTCTAGAAATCCAAAATCTTGCTAAAGAGATTCTCGTTAGTGACGATGTGTTAGAATTTGCAACCAATATCATCGTTGCAAGTCATCCTACGAATGATTTTTCACCAGAAATGATAAGAAAGTTTGTGCGTTATGGCTCAGGACCACGTGGGCTACAAAGTATGATACAAATCGGCAAAGTGCATGCGTTAAGTAATAGTAGAGTTCATCTTTCAAAAGGAGATATTAAAAAGTGTGCGAATGCTGTTTTACGACATCGACTATTTTTAAATTTTGAAGGTGAAGCGGCTGGTATTAGTACAGATGCCATCATTGAAGAATTAATTACAAATGTTGAGCAAAGCGTGAATAAAAAATGACGACCAATATTATAGACAGTGCTTTATTAATGCGTCTTAATAAGCATCGCATTCAGTCAAAACGACAAAAGCGTGGCTTCCAACAAGGAGCAAGAAGATCAATGAAACAAGGGCAATCATTAGACTTTTCAGATTATCGTCAATATCAGCCAGGTGATGACTTGCGACAAATTGATTGGAATATATATGCACGTACAAATAAGCATTATATTAAGAGATTTTTAGATGAACAAGAATTAGTAATTTCTTTATATTTAGATTGTTCAAAATCAATGCATCTAATTGACGAAAAGTGGCTTTCGGCTAAAAGGTTAGCAGCTACACTTGGATATATGTCTTTAAGCCATGATGATAGAGTTGGTATTTTTCCAATATGTTCTACCGACTCTCCGTTTTTTTATAAAAAAGGAAGAGCATATGCTAACAAGGCTGTTTTTTATATAAGTGAGTTAGCAAAAAGTGTATCAGAACATGCTACATTTTCCCAAAGTATTACTACTAACATTGTTCCTAAATCAGGTGTGAGCATTATCATAAGTGACTTTTTAGAGCCACTAAATGATATAAAGGCTGCTCTTAAAAAAATTCAAGCGAATAGACAGGAATTATATGTAATTCAATTATTAACGGAAGAAGAAACCAATCCAAACTATCAAGGTGATTTAAAATTGATAGATAGTGAGATGAATCAACAGATGAATGTTTCAATGTTACCTTCAATTAAAAGAAATTATGTGAACCGTGTAAACCAGCATACTGAGGAACTAGAGCAATTTTGCTTTGATCGTGGAATTGGTTTTATAAGATGTTCTACAACCGAAACAATTGAAGAAATCATTTTTGAATCGTTGATGCCAAAAGGTTGGATTGTGTGAGGTGAGTAGATGGGATTAATAGCGCCAACATATTTGTTGTTAAGTATCTTTTTATTAGTAGTTATCGCTTTTTATTTATTTAGAAAACAATATCAACAGCAAGTGATTCCATCCACACTGTTATGGCAGCAAGTGATGCAAGAGTGGGAAGCATCTAAATGGTGGAGGAGGTTGCAGCGTCACATCCTGCTATACCTACAACTGCTAATCCTTTCCATGATTATTATCGCTTTAGCCCAACCTTATTTTAATGATTCAACAATTGAAGGGGATCACATTGTCATCGTGATTGACACATCAGCATCAATGAGTGCTAAAGAAAAAGAAGAAAGCCGTATTGATATAGCAAAAAATGAGATTTCAAAAATGGTAGATAAATTACAAGCTCAAAAAGTCACAATTATTGAGTCAGGTAAGAAGCCGGAAATATTATTATCACAAGATACGAATAAGCAAAACATCCGTAAAGTGATAAGTGATTTACGATTGTCTTATGAGAATGCTAACATTGCTGAAGCAATTCAATATGGAGCTGCGTTATTAACAGATGACACAGGTGAAATCCAAGTTTTTTCTGATTCGGTTACGGAGGAAGACATAGCTACAATGTTTGTTGACAAGAAGATTGTCGTAAATAACATCGGAACTTCAACAAATAACATTTCGTTAAGATCTTTCGGTGTCGGTGAAATTGGTGATGAGATAAGGGCAGTTGCATCAGTAGCAAATGATTCAGCGAATAAGGTAATATTTACAATAAATATTGAGTCGAATGGAAAACAACTGCATTCATCAAAGGAAGAAATTGAGCCCAAAACAATACGTGATATTCAAATTCCTCAACTGCCTGAATACGATTATTACAAAGCGACAATTAATGTGAAGGATGATTATCAGCTTGATAATAGCAGTGTTGCTTTTATGAATATAAATGATGACCCAACCGTTAATCTTATAGGTAATGTAAGTCCATTTATATCCAAAGCATTAGTCAATATGAGTAAAGAAGTAGTTCAAGCAGACAGTGTTGATGACCTCACAGACAGTGATGGTGGGGTATATATCGTAAGTAATTTATCTGAGGACAAATGGCCCGATGGTCCGTTAATGGTTCTGTCACCTACCTTAGGTGGTTCTTATGAAGTAAAAGAAAAAGTTCAACTTGAACAAGCCATTGAAGTGAAGAGTAATGATCCATTATTTCAATTTGTTAACATGAATAATATTTACGTTCAAAATGCATATCCTCTTGAAGGTTTAGGACTATCTACAATTGCATCAAGTGGAAAAACGGATCTTATTAGTAAGGGCACATATGAAGGACATCCTATTATTTTCTTGTCCATGGATATCGAAGATTCAGATTGGCCTTTACATGCAAGCTTTCCGATCTTTTTATATAACGCTGTCACTTATTTAACTGAGCAGAACTCCCAACTAGGTTATTTTTCTCCTGGTGAGGTAAGAGATGTTTCTTTATCGACGGATGCGTCAAGTCGTTCTATTCTTAATGAAGATTATGAAGTAGTGAAGGAAATGACTATGGATGATGGGGTTTTAGCAGTTCCAAATGAACCCGGAATTTATAGGTTTATTGAACGCGGCGAAGATGGACAGAAGGAGCGGTTATTTGCAGTCATCTTAGAGGAAAGTGAAAAGAAGATGGTGTCTTCAGAAAGTTTTGTGTTAGCTGAAACGGAATCTAAAACTGATAACAATACAAGCAAACGGCATAATGTCGCTTCATACTGGTTTATATTAATTGCTAGTATGATATTAATTGTGGAATGGGAGGTGTACCGACGTGGGATTAGAGCTTAAGTATCCTCTCATGCTCCTACTATTTATACCTGCAATTATGACGATTGTGTTCTTTGCGAAAGACAGAACACAGCTAGGTAAGATTGAAAAAGTGTCTGTTATCACGCTTAGATCGATCATATATACATTATTAATCCTTGCCTTGACGGTACCAACTATATTATACCCAATAAATGGAGTGACGACTGTATTTGTCGTCGACCGTTCGGCAAGTGTCGGCCAACAAGAAATCAAGATGGTTGGGGCTGTGGAAGATGCGGTTGATAAGAAGGAAGTAGAGGACCGTTATGGTATCGTATCTGTTGCTGATAATGCATCTGTAGTTCGTTCCATATCACCAAGACCGTTGAATACGACGCAGTTGCCTGTTATGGAAAAGACAAATTATACAAATCTAGCAGAAGGTATTCAACTCGCTTCGTCTATGCTGTCAAATGCAGGAGGCAGAGTTGTAGTATTAACAGATGGGAATGAAAACGTAGGTGATGCTTTGCAGGCTACAAAGTTTGCAGCGCAACAAGGTATAGAAATTGATGTAATGCCATTTGCACCTGCAACTAAAACTGATGTAGCGATAGAAAGCCTTCAAGTACCATCTACATTATATGTAGGGGAACAAGCAAAGCTTAGTATAGATATTGAAAGTAATCAAGATATGAATGCTACTCTTCAAATCACGAAAAATAATGAACAAATTATTAGTGAAAAGATTGATGTAAAGCAAGGCAGAAACAGTTATTCCTTTTCACATATCGTAGATTCTACTACATTACATTCATATAAAGCAGAAATCATTGCAGAAGGTGATGAAGTACAACAAAATAATGCTGCCCATGCTGTTGCTACAGTAAAAGGGACACCAACTATTTTGATCGTTGAAGGCAACGAAGGTGATGGGGATAATTTAGCGAACGCGATTAATTCAGCCAGCTTAAATATAGTAGAAACAAAACCAGAGTTATTGCCTACCAATATTGCTTCACTGCTACAATATGACTCAATCGTCTTTGCTAATGTTTCAGCTACAAAGGTCAGCCAATCACAAATGGAAATGATTAAAACGGCTGTAAATGATTTCGGTGTAGGCTTCATCATGACAGGTGGAATGGAAAGCTTCGGTCTTGGTGGATATTTTAAAACACCGATTGAGGATATTCTTCCTGTGGATATGGAGCTTAAAGGTAAACAAGAAATGCCGTCCTTAGGAATGGTCATTGTGTTAGATCGTTCAGGAAGTATGTCAGGTTATAAAATGGACCTTGCTAAAGAAGCTGCTGCTCGAACGGTTGAATTATTAAGAGATAAAGATACTCTTGGTTTTATCGCTTTTGACGAGAAACCATGGCAAATTGTTGAAACTGCACCCCTAGATGATAAACAAGAGGTAGTAGATAGTATTCGTTCAATTCAGGAAGGTGGAGGGACAGATATTTTCCCGGCTTTACAGCAAGCGTATGAACAATTTACACCTCTTGAGTTAAAACGAAAACACATCATTTTATTAACAGACGGTCAATCTGCAACCAATGCTGACTATAATTCATTAATATCTGATGGATTAAATGACAATGTTACGATTTCGACTGTTGCAATTGGCTCAGATGCAGACCGAAGATTACTCGAATCTCTAGCAATGGAAGGAAATGGGCGCTTCTACGATGTTGCTGATGCTTCAACAATTCCAAGTATATTGTCTAGAGAAACGGCTTTGACTACTAGAACATACATTGAAGATAATCCGTTTTATCCTACACCGATTGCAGGTACAAGTGTATCGCGATTGTTTGGTGAGGGCGTTCCGAAAATGAATGCATATATTGCGACGACAGAAAAGGGAAGGGCCGAAACAGTTCTTACATCTGAAAAGGGTGACCCAGTGCTAACTCGTTGGAAATCCGGTTTAGGTAAAACAATAGCTTGGACGTCTGATCTAAAAGGTGAATGGGCAGGAGCTTGGCCAGCATGGAATGAGTGGCCTATTATGTGGAATGATCTAATTACATGGACGTTACCTACATTTCAACAGGATGCATATGATGTTGTTCAAACTACAAATGGCAAAGAAGTAGTACTAACAATTGAATCAGCCGACACAGATTTATTGCCATTAGAGAGCAAGCTTGTGGACGACCAAGGTTCAGAGGTTGATGCAGAGCTACGTAGTATAGCTCCAGGAAAGTATGAAATGAGCTTTGCTGCAGAACCTGGAATTCATTATTTGCAATTAATGAAGCGTGAAGGAGAAGAAATTAAGAGTACTTTTAGCAAAGCTATAGTAGTTCCATATTCAAAAGAGTTTGAAGTGAAAAAAGAAAATGATCCATTACTTCAAGACATTGTAACAGTTGGGAATGGTAAGCTAATAGAAAGTCCCGAACAAGCATTTCGAGCGTTAACAAATAAAAATGTGAAAAAGCAACCGATTGAAGAATTATTATTGTTGCTAGCCTTCTTCCTTTTTATTATAGAAATTGCTATAAGAAGATTTGGTATACAGCCGCTTATTGCCAAAGTAGCTACCATGCGCTCAAACCATCAGCATGAAGCTGCTGCCAAAAATGAAAAAATAGAAAAAACGTTCGGAAGATTACAAGAAAAGAAAAAGGTATCTACACATCGTATTCATCAAGTAGAGACTAAAAAGACTATAGATAAAAATGTAACAAAGAACGTTAGTAACAAGCCTATTTCTAACGTTAAGCAAAAGGATAATAAGATTCTCAAAAATAATGGTGATAATAAGGCGAACAGTAAAGTTGATCAAACCGATGATCATGAGGCTCGGCTAGATCGATTATTAAAAGCAAAAAATAAAAGACGTCGTTAATTGTGACAATTTAGTGTCTGTGATATTTCTTTCTTTACGTTTAATAGTGCAATATACTATCTTTAATGTTGGAGTATGGTGTATTTTTCTATTATAATCAAAATGGTTGAAAAAATTGACTGTATGAGATGGGCATTTTTACAGTCAATGCGAAGAAAGGAACAAATTGTATGACAAAAAAATATCTTGTACTTATCACAATGTCATTATTATTTATCCTAGCTGGATGCGGGAATGCTGAATCAAATAAGGCTGCAATACCTAATCAAGTGGAATATCCTGTTGAAGATTTTACTTTTACTGACCAAAACGGTGAGCCATTTGGGCTTAATGATTTAGAAGGAAAAATCTGGGTAGCTGATTTTATTTTTACTAGTTGTACGACAGTATGCTCTCCAATGACTGCAAATATGGCAAGGTTACAACGTATGTTAGAAGAGGAAGGAATAGAAGAAGGCATTGAATTCGTATCCTTTAGCGTAGACCCTGAAGTGGATGCCCCAGAAATACTAGCGGAATATGGGACGAAGTTTGATGCGAATTTTGACAACTGGCATTTTTTAACTGGATATGAGCAAGGTTTTATCGAAGAATTTGCAAAAAGTAACTTTAAGACATATGTCCAAAAGCCGAAAAATGAAGATCAAGTTATACATGGAATCGACTTTTATTTAGTTGATCAAACCGGTACAATTATCAAGTATTATTCAGGAGTAACAGATACACCGTATGACGAAATCGTTTCGCATATTAAAGTGCTGCAATAGATTAAGGGCGCATTGGTAAATATTAACATAACGTCGATGGTTCATTTTATGAGTCATCGACGTTTTTGATTAACCTACAATTTACGGATGAATAAATTTAAGCAGTATTCCAGAAAAAGAAGGAATTTGTCTTGTCCATGTCAAAGTAAATAAGACCTTACTACATTCCTAAATTACCAATAATTTTTCATATGAATGCTACATGTTACAAATTACAAGTCATAAACTAATGATACTTAACCTATATCGTAAAGCTTGAGGGTGTTGTCATGAAATTCAGGTTTTGGATAGTAAGTATTAGTTGCTGCATCTTATTGGCAAATCATCATGCTTATGCAGAGATGAGTGAAGCAGATGTAATAAAGTATGAAGCAAGAAGAGTAAAAGCCGCGTCAAGTGGCGTTGTTTCTCTCGTTGCACTTGGAGATTCTGTAACAAAAGGTGTTGGAGATAGCTCTGGAATGGGTGGGTATCCTGGCTTTTTGAAGGAATTATTAATAAAGGAAAGTTATGTACATAAAGTTACAGTGAATAATTTCGGTAAAAGAGGCTTGCGTAGTTCGCAATTATTAGAGCTCGTTAAACAAAATGAGATTATTCACTCCATAAAGAATGCAGATATAGTGGTAGCTTCGATAGGTGGCAATGATATTATGAAGGTGGTTCGTGATAACTATTTCGAGCTTACTATTCCGATGTTCGATAAGCAGCAACAAAACTATGAAAAAAATATAGGTGAAATATTAGCAGCAATAAGAAGTGAAAACCCTTTTTGCATTATCGTGATCATTGGCCTATATAATCCATTTAGTGTTTGGTTTGATAATTTGGAAGAAATAAATATAATTATGCGAAAATGGGATGAAGTAAGCAAACAAATTGCTTTGAGCCACAAACAGACCCTTTTTGTGGAAATTGGAGATTTATTTGAAAAAAATACGAAAGCGTTACTAAATAATGATTATTTTCATCCCAATACAGTGGGGTATCAACTAATTGCAGAAAGAGTGTATGATAGCTTAAAACAACGCTATCAACAATTTCAAAGAAATTTCTAAGCTAAAATTTAAGTAAGTAGGGATTATGATGAAAGAACATTATTGGAAGTGGCTATTTTTAGGATTATTGACAATAAATATAATTGTTGTTTTTTATATTAGTTATTTAATCATGAAGTCGGATGAACATGTCCGATTAGAAGAACGATCTACAACAGATGATGAATATTCTGAATTTTTGATAAGAACGAACAAACAAGAACTTAATGAATTAATCAACTATAACATTAAAAAACAATCGAAAGATCAACCAATTGAATACGAGGTGATTTTAGGAGAAACTGTTGAGTTAATAGGAACGGTTTCAATGTTTGGGAAAAAAATAAATATGGTAATGGACTTTATTCCCGATCTGCAGGAAGATGGTACGATTGTTTTACAACAACAATCGATGTCAGTTGGGAACCTCAAAATACCAGTATCCGCTATATTAAAATATATTAGTGACCATTATCCTATACCAGACTGGATTACCATTCAGCCTGCTCAGAAGCTTATAAATGTTAACTTTAACGAATTACAGATAGATGATGAAGGAATGAAAATGAAGTTTAATAAATTTGACTTAGCAAATGATCATATTGAGATGGTTTTATTATTTCCAGCTATAAACTAAGTGTAGTATCGAGATTTACTGAACACACGTTTCTAAAGGTTGCTTTCGTAAACATTGTTACTGTTGTTATCAAATTAGTACTATAAAAGGTGCTTTATATTTTTAGAAAAGACTAGACGAACTTTAGTTGTGTAAGTGTATACCTCTTAATACTAAAAACAACAAAGAATGCGAAAGCAGACTTATTAAAGATTTCTTGGTACTACCCCCACAAACTGCAAAATATTAGTCGAATAATATGTTAAACGGTAAATCGACCATATTTTATTTTGGAGGGAGCATGGAAGATGCAAGTAAAAGGACAATTCCACAATTATATGCAAGGAACGTTTAATGACATCATAGCAGAAATAGATAAGTTAGCGAATTTCGCAAAAAATCCCAATGTACTTAATGAGATAGAAATTGAAAAGTTAGAACTGAGCTTAAAGCAAAATGTTAAAGCGATTGAATATTTAACGACCGAACAACAATGAAACCTTCCTTCATTTTATGATTAAGAATAACAACAGGTGGGGAATTTACCCCACCTATAAAAAACAATTATATTGTTGTCTTCATTTATAACAGATTTTGTTACAATCTCTGTTGCTTCAAGAGGTTTTTGCTATTGTTGTATCGTTCTCTAAAAGTTAGTTTTCCGATATCATAAACATACAAAAAACTAATGACACAAAAATCATTAGACAAATGGATAAAAAAATTTAATTTAAAACCCCGTATCCGTTCACTTCTTCCTTTACTTCTTCTAAATGAGTATGAGAGTATGCCCAAACAAACTTGAAATATATATGTTAATTGTTTGAATCTTTTAAACGCCGTACTTCATCTTCCAATTGGTTTATCCGCCTATTTATCCGATAAAAAATTGGAGCATATACAATCGCAATAAAGATAACAACACCCCAAGACAAGTATCATCACACCTTTGTTAATTTTTTTGTATCATTATAGCATTACTACCGAACGATGCCAATATGTGAAACTGCTAGCAATCTTTAGCGTTATACTTTATAGTTTTTAAGATTAAAAATAATCATATATAATATTATGATTATCCAAAAGGAAATTTATGGTTAGTGGGTGGCTAGTCTCTAATAATACTTATATAAATTTTTATTAAAGTAGTAGTTATTAAATTGACATGAGGAAAAGTGGCAGTATAACCAACCTAATTTTTTCTATGTCCATAAATATATAATTTAATAAATGTGGAGGATTAATTTTCTATGTAAACATACGGCTCATTTGAAGTTTCAGGAGTGTTTACTTTATTACGACCTATCTTTTATTATTACTCACAAATTAAAGAGGAAGACTAATAATTTATTTGTTCTTGGACTATCAATACTATCAGTAATAGCATCAGCGCAATTGTTATATTATGATGCAATTATCGTCGATGAGCTTGGTTTAGGGGGAGATGAAATATCTTTCTATATATTCTTGATAATATTAATATTTGGATTTATTAATCCAATCATCTTTCTTGCAGGAGACAGTATAAAGATTGACAACTAATAAAGCGATGAGCCATGTTTTGAAACGTCTTAAAATAAATTAAGCCGATTTCTGAGTTATTGATAAATTGTAAATAATAAGTAGTTAATATGATAAGAATATATTTGTTTGTTAGTTCAATCACTACATTAATTATATATTATTCAAATTCACCATGATTAAATGCATCAGGATAAACATCTGTCTTGAATATTTTTCCTGTGGAATCGTTTTTAATGAATATTAGAACCTTAATATATTCTAATTTCAAATCATTAAAGAGCTGATAATACATAGCTGCCCTCCTTAGGTCTATTGAAGCAAAGCTATCATTACTGATCTCATACTGTTCTAGGTCAACTAACAATGTGAATTCAGAAAATGACTGATTATGTATTACTTCTATAAATACAAATTGTCTCAGAATTTTTATGGCGAAGGTCGTATTGTTATATTTTAGTATGGAAAACAACTATCAATGAGAAAACAGCCAATTAAATAGTCAAAATGGGAAAAATAATACTCCAGAACAGAGCTAAAAAAAATGATTGACTTTTAGCTAATAACGAGAAGTTATTTCACATTCTTGTGCAATCATATAATTATCGTAGTAGCACTCTGTATTCGCATAATTGTTTTATAAGCTCAATCTTTTGCATTTTCTTATAAAAAAAATGTATCATCAGTTACATACAATTGAAAGGTGTGATTAGATGAGAAGTAATGAATTAGCTACTTTTGCTGGGGGCTGTTTTTGGTGTATGGTTAAACCTTTTGACGAGCAACCAGGCATTAACAAATTAATATCTGGTTATACTGGTGGACATAAAGAAAATCCAACATACAAAGAAGTATGTTCTGAAACAACAGGTCATTACGAAGCTGTTCAAATCTCGTTTAATCCGGAGGTTTTTCCGTACGAGAAATTGTTAGAATTATATTGGATGCAAATTGATCCGACAGATGCTGGTGGACAATTTCATGACAGAGGGGATTCATATAGAACTGCTATCTTCTATCATACAGAAGAACAAAAGAAATTAGCTGAACGATCCAAAGAAGATCTCGAAAGAAGTGGAAAATTTAAACAACCTATCGTAACAAAAATTTTACCCGCTATGACATTTTATCCAGCTGAAGAATATCACCAAGATTATTACAAAAAAAATCCATTTCGCTATAAAATGTATCGACAAGGCTCAGGGAGAGATACATTTTTGAAAAAACATTGGCGAGATACAAAAAAAGATGAACAATTAAAACAAAGGTTAACTCCTATTCAATATGAAGTTACACAAAACAACGGTACAGAACCACCATTCAAAAATGAATTTTGGGATAATAGGCAAGAAGGAATTTATGTGGATATTGTGTCAGGTGAACCGCTATTTAGCTCTCTCGAACAATTTGATTCAGGTTGTGGTTGGCCTAGCTTCACTAAACCAATATATGAAACAGGTGTCAAAGAAGAAATGGATGTAAGTCATAATATGGTAAGAACTGAAGTGAGAAGTAAAGAAGCAGACTCTCATTTAGGTCATGTTTTTGAGGATGGTCCAGGGCCAAACGGTTTACGTTATTGCATTAATTCAGCTGCACTAAAATTTATTCCTAAGGATGAGCTAGAAGAACTGGGTTATGGTGATTTTAAAAGACTATTCAAGAAATAAAGTCTTTTGTTGATAATTTTGCTTGCTTTTTTAATTTAAATAGTTTTCATCAAAATATAATATAGAAGACAAGATGACACGAATACTAGCTGTCCAAGTGATTATTTTATTTTTTCGTATCGTAATAACCTGTGTATTTAAGAGAAGAAATCATACCATCGCTTAACGGATATAACCCCGTTTAAAAGGTAGGGACTTATCCGTTAAGTTCATTTATATGAACCTTAACAAAAACTCTACATATCATTTTAATTTTTGTTAATAATGAATATGACCGCAATAATTGCTTTACTCATCTATGACTATTGTGAGGTAAATACTATGACGATCGTTCGACTTGGATATGTTGCAATGAGCATGGAACTGGCAAATTCCTCTCCATCAAAAACAATGACCTTCTCACAATTTCAGAAAATACAGGACCGAGAGGCAGCATTGCATAAATTGGAACAAATATCACAGTTAAATTTAAACAACACTTTCAAGCATTTAAAACATAATGTCGCTTCTGATGTTCATTTTTATCGTTTCTCTTCTCGGCTAATACCATTAGCGACCCACGAAGAGCTTGTTGATTGGAATTTTTTACAGCCATTAAAATTGTTACTGCGTGAAATTGGTAGTTTTGTCAACAAGCATGGAATGAGGATCGACTTTCACCCTGACCACTTTGTCATCATAAATTCTCCAAAAAAACACGTCTTACAAAACTCATTAAAAACTTTAAAGCTTCACTTTATACTATTAAAAGCAATGGGAATTGATATAACCCACCGTTGTGTCATGCATGTTGGAGGCAACTATAAGGAAACAGAAAAATCACTTGAGCGATTTGTAGATAATTGGATGGTTGTACCAAGATCAATTCAAAAAATGATAATGCTTGAAAATGATGATACTTCTTTTACAGTTGACGATACACTATATTTATGTGAAAAACTAAATATTCCACTCGTCTTCGATTATCACCATCATCTCGCACATCATCAGCAAGAAGATTGGCAAATGAACTGGCAACGTATTGTGAATACTTGGGAAACTTCTCCACTCCCTATTAAAATGCATATTTCAAGTCCGAAAAGCGAAACAGCTTTTCGTCATCATGCAGATTATATTGACTTCCCGATGTTCATGCGTTTTTTGAGTGAGATAAAAGGTAGCATTCCACAAATTGATTGTATGATTGAAGCGAAAAGAAAGGACGAAGCATTGTTTACAATTATGGAGCAGTTAAAGATGGTAGAACATATTGAAATAATTGATGGTTCTACATTTTACATGAAATAACAAAGCTCTTTCTTACACTTTGTTGTCTTTCTTACTTAAATTTGAATAATGGATGTGGATGATATACTTCTTTATAATCATTACAGAAGAAAAGATTACCCTGAATGTTACCTATATGCGTATTTGGATCTGATTATGAAAAGTATCAATTAATTGTGAAAAGAGCTAATAACAAACAGCTACAGCATTAGACCTACAGGATGTACTAATAGAGGTCTATTTTACTTACAACTATTGAACCGATCTCTGTTACTTAAGAACAGAAAATTAACAACTGTAATACTATACGATAAAAATATTATGTAAACAAAAGGATAACCATCTTCATTCAATAAATGGTACATTGACGAGCGATGGTTGCTTTGTATGTATTTCGTCGTATTTACTTCATTATTGGTATATAAATTGGTTGTTAAGTTAACAACTCATACAAAATTGTTATCACTTTGAGTATTTTTATCGTACTTTGAATAACTCGTAGCTATTGCAACATAGCTAAAAAAATGAAACAATGCGTATTCAGTGTCCAAACTAGCATAGTGCATATCGAGACAGCTTTTCGGTCATGATAAGTATGGTAGGAGTTTGGCTGTTTGGAGGTATATATATGCTTAACAATGATTATGAAATAAAATTAATTTATGAAGCAAATGATGCAGAAATCGATGAAAGAAATAAAAGAGTTATCGAAAGTAAGAAACAAGTGCCTTTTAAATCTAGAAAGAAAAACCGTCGACAGGTTTAAGGCACCTTGCTTTCAAACAAATAAATTGACTCAGATGAAGAAATGTAACATCTGAGTCCGTTTTTACTTCTTATTATTGATATAAAAAAAGGAATAAGTCGATAGTTGTTATTCCTTATAATTAAAAAAAAATATAGTGATAAAGGTGTGGAGAATGGTGGAAAATGATTGTCTCATTATTGGAGGAGGAATAGCAGGACTACAAGCAGCAATCCAACTAGGGAGATATAACCATCGTATTTTAGTCATTGACAATAACCAAGGGCGGTCTTCAATATGCCGATGCTACCATAATATATTGGGGTGGCCTCATGGTGTAAGTGGAGAGAAGCTTCGTCAATTAGGTAGAGAGCATGCTATAGGCTTAGGAGTGTGTTTTATCAAAGACAAAATAGTAGATGTAAAGGAACAGGATGAGCTATTTGCGCTAATCGGAGAAAAGGGGGATACATATACAGCAAAAAGAGTGTTGTTTGCAACAGGTATTGTTGAACGGTTCCCCATCATTCCTAAACTTGTACCATGCTTAGGGTTAACGGTTTATGTGTGTCCGGATTGTGATGGATACGAAGTGACTAATAAAAAGGTTGTAGTCATAGGTTCGGGAGATGTTGGTGCATCTCTTGCGATAACACTTACATATTGGTCGGAAAATATTGTCTATGTAAACCATGGCAAAGAAACTATCAAACAATCACTATTGAACAAGCTAAGTGAGCATCATATCACATTAACTAATGAAAGTATTACAGAGATTATAGTGCAAAGAGAAGGTCAGTTTGCAGGAGTCCAATTTGGTAACGGAGAAGTCATAAAGGCTGATCGAGGCTTTATTGGCTTTGGAGGCAATAAAGTAAACAGTGATTTAGCATACAAACTAGGAGTAGAACGAATGGAGAATCATCATATAATCACAAATCATCGAACAAAAGAAACAAGTGTTAAAAATATATGGGCTGCTGGTGATATCACTATACATTCAGAGCAAGTAACGCTTGCGATGGGGGAGGGTGCCCAAGCAGCTATTTGGATCCATAAACGTATTCTTGAAGAAAGGTGAATTTAATCTTAGTCAAACATCATTTAATATAAGTTACTAAACTTCGAACATATCCCATCTTATAAAACAAAATGGTTGTTGAAGCTTTAGGATGATATCATAACTTGGTGATCATCTCGTGTTAATTCAACAATAAATTCCTCATCTTATAAATTTTATTTATAGAAATCAATAGTAAAGACTCATTATATATTCAACTATCCTCATATGTCACAAAACTTCTCTTGAACAAAAAAAGTAAGGACCCAAAAACAAAAATACAACATTTCCTGTTACCTACCATTCTAAAATCAGTAATTTTTGTACCTTATATGAAATAAATTTTTCTGAGGTAGAAAAAAGTGAATCTTTCTTACATATGATGTGTAAAGAGGATAAGTTGATATCCTAACTGTAAAAAATAACTAGGAGATTGAAAACACTTATACTCATCTAGTAACTTCACAAGTGAAAGCTAAGCCTTGTATACGATGCATTATTATTTATTATGCCATTCGGTGTTTTATCGGGATGTTATGCGAAGTTACGTAACTAAAGTTGCATACTTCGTTATTCCCTAGTAGGTAAATCAACCATCATTGTAATGTTCTTTTCGTAAACAATGTTGTTATTTTTAGTAAAAATGGACAGTATGTAGTGTTTTATGAGAGCTCAATACATTAAACAGTAAATAAAATACCAAAAACGTAGCTGTATACGTGCTTACGTCTAAAAACGTAAAGCAATAATCGATGCGAAAACAACCTTGCAAAAACAGCCTTTGTTAATGAAAGGAGGTTATAGTTTGGAGGAAACTCATTTAATTAAACCAACATTAGACAAAGAGTACCCTATTATTAGTCATGGTAAAGGTATTTATTTGTACGATACGAAAGGGAAAAAATATTTAGATGGATCATCCGGAGCGATTACTGCAAGTATTGGACATGGGGTTCAAGAAATTATTGACGTGATGGCAGAACAAGCGAAAAAAGTTTCCTTTGTTTATCGTTCACAATTTACAAATGAACCTGCTGAACAACTAGCTAAAAAAATGAGTGAGCTAGCTTCAGGTGATTTTCATTGGTCATTTTTTGTAAATAGTGGTTCAGAAGCAACCGAAACAGCAATGAAAATAGCCATTCAATATTGGCAGGAGCGCAATATGAAAGGAAAAAATAAAATTCTATCTAGATGGATGAGTTACCACGGCATAACCATAGGTGCATTATCTATGTCTGGTCACTTAAAACGGAGGGCTCGATTTATTTCTTTACTTGACGATTTACCTATTATTCCACCTCCTTATTGTTATCGCTGTCCATATCATTCAACATACCCTTCGTGCGAGTTAATGTGTGCGACAGAGCTTGAAAGAGTGATAAAACGTATTGGCGCTGAGAACATAGCAGCCTTTATTGCAGAACCGATTATTGGAGCTGCTGCTGGTGCACTTATTCCTCCTTCAAATTATTATCAAACAATTAAAGATATTTGCGAAAGAAATAATATTTTATTTATCGCAGACGAAGTAATGACAGGGTTAGGGCGTACTGGGAAAATGTTTGCAATCAACCATTGGGATGTAGAACCTGACATTATCACCTTAGGGAAAGGATTAAGTGGGGGCTATACACCAATAGCATCAACTTTAGTAAGCGATCATGTTATGCAGCCATTTATTAAAGGATCAAAAACAATCATGAGTGGACATACGTTTAGTGCGAATCCACAATCAGCAGCAGTAGCATTAGCAGTAATTAACTATGTTGAAAAACATAATTTAGTAGTATCAGCTGAAAAAAAGGGACATAGCTTGATGGGGAAATTGGATAAACTACGACCAAACAATCCAATTATCGGTGATATTAGGGGGAAAGGTCTGTTAATTGGTGTTGAGTTTGTATCGGACATATTTAGTAAACTACCGTTTAAAGAAGAGGTAAATGTGACTGATATTGTTGTGCACAAAGCACAGGAGAGAGGTTTGCTTGTTTATCCGGCTAACGCTGGAACTGAAGGGGTTGGTGGTGATGCTGTATTAATAGCTCCTCCTTTGACTATTTCTAATGAAGAAATTGATGAACTAGTTAAACTTTTTGAAATATCGTTACAAGAAGTACAAAAAGAATTGCAAATTATAGGGATGTAAGATTACTAGTATCGAGAGGTGAAATAGTGGTGTCTCGTATAGAAAACTCATTTAATAAAATTACTACCGCATATGATGCTGTAAAACAAATATCAGATAATAGCACGCTAATGTTCGGTGGATTCGGAGGAGTTGGTAGTCCCCCAACGTTAATTGATGAAATTTTAACGAAAAGACCGAAAAATTTGACGTTAATTGGTAATGATGCTGGATTTCCTGAAATAGGTATCGGGAAAATTGTGTGTGAAGGATTAGCAAGTAAACTAATTGCATCCCATATAGGTTCAAATCCAATTGCAGGAAAGTTAATGTCAGACGATAACTTAACAGTTGAGTTTTCACCACAAGGAACTTTAGTTGAAAGAATCCGAGCTGGTGGAGTCGGTCTTGGAGGAATATTAGTAGATATTGGTATAGATAATGAAACTGTTAACCATGAAAAAGAAAGAATAACAGTTGATGGTATAGATTATTTACTAGAATCGCCATTAACTGCAGATGTGGCTATTATATATGCTAAAAAAAGTGACCCGTTCGGGAATCTAATTTACGACAAAACGGCTCAAAATACCAACCCTCTCGTTGCGATGGCAGGAAATTATACGATTGCAGAGGTTGAAGAAATTGTACCGTTAGGTCAAATTCAACCTGAAGAAATCGTTACACCTGGAATTTTCGTCAATAGCATTGTTCAAAGCAAAGGAGTGAACTGGTCATGGGTATGGGAATAGATGTACGTAATCGAATAGCCAATAGAGCTGCAGAAGAAATAAAGAATGGGATGATTGTGAATTTAGGAATTGGTATACCATCTTTAGTTCCGAATCACCTTCCACATGATATTCATGTCATGTTTCATGCAGAAAACGGAGTGCTTGGAATTGGTCCAAGCCCAAAAAAAGGAAATGAAGATGAGAATCTTTGCAATGCAGCAGGATATCCAGTCACGGTTGTAAACGGTGCTTCTTATTGCGACAGTGCTATTTCATTTGGCATGATTAGACGCGGTTATGTAGATTTAACGATTTTAGGTTCGTTACAAGTGAGTCAAAACGGAGATTTAGCGAATTGGATTATACCAGGTAAAAAGGTACCAGGTATGGGTGGGGCGATGGAGCTGGCACAAAAAGCGCAAAAAGTTATTGTCGTAATGAGTCATGCAGATAAAATGGGACAATCAAAGATAGTTGAAAAATGTTCATTACCGCTCACTTCAAAAAACTGTGTTCACATGATCATTACAGATATGGCAGTGATCCATGTAACGAAAGAGGGGTTGTTATTATCCGAGTTAATGGCACCGTTCTCAGTTCAAGATGTTATTGATAAAACAGGTGCCTTGCTGCATGTAAGTGACAATCTACAAGTAATTCCATAATTGATAAGAAAGGAGCGTCTAACAAATGCATCATCACAAAGAGCGCATACATGAATGGATTAGTAATAATCAAACAAAAGCAACACAGTTGTTACAAAAAGTAGTTCAAGAGGAAAGTACTCAAGGAAATGAAGGGTCAGCTCAAGCTGTAATTATTGAAAAATGCCGGGAATTAGGTTTACAGATCGATATATGGGAACCTTCTATAAGTGAATTAACGACAAGTGCATATTTTGTATCAACACGGAAGAACTTCATTAATAGCCCTAACGTTGTTGCCGTATTGAAAGGAAGCGGTGGCGGTCGATCGATTATTTTGAACGGACATATAGATGTTGTTCCAGAAGGTGATCATAACCAGTGGGATGTTGACCCTTACAGTGGGGAAGTAAAAAATGGACGATTATATGGTCGAGGGTCTACTGATATGAAAGGTGGAAATATTGCATTATTATTAGCCATAGATGCCATTAAGGGATTAGGTATTAAATTAAAAGGTGATGTGATCTTTCAAAGTGTCATTGAGGAAGAGAGTGGCGGTGTTGGAACTTTAGCTACATTATTAAGAGGGTATAAAGCAGATGCTGCAATTATTCCAGAACCTACAAATATGAAAATATTTCCTAAACAACAAGGGTCTATGTGGTTTAGATTAATGGTAAAAGGCAGGGCCGCTCATGGAGGTACTAGGTATGAAGGTGTTAGTGCGATTGAAAAAAGCATGTCTGTTGTTACCCATATTGAACAACTTGAAAAAAAACGCAACGAAAATATAAATGATCCTCTATATGCAAATATCCCAATCCCAATCCCAATAAATATCGGTAAAATTTCAGGAGGAACTTGGCCATCATCAGTAGCTGATTTGGTGATTATAGAAGGAAGAATGGGTGTTGCACCGAATGAATCATTACAAGCAGCACAAGCCGAAATGGAAAAATGGCTAACAACCCTTTCTTTACAAGATAGTTGGTTTGAACATAACCCAGTTGATTTGGAATGGTTCGGTGCTAGGTGGGTACCTGGAACACTAAACTTAGACCATGAGTTAATCAGTGTATTAAGCTCTAAATATCGGTTAATTATGAATGAACAGGCTATAGTAGAAGCTTCACCTTGGGGAACAGATGGTGGGTTGCTTTCACAAGTTGGCGATATACCTACAGTTGTGTTCGGACCAGGGGTTACAGAGGTTGCTCATTATCCAAACGAGTTTGTTGAATTAGACAAAATATTTCAAACAGCTGAGATTATCGCTTTGACAGTTTTGGAATGGTGTGGTGTGATTGAAGAAAATATTGAGTAGTTATAGTAGCAAATAGGGGGGAGTATGATGAAAAAACACCTGCTTATTAACGGAGATTGGATAAAAGCGAGCGAATATAGAGATCTATATGCCCCGTACAACGGTGATAAGTTAGCTGAGGTAGCGTTTGCAAATGCACGAGAAATAAATCTCGCGATTGATGCAGCTGATCGTGCGACTAAGTCGATGGTACAGCTGACAGCTTTTCAACGTGCACAAATTTTGATGAAACTGGTTGAATTATTAAAGGATCGCCGTCATGAATGTGCTACGATTATCGCTAAAGAATCAGCAAAGCCTATTAAGGCAGCTATTGTTGAAGTTGATAGGACGATAATGACATATACATTTGCAGCTGAAGAGGCAAAACGGATTAATGGGGAAACAGTACCAATGGATGCCGCTCCAGGGGGAGAGAATCGAATTGCTTACACGTTGCGTCAACCACTTGGAATTATTGCTGCAATCACCCCTTTTAACTTCCCTATGAATTTAGTAGCTCATAAAATCGGTCCAGCAATTGCAGCTGGAAATACAATTATATTAAAACCGGCTAGCCAAACACCACTGTCTTCTATTTACTTAGGTGAACTGTTAATGGAATGTGGGCTGCCACCAGGTGCACTCAATATAGTGACAGGAAGTGGGGCAAAAATCGGAGAAAAATTAGTGACTGACAATAGAATTAAAGCGATTACTTTTACTGGAAGCCCACAGATAGGAAGAAAAATAAAAAACCAAGCTGGCTTAAAGCGGGTGACTTTGGAGCTTGGCTCGAACTCCGCATTATTAATCGATAAGAATGTTAATTTAACTGACTTCATAGGGAGATGTGTTAATGGCTCTTTCTCCTTTGCTGGTCAAGTATGTATTTCATTACAACGCATTTATGTTCATGAAGAAATATATGATCAATTTGTTACGAGTTTTCTAGAAGAAACGAAGAAATTAAAAATTGGTAATCCGTTAGATCATACTACGGACATCTCTTCATTAATTTCAGAGCAAGATGTTGAGCGCTCTCTTAAATGGATTAATGAAGCGGTTATTGCTGGTGCTGAGCTAGTGATTGGAGGCCAGAGAAGAGCTAATAATACGCTAGAACCGACTGTATTGCTAAATGTTCCTTCAACTGAAAAAATTTCTTGTCAGGAAGCCTTTGCACCTGTTGTGATGATTAATAAAATATCTTCAATGGAAGAAGGGATAACAGAAGTAAACGAATCTAAGTATGGTTTGCAAGCAGGGATTTTTACGAATGATCTTCAACTTGCCCTTAAGGCAGCTGAACATCTAGAGGTTGGAGGTGTTATGATAAACGACATCCCTACGTTTCGTGTTGACCATATGCCTTATGGTGGGGTTAAAGAGAGTGGAATCGGGAAAGAAGGAATCAAGTATGCAATTGATGAAATGTTAGAAACAAAATTGGTATGCTTTAGAAAAATATAAACTATTTTTTTAACAGTCACCGCTCAAAGGACTATAAGACATTGATGAAAATTAGCTTTTCACACCCTCTGCGATCATCTGAAAAATATAAAAATATATTACGATTCTTAAAAAATGTGCTAAAAAATTAGGCTTTTCAATAAAATAAATCTTCTATTGTTGAATATGATAAGCATAACAAAAAGAAGATTGGTGGGTTACGAATGGTCAGTCGAGGTCAGCAACTTGAAGTTATAGGTGCTTGGTTACAAGTAGCAGGTACAATTATTGCTGCGATTGGCCAATCTGAACAAATTCCAGAGGAAGCTGGAATAGCCGAGGAGTTAATTAGTATAGGAAATGGCTTAGAAGCGGTGGGTAATTCATTACAGGCTGTAGGGAGAGAACAAGACTTACCAGCAAGTGGAGCTGAAGAGGCTGAGACGTTATTGATAATTGGTAGCTGGCTGCAAGCGGGCGGGAATGTAACAAATGTAGTAGGTAATGAGATAGATATATTAGGTGAAGAAGAGGAAGGATTTCAGGTCTACTTGCTTGGTAATATAGTACAATCAATAGGGGCTGCGTTTGAAGCAATAGGAGCCAGTATGGAGGAGTCAGAGTTTCAAAGTTTTGGTGTTATTGGCAATGGTCTTCAGACTCTTGGAACTGCATTAGATGCTATAGGGATTGTTTACATTTTACAAGGGCAAGAGGACTTAGGTGAACAAATTGCTAGAGTTGGAAGCTGGCTACAAGTAATTGGAGCCTCAATAGCGGCTATAGGGTTAACGAAAGAAACACAGCTCTTAAATGATAATTAACGGTGTTTTTCACAAGCTTTGTTTTGTTGTTTGTGTTAAAAAATGACATATCCCAGTGTATGCTTATGGATGAGTGATAAAAACGCGTGTTTTATGATCTACGTGTAAAGTTAGCACAAATCATCAACAGGCTAATTTCGTAAACTTTGTTGAAATATCAAGAAAATAAAGTTGGCGTGTTACTCAAAAGTCATCGCTTCAGTAGAAGAAAAGATGCCACGTATTTTAGCTGTATTCGTGTTTATTTGTTAGGTCGAAAAACATGAAAATAGCCTTCATGTAAAAAAATCTGACAAACAACGTCAGACTTTGTATGTGGTAGAATGAAGTCTTTAAGAATTTGATGGAGGCGAATGGCTATGCTCATTTTGAAAATGTTCTGCCATTTTTATGAATCGCTGCTCGTCTTCGATTAATCCACAGCTTGCGCATTGAAGCTTTCTTGCTGGCCCGTTATATTGCAGATGAAACGGCTCGAGGTTGTTCAGCTCTTCTACTTCTCCATTCTCTAAGTTAATTTTAACAGGTGTTACAACTTGATCTATCATATTGAAACGGCTTCTCGCTTGACATGATGGACAGCTATAGCTTGGCATAGATGAAACCTCCTATTGTTTATTATTAACATAAAGTTTTTTCCCCATCTTAACTAGTTCTTTTACCATCGTCCCACCTATTTGACCACCAATTTTACCAGCATCAGTAGGCGTTATATGACCATTGTAACCATGAGATAGGGGTATGTTTTTGTCTTTTGCTATTTCATATTTAAGACTGTTAGCATCATTTGTCAATGTTCGATAACCTTGCTGTTCCATTACTTTAAGTTTAAAATGTGTAACGGCCTCCCTAGCTTCAGGAACGAGGAGCTTTTTCTGAGAACGTGACATATTTTATCCCTCCTTATGGTATATATTGACCACAAATGTAAAACTCATTCAGTAAAATATTAATTTTTTTTCCAGTTATAAAAATTGTAAATCTTTTCAGATTGGACTTAGATGATCCGACAATGTTCAGATAGTTTGAACTCTTGCTTGTAGCAATAACAACAAAAACTGCCCAAAAAGAGACTATAGGTAAAAAGTATGTTAAAACAATAAATGGTGAAAAAAACTGGTAAATTTGTTACCATTTATAATAAAGGGGGAAGAAGCTTTGGCTGTTAAAAAGTACTTCGATCATATTGAACTAAAGGAAAGGACTTTCACTGCAGAAGTAACATTAGATTATTTCAATAAACGGCTAAAGATTGATGACTACCGAGGAGATGTTGGGTCATTACTTGTAGTCATCAATAAATTAATACAAACAAATTCTTTTACCAAAGGAATTGTAAAGGTTAGAAATGAGCATTTACATATTTTTTTACAGCATGGTTTTATGTTAGAGGCAGTTTTTCAAAAAATGTTTAATGGTAGTGATGTGTATTGTATGTGTAAGTATTATGACGATTCTCGTTATACAAGTAATAATTGGATAGAAGAAGATAAAATACTTACAGCAGTTCAAAAACTAGAGGATAGTGATCTTCGACCGCAACTACCAGACGGTTATATAGTGAGAAAAGCAACTCATGCTGATGCTAATCATTTAGCAAAGCTTTATGCCACTGTCTTCGAAATATATCCTACGCCATTAAACGATCCGAATTACATAACTAACATCATAAATAACGGAACAATTTTCTTCGTGGTTGAGCATCAAGCTGAAATCGTGAGCGCAGCCTCAGCTGAAATCAATGAAAAGTATAATAATGCAGAATTAACTGACTGCGCAACTTTGACACAGCATCGTAAATTTGGTTTGATGAAAATCCTGCTATTACAATTAGAACAGGAACTAATAAATAACAATATTTATTGTGCATATTCAATCGCTCGTGCACTTTCATACGGTATGAATGCTGTGCTAAAGCAATTAGGCTACTCGTATACAGGAAGGCTTAAAAATAATTGTTATATATTTGATAAGCTTGAAGATATGAATGTGTGGGTGAAAGATTTATCAAGTAATTAACGATATTAATATTGCCAATATTCTGGCACTTACTGCCGATATTTAAGCATCATTTTAGAAGGGGGCTACCATTTGTTTATCGAGCAGGTAAACACAGAGGAAATGGTTAAAGCAATATTAGAAAGTATAGATGAAGCAATTCATGTAGTAGACAATAATGGAGTGACCATTTTCTATAATAATATAGCAGCCAAGCATGACGGAGTGTCGATAGAGGAAGTTTTAGGGAAACACTTACTTCATGCATTCCCATCACTGACAGAAAAAACAAGTACTTTGTTGAAGGTCATAGCATCAAAAAAACCTATTTTTCATTTACCACAAACGTATAAAAACATTCGGGGGGAGTTAATCGATACAGTCAACACCACCATACCGATTATAGTAAATGATAACATAGTTGGAGCGGTAGAAATCGCTAAAGATTATTCGAAAATGAAATTACTTTCACAGAAGCTCATGGATCTACAGTCTAAGCTGAATATTAATACAAAAAAACCTAGGAAAATAAATGGGGCAAAATACACGTTTGAAGATATTTTAACAGTAAATAAAGCTGTTGAGCATGTGAAGGAGCAGGCAAAAAAAATAGCAAAGAACGATTCTACTGTACTCGTATACGGAGAGACTGGTAGTGGAAAGGAATTGCTTGTTCATGCTATTCACAATGAGTCTACACGTAAATCAGGGGCTTTTATCGTGCAAAACTGTGCAGCTTTACCAGAAAATTTACTAGAGGGTTTGTTATTTGGGACAGTAAAAGGAAGCTACACAGGTGCTGTTGATCGTCCTGGTTTATTCGAAATCGCACATGGAGGTACGCTTTTCTTAGATGAAATAAATTCAATGCCACTAGAACTTCAAGCTAAGCTTTTACGTGTACTAGAGGATGGCCTAGTTAGAAGAGTAGGGAGTGAGTTTGCATATCAAGTAGATGTGAGGGTTATCGTAGCATTGAATGAAACACCTGCTAATTGTTTAAAAAACAACCAACTTAGACCTGACTTGTATTATCGCTTAAACGTTTTATCTCTAGAAATACCTCCCTTGAAAGCAAGGAAAGATGATATAACTTTTCTGCTTAAGTATTTTATAGCTAGTTATAATCAATCTTCTGCAATGGAGGCAATACATATAAACGAAGAGGTATATGAATATATTAGCAATTATTCATGGCCAGGTAACATAAGGGAATTAAAGCATACCGTTGAGTATGCGATGACTTTACTTGACGGTAGAGAATTAACATTAGAGCATTTTCCACATAACATCATTTCCAGTGTGAAAAAAAACAATGAAGTTCTAATTGAGCGACATCACACAATTAAGCCGCTAAGAGAGGTGCTAAGCCAAACTGAAAAAACAATGATTGAATCAGCAATACAAACAGCCCAAGGTAATATTCAACAAGCAGCGAAGATGCTACAAATCCCGAGACAAACGCTTCAATATAAAATGAAAAAGTTTAACCTATAGGATAACTGCCAAATTATTGGCAGTTTTTTGTTTGTAAAAAAACAAAAAATGCTATTTCAAATTATTATGAATTTTTTTCATCCATGGCAGAATACAAAGAAATGTAGGATGAAACGCATCGTTTGCACGTCTAATTTGTATCGTTACGATACTAATAAGTACTGATTGGCATGAAAGTTGCAAGTAAAAAATAAAAATACGAAAAGAGGAGATTGTAAATGTTTGATTTATATAAACCTTCTAGACATTGGAATGATATAGAACTATGGAAGGATACATCTGAGGAGGAATGGAACGACTGGATTTGGCAGCTTACGAATACCATTCGAACGTTAGATGATTTAAGGAAGGTTATTAATCTCACCCCAGAAGAAGAAGAAGGAGTTAAAATATCGACGAAAACTATTCCGTTAAATATAACGCCATATTATGCTTCATTAATGAATCCTGATGATCCGCGTTGTCCAATAAGAATGCAATCTGTTCCAGTTGCAAACGAAATCTATAAAACACAATACGATCTAGAAGACCCATTGTATGAAGATGAAGATTCTCCTGTGCCAGGTTTAACACACCGGTATCCTGACCGCGTATTATTTCTCGTAACAAATCAATGCTCAATGTATTGTAGATATTGCACAAGACGTCGTTTCTCAGGTCAAATTGGTATGGGCGTACCGAAAAAACAGCTCGATGCTGCAATTGCATATATTAGGGACACAAAAGAAGTTCGTGATGTTTTAATATCAGGAGGCGATGGGCTTTTAATCAATGACAATATTTTAGAATATATTTTAAAAAACTTAAGAGCCATTCCACATGTAGAAATTATCCGTATAGGAACAAGGGCTCCTGTCGTGTTTCCACAAAGAATTACTGAAAACTTGTGCGATATTTTAAAAAAATACCATCCAATTTGGTTAAATACTCATTTTAATACATCAATAGAGATTACAGAAGAATCGAAAAGAGCATGTGAAATGCTTGCAAATGCTGGTGTTCCTTTAGGGAATCAATCAGTAATTTTAGCTGGTATCAATGATAGTGTTCCGATTATGAAGAAGCTCATGCATGATTTAGTAAAAATACGTGTGCGCCCTTACTATATTTATCAGTGTGATCTCTCAGAAGGAATAAGCCATTTTAGGGCGCCTGTTTCAAAAGGTATTGAAATTATAGAAGGATTAAGAGGGCATACATCAGGATATGCAGTACCGACTTTCGTAGTTGATGCACCTGGTGGAGGAGGTAAAATTGCTGTTCAACCTAATTATTTGATCTCCCAAAGTGCAGACAAAGTTGTTTTGCGTAATTTTGAAGGTGTTATTACGACATATCCTGAGCCGGAAAACTATGTAGCGGGTAGAGCTGATGGGTATTTTAAAGAAATTTATCCATCTATGGATGAGAAGAAATCATCAATTGGGATAGCGGGTCTAATGAATGAGGAACAATTTAACCTTATTCCTGAAGGGATATCAAGACTTAATCGACGTCAAGACTATGACCAAAATCCTGATCATAGTTCATTAAAGGATAAAAGAGAAAAACGAGATGCATTAAAAGAAAAAAAATATCAATCACAAATACAAAAATTAGAAAAAAATAACGAATCAACAAAAGAGGCTTGATACAAATGGTTAATCAAATCAGTTGTCAATGGTGTGAATCGGATAAAATAAATCACGAACAAAATACTGTTTATTGGGAATTACCAGATGGTACGAAGGCTATACAGATTAAGGCTGTACCATGCATTAGATGCTTACGGTGCGGTATCGAATATCAAGAAGAAGCAATAGTAGATACAATAGAAGAGCAACTGCTGTTAATCAATACTGAGCAAATTCAACAGTCAATTACTTATGAGGAACTGTTAGCAATACCACGTATTTTAAAGAAGAATTACTTCAAGTTTTAATTAAACCTGTTATAAACATGCTTGATACAAGTAGCAAGTAAAAACATACTAATAATGATGTATCAGCATGTCCAACTATTATGTAAATAAATGTTTGAAATATCTCTACTTCTTACTTTATAAGAAGTAGAGTTTTTTTATATTATTACAAAATTTATATAGCGTTTGAAAATTGTTACTGTAGATGGTTTCCTTTTTTGTAAAAGTGTCAAGAACATTTGTTAATAATATAAATTCAAATCTTATAAAGATAAATGAATGAACTCATTAATTACAGCAGCTCCACTGCATTCTGTATTTATAAAAAATAAGCATTGTTAGGCAGTATAGTTTTTCTAAAAGAATAGCATCTTTCCTGTAATTTCAAACCATATATTATCCAAAAAAGCTAGAAACGTAGCTGCAAAAACAAAAGCGATTATTGATAATACTATCCTATTCTTTAATTGAATAGCATTGAATCGTTTATAAGACCTATCAATTAACATAGCTATTAGTATAAAGAGCGGTAAGCTTATACTTATAGCTAATAAATCAATGCGAGTAAAGGGCTTACTAATATATTTATCGGCATAAACATTGATGACTAGAAGTGTTATAAATAAGCTCAATTGATAAACAAAAAATTTTAAGCGGTCCATGAATGATTTGCTCCAATATATAAGGCGTCATTAGTATGATGCCTGTACTATGATGATTTAATTAGAAAAATTGTTAATAATATAGCTTTTTTCAATTCACTTATTTAATCAAGAAGTACCGCTTGTTTCTCACAGTACTAAAGAGGGTAAGTATTTACAATATTTAACTTTGATATGTTACAACAACTTTAGACATAATGGAATAGAGAAAATGTGTTAAAAGACAAGTATGATGGAGAAAAGAAATGTTTATATTGTATATAGGTTTATGGGTTGGATTGACATTACCTATTAGTTTATCTATAGTTTTTTCGTTACTTAAGCCAATTGTGATAAAAGACATTACTGGGGTTAGTATGTTAGTGATTGCTATTATAGTAGGACTTGTAAATACATATTTAGCTGTAAAGGTAATTGAAAAATATATTCAGCCTAGGTTAGAAAAAAGAAAGGAAAAAAGGCATTTACCTTAACACCCAGCAAATCAAGGGATAGTGGGGCTGTTTGTCATCGTAAAAAGTTTTTGTTACAAGTATCTTAATGACTAGTGGTGAATTTTACATATAAGGATTCGTTAAATAGGTAATTTAAACTGGATTATTATTAATTTTATACCTCTATATATCGTTAAATTCTGAGTTTTTTATGGGAGTGTAAATTTTGTGGCTTTTTCGATTAATGATTTACTCTTGGATTATCGGATTATTACTTTTTTTACAACAGCTATCTTACCAGAGGCTATATCATTCAAATCAATGAACATTGAGTTTCCAAAATGGTCGTTTGTTATCTTAACGTCACTTTTTTTAATAGTAATTAAAGATAGATGCTGAATACAAACATTATCAGTATTATTTAGTCTAGTTGTATCAATTGCACGAATTGTTTTATTGATTAAATTCGATTGTATTACTAATAGTTTGGAGGCATAAAAATGAAGCAACACTGCTGTGAAACAATGACACATTACGTAAATTTTAAATGTAAACAACATTCTAATATTTTTGATTGTCCTGATAGTCTAATACACTATACCGAAAACTTAGATGAGTACGGGTTAATTATTCATGATGGAGGTACTTCTACTTTAACGATTCATTACTGTCCATGGTGTGGGAACAAACTTCCGGAATCGAAAAGGGATTTATGGTTTGAAACACTTTATAAATTAGGATTTGATGACCCAACAGAACAGAGGGTTCCTGATGAGTTCTTGACAGATAAGTGGTATAAAATCAAAGATTAAGAGTTTTAAATATATTTATAATTCATTATTTTAACAACTGGTCTATTAGTTCACGACCATAATTCAATATGTACTCATAAAATTTTTCATAATGTGGGTGTAAAGCTTCATGATTAGCTGCAATAATGTTATAAGCCTGGTCATCATATAATAAAGACTAAGTAATACGAGACAATAAATTTTAACAGAGGTGTTTTTAGTCGTGTCAAATACTGATTTGTTTACAGCTATCTATATTCCAGAGACACCCTTTGTCAATGGTTTACTAAAGCCGAAAAGGGCGAAAAAATTTAAATTTAAAATAAGTAAAACAGAAAAAATAGCAGAAACCTTATATCATTATTTGTATAAAAAAGAAGATATGCAAATTCACTGCTATTATTTTATAGGAGATTTAGATGATAAGTTAGAAAGGTATTTATTTGTTGAAAATAATGCTCTTTATGATGAGTTTATTTCACAATTTTGGGGTGGTGGACAAAGGTATTGGGAATGGGGCATGGACACCTATCTAGAAGTTACCAAACCAAAAGAAATTCTCCATCAGCTTGAAAAAGTTTATAACAATAATTTTTATGAGGAGGATGAATCTATGCCTACTTGTCATATATACGGTCAGCAATCGTGGCATGGAAATGCGTTTTTAATTGCTAATCGCGCTGCTTTAACCGAGCTAAGAGAGGCAATCGATACTGCGTTAAATTACGAAGAGGCAAGATTAACTTTATCTCCTTCCGATGATGAAGGGTATTATTTTTTTATAAAATGTACAGAAGAAGATTTTAAATGGGAAATGTTAGAGATGCCATATCATGATAGGGTATGCTACCAACCTGATGAAACGGTCAAAATACCACCATATAAAGCTTTTAAAAATTATAAACGTTTTTTTAGTAGAGGTATGTAACTAGGTTAGCTAATTAAAATAAATGATGATACTCCTTCTAACCAAGAAATAGTACATTCATTCCATAGACGTTACGATTATATAATTTGGGGTTGTATAATGATTTAAAACTTATATTAATAATAGAGTTGGGATACAATTCTATGATGTTATCTATCCCATTAACATGACTTCGTTGTTTTTTATGAGTGCTTACATATTACAAGTTACTAACCAACTTCTATCCAACTGTACTAAATTCTCGTTCATTTGGCTTATATGTTTATTTATTGTTAATTTTTCATTAAATTTGGGTAATAAGTTTTTTGTATATGTATGATCGACTTCTATATTGTTCCATAATGAAGCTATTAAGTATGAATGATGATTATTACTAAACATCCATCCTAGCATATCTTTATTTTCATTCATTTTTGTATCACATAATGAATTTTGACTCTGTTCAAAATGATTTTGCTTCTCTTTTGTACAGGTGCCTTTTTCGACGTTTAAAAATGTTGCTTTTTGTAGAACCTCACTTATATTAAAGTTCATTACTTTTAAATTGTTTTCAAAAATTTCAACTTTAATACTATCATATTCGTTCATTTGATCATTACCTTCTATGATTTCATCATGCTTATTCTTCATGAATAACTTATATGAGGAATGATCCTCCCAAAAAGCGATAATACATGCTTTAGTAGGTGTATTTATATCCCATCCTCCAATTTGGCCTAGAAAACCATCTATATTTTCTAGTGATCTCCATTGTTCTTGTGCAATTGAAAACTGTCTTCTCTTATGTAATGGTACATTACAAACGATCCATTTAATTAACATCTTTTCACCTCATTACAGATTTAAAAATATACAAGGACTATATACCCCTTCAATCTTCTATTACTTGTGCAACAATTTCATCATTAAAATGAAGTAATTTATATACAACTTTTGATGTAGATACTTGCGTGTGAGTATAACAATAGTAGCTCCTATTATGCATATTGGAGCAAGGTTGAAAAATATTTGCTAAAAAAATAGTTATCTAGTTGGTTCGTGTGTATTTCTATGTTTTTGGGTGCTAGTTTTTTATTGTTAACTTAAACAAAGTTTGTAGTAATTACAATATATGAAAATGTTATGTTTATATTTTTAGCTAAATAAGTGTCTACGTACAAAGCTAGGTTTTTTTATTCGCTAGTGAGGTAATAGAAAGGGGGAAAGAAATGAAATTACTTCAAAGTTTAATAGACCAAGCTGAAAATCCAAGAGAGAGCTTAGGTTCTTATATGCTGAAGATAATGAAGGGTGCTCTTCTCGGCATAAACAAATAGGTGCTGGAGAACATACAACTTGTAGAAGAAGCTTCTATATTAGACATAGGCTGCGGCGGTAGTAAAACAGTGCAATTATTACCCAAAATAATTGCAAACGGAACAGTATATGGCATAGATTGTGCCGAACAGGCAGTAAAAGAATCGATTAAAGCTAACAATGGGGATATTGCCAAGAAGAAAGTCTCATATATCAAGCAACTGTTTATGAATTGCTATTTTCACATTAATCATTTGATACGATAATAGCTTTTAATACTCATTACTTCTGGTCTGATATAGAGATTGGAGTTAAAGAAGTTTTTACGGTGTTGAAGTCGGATGAGATCTTCTTAATCGTTGCAGAGACATACAAAATCAACTATCACATGCAATCCTATAAAACTAAAGAGGATATGGAACAATTACTTATATCAACTGGTTTTGGTTCGGTTACTTTTTATGAAAACACAGCAAGGGGCTGGCTTTGTATTGAGGGCAGGAAATTTACTTAAGTATGTATTTAAGTACTTAAATCATTGAGCTACAAAGGGCGTGCAGAACTCTGTTACTTACATAATTATCATGTTAGTAAAACAAAGTACCAAAAGACAAGGAAGGTGAAAATAATTGACCCATAGTTATATAAAAAGTTAATATAAACACAATGAACACAATTAATATCACGTATATAAGATTGAGAGGTAGTAGCTTTGAAATCATTTTATCATTATCTTATGACATATAGGGAACCTAAAGCTAAGACTGATATCGGGGGCTTTGCAAACAATGCTTACGAAGATCATGGATTTCCTAAAAGTTCTTTTGATTATAATGAAATTAGTACGTATTTAGAAATGAATGGTTCTTACTTAGCCAGTATGTCAATATTTGATACAGCTTGGGAGCTATATAGAGCTCATGAGGAACATTAGAAATATAACTTAGAAATATCCTGTCATGAAGTTAAATTGATTTATCCCTCTTCTGATCTAGCTGCATATAATAATGTATTAGAATGTAGCTTACAGCAAGGGGGTAATACATTTGAAGAATGAAAAAAAACCACAATTTAAAGTCGGTGATGTAGTTGTCATTTCCAAATATGGTACTGTTGGTATGATTACAAATGTCACAATGATAGATGGGTTAATTTTATATGAAGTGAATTACAGTGATCAGTTATATGTCCAAAATGCGATTCAGCTATTAGCTGATTATGAAAATAATGTTGAAATTGAAAAAATGGAAATTGATTATAAATTTTACTTTGGTGATATTGTGAAGGTGTTGGAATATGGAAACACCTTATTTAAAGTAATAGGTATTAGAACAGAAATATGGCATTATCAAGCTGAGGTTGCTGTAGATATCATTTATGAACTCGTAAGCATTAATGAGGGCGAGTGGCTTGAAGTCAGTGAAGAAGAGCTAGTTTTATTATCTGATAAAGATAGTAGTGAGGTATTAACAAAAAAGCATGTAACGTTAAAATACTTAAAACATCAGGAATTAGATCATTTTTCACCTTCCTATGTAGAAGAATCTGATCAAAGTCGGACTTATATTAAAAAAAAATATTTGCAGCTGATTGACTACTATTTAGATATTTATAACGACTACAAACGTCTATATGAAACATTTCAGGATGAAGAATATAAAAAGATAATGGATATTATTTTCTTTCATTTAGAAAAACTATCACTTTATTTAAGTAGATAATAACTTTACAATTGAAAAAAATTTATTAAAATGTAGATCAAGTATGGCAAACCAACGTATTTAATGCATGCAAACATCCCATTTGTAACCTTTTCTAATAAACTGTCAAAAGCTTGTCCACTTACAACATCCATCTCCTCACTTTCCGCATGAGACTTTACATAAGTTATTTGCTTTGCATACATACATAACCCTCCTAAAAATCTTAACTTTTATTACACGATATGTAATGTCTTAACATAATATACATGTTTTACAAAGATTCTTTTCATTAACTTTTCCACTCACATTTGAATAATTGATGTGTATGAAATGAATTTTATAGTGTTTAGAGAAGAAAATATGCCCCGAACGTTAGTAATATTCTTATTTAGCTTAAATTACAAGGCTCTTTTCGTAAGCTTTATTCTTATAGTTCCAAAAGTAGAAGATAAAAATGTTGTTTTAAGCAACAGTTATCGTTTTATAGAAGAAAGATGCGGAGATTTTTTAGTACGAAACCATCCTATTTTAAAAACCAACAATTAATGTGAATAAACCCTTTGCAAAAAATAATGTTCGTGTCATGATGTAAATCTTTAGGTATATCGTAAAAATATCACACATAAACCTGTAAAAAAGGAGGCGGTAAATGTAATGAGTGAAATCAATGTAGTGATTGATACAGAAGAAATTGCTGAGTTTTTTTTTAATGAATTACTAAAGAGAGGACATATTCCACAAGCAGAAGATCTCTTAGATATAGCAGATATCACTTTTGAATATTTACTGAAGAAGAACATCATTGACGAGGAATTTGATACCGATTAAGACTGCAAAAAATTTATTGAAAATACTTCCTATTTGAAGTTGCTGTTTATAGTATAATATGATTAGTCAATATATTTGCGAAAATGGGAGGATATGAATATGTCATTTTTTAATAAAATGTTTGCAAGTATTGGAATTGGATCGACAACAGTTGATACAAAGCTATATAATGACCGATTAGTAGCTGGTGAAGAAGTAAAAGGTGTTGTTGAACTAACTGGTGGTAATGTTGATCAGGACATCGATTCAATCTATTTGTCTGTCAAAACAACTTATATTAAAGAAGTTAATGATACAAAGGTTAATAGACAAGTTGATATTGGAAAGTTTAAAATTAATGAACCTTTTACAATAAAGGCTGGAGAAGCAAAAGAAATCCCGTTCTCATTTGAGCTACCTATTGACACTCCTGTAACAATGGGTAAAACAAAAGTATGGATTCAAACAGGCTTAGACATTAAAAATGCTGTTGATCCTAGTGACAAGGATTACATTCAAGTAGAGCCGATGCCTTTAACAACTGCTATATTTAAATCAATTAACGAACTTGGTTTTCGTCTGCGCGAAGTTGAAAGTGAACAAGCTCCGTACAGTATGAAAGGGCGTTTACCATTTATTCAAGAGTTTGAGTTTTTTCCAACGAGTGGACCATTTCGAGGCAAGTTAGATGAGTTGGAGTTAGTATTCTTCCCTCAATCACATGACAGTGTTGAAGTACTCATGGAAGTAGACCGTCGAGCGAGAGGTTTAGGTGGCTTTTTAGCAGAAGCATTGGAAATGGACGAATCCATCATCCGTTTTACAGTTACAGCTAATGATATGAGTTATCTTACACAAAAAATGAAAGAACTAATCGAGAGATACTGCTAAATAGAATGGTAAGAAAGTCAAAAGGTTGACTTAAAGCTCAACCTTTTGACTTTTCTTCGTGTGAAATAAATTGTTCACTTGAATTCCCTGATGGCATAACACAAAAATTTTCGTATAGTATTAATTGTTTATTTGCCATATCATTTTTAGTCATTAGTCTATTACTAATGATTCCGTCAATCGGTTCGTTTATAGCAAGCTTGTTTGCAGTTTCATAACGATCAATCGTCCAAGCAAAAATGCTGACATCAATAGAATGGGCTGTTTTTATTAGTACGTCCGTTACAAAATACTTATGAACTGATATGAAATCAATTATACCTGAATATTGTAGGATTTGATAAGGTGAGGTTGATTTATTAATAATGATTCCGGAAGAAATAGAAGGGAGCAGTGAATGGAATTTCACGATAGAGGCTTCGTTAAATGATTGTACTTTAATATGCTGGAGCATGTTTTGTTCGTTTTGGTATTGTTGAAGTAGTTGCACTATTTTTTCTTCTATACCTGGATAATGTGAAGGGTTTTTAATTTCAATCATAATGCCAATATATCGGCTATATTGTTCTATAACATCTGACAATGTTGGTATTTGTTGATTTGCATATTTAGTATGAAACCAGCTACCTGCATCCAACTGCTGTAATTCTGTTAGTGTTAAGTTTTTTACATAACCAGTTCCATTCGTCGTTCTGTCAACCGTTAGATCGTGAATAATGACTAAATGCGAGTCTTTTGTCATTTGCACATCAACTTCTATATAATCAGCATCCATTTTAACTGCCTTATCGAATGCTGCAAAAGTATTTTCTGGTGCATAAGCAGATGCACCACGGTGGGCTATAAATATGATAGAGTCTTTTATTAACATTTGCCCATAGAAAAATGCCGAGGAAAGAAAAAAATAAATACTGAACAACATTAACATTAGCTTATACATCGCGTCCTCCTTCCCGTATTAAAGTTACATTATTATATGCAAGCTTAAACGAACATGTAAACATGCTTAGGAATATTTTTACTTTATAAGTTTGATGTTTTTTGCCCGCTTTTCGGATGTTTTCGAGCTTAAAATTTCTATGTTGATTCATCATGGTTTATAGAGTTGGCCATTTTTTATTCCTCGAATTTCTTTCATGTTTGTTATGTATAAATCTTCTAATAAAAATAGTAGGAAAATCACCTTTCTTGTCGAATTGGGATGTATATCCAATAATGAAAGGTGATGTCTTTTATAATGAAGAAACAAGCAGATGAAGTAACGAAGTATATAAAAGAGAATTTGCCATAGGATTAAACAAATGAAATGCAAAATTTTTCTATGCTGCGTTATGGACATAGGCTTATCTTTAAAGATCAAAGAGAGATATAGGTTTATTACTGTCCAATCGAGTATCATGTGAAATTATCACATGTAAGTGCAGTTGAAATATTTTAATGAAGCTCAACTTTTCATCACAATCTTAATGGAAATTTATCATATTAATTACCTTCAGGAGCTGATTGATATGAAGAACCAAGCTCAAGAGAAGAAGTAAAAAAAGTTCATTATAGAGGAAGCAAAAAAAAACGTATGAAGCTATCAAGATTCTTTGAGTCGCAATGCAAAGAATGAGTTAGCTTATTAGTTCTGGTAAGCTGACACAAAATATATTGCGTGAAAGTATCTTGATTTTATTGTTAAAACAAGCTTTATTCAGTTAAGAAAAAGTAAAAATAGTAGAAAAAACTTTTTGACAGTAAAGTCAATAGGGAGAGATGACATGAAGTATCATAGAAAAGATTTTTTAGTGTTAGCGGGATTTTTCTTTTTTCCATTACTGTTGTTAATAGTAGTAAGAAGAACAAACATTATTAATATTGGAATTGGAAACCTAAATGTCAATCAGCCAGAAATAGATACAAACAAGGAGTGAACATCCAGAAAATTAGTAGCCCTCCTGTATGGTTCACGAAAGGATGAATGAACCAACCAGGGAGGGGGAAAGTGTTAATAAAGGGTGTACTTTATGTTATGTAAGCATTTAATTTAGGATTGTATTAATGTGATAGGTTATATAAATCATTTTTTAAGGCTCAATAATTAGTGAATTGATTAGTTTCTGTTTTTCTTAAATGAAAAATTGGAACTTTTCTAATTATACATAAACATGCAAGGTGGGATCAACTTACGATAACATGGGCAACTATGGTATAATTGGAATACAATAGCGAATTTCCAAGGGTGGTCGGCTTCATTCCCCGTGAAAGGGGGTGAGGCGTATGACGGTATTTGAAGCATTGATGTTAGCAATTGCATTTTGCGGGCTGATTATTTCAGTACTGTCTTTCAACAAAGATAACGACAAATAGACCACCCTTTACGCTTTAGCCAGAGCGGTAGGTGGTCTATTTAGACTATTAAAGCCGACTCTCTAGAGAATCGTCTATTGTACAGACCGTGAGTGCTTGCGACACTTGCGGTCTTTCTTATTGTATGCAGTTACTGCTTGTCTATGATTAGAATATCATAATTGTTGGCAGATGTACAATTAACTTAGGCCTTAGTCTAATTTAGTTACGTTATATAAGATAGTCCAACCATCAATAGCAAATAACCATTAATTTAAAATGAAAAAACATTATAGTAGGTGAAATAAGTAACGAAAGATAAAGGTTGTAAATGTAGAGTTGTTCCAACACCACGTCAAAGGACAAAAGGGACCATCAGAGATCATTCTGTATAATTGAAACATCTACCGTTGTTTCAATTAGAACCAGTACTCGTTCACCTGTAAGTAAGTCTATTGAAGTACCTATGTTTACACAATCCACTTCCTCATCTGTTGAAAAATGTATAGCAACAATACAGATCGTTTAGGTGAAGGGCTATTAGTATAATGCAAAAATAGTCAAGTGTATTTAATAATTAATTACGTTTCACCGTGATTGTATAGGGGAGGTTTGAATGTTCGAAATGAAGGAACCTCTCACCAAGTATAGTAATATCTAGTGGATGGATCGTTGCTGGACGTTCAGTTGGATACCAATGTCTTCCTTCATTCACTAAAACAAAAACACCAAATTCATCACCGTAAAATGCAAAATTATCACCATTTCCATGCATTTTGTCATTAATATAAGGGATCAAAACTTCTTGCATTTGTCTAACTGAACTGGAAGGCATGCCGATTTCTCCAACGTCAAACCAGCCTAATGGTTCCACTTCATCATCAATAAAAGGTCTTACTAGCACTTCTAAAATATTCCCATCAGGATCATAAAAATATGCTTGTTGCCCTTCCCAAAATAAAGAGGTTTCTCCAGACTCATCTGGTAATAACACATCCTTTTTTGACAACGCTATATATATTTGTTGGAAAAACGAATCGTTTGTACGAAAACAAAGATGATAGAATGGAAGTTGGGTATCGTGTTCAAAATTTAGCCGTGTCTTTCCAGCTATCACAGAAAACATTTGGTTGTTTTCTTCAATTAATGTCATTTGTAGAACATCTGTATAAAATTTCTTCATTTTATCTAAGTTATATGTTTTCATAGATAACTCAATAATCTTCATTATTAATCTCCCCTTTGTTTAACTAAAAAAATCTTTATATAATATGGTGTTGAGTTTATTGTAATAAATTTTATTAGACAGAGCATTAGGCAGATGTATGAGTATTAGTACAACTTTCGTATGAGGTAGTGGAAAATTTGTTAATAGAAAATAAGCCCATGCTGTCACATAAAATATGAAAATACTAATTGACAAAGACATATTGTTTACTTTATGATATAGGTAAATTAACTTAATGTTTCTCCTAAAGGGGAGTAGCTTTTACAGCAAAGTCGTCATTACGGAGTTTGATACTCTCGGCTTTGTTGGCGACATAAACGTTGTTAGCAAGACCTTTATCAAGCGGTAAAGGTATTTATATGTAGAAAAACCTTTACCACTCTGGTAAAGGTTTTTTTGATAGGTAATACAAAAGCGGAGTGAAGAGATGTAAAAAATATTGACCTACTATACATGATATAACACGATAATTTCCTACAGAATCATAATTGTATAAAGCCAAAACATATTATATTGACCTTAATTAAGAAAAATTAATTGAAAGGTGAGTGAATGTAATGAAAAAAGTAAAAATGCCGTTAGCAGAACTAATTAGACAAAACAAAGAAGAGCTTCTTAAAGACAAAGATGCTATTGCCAAAATTGAAAAACGAATTGATAAGAAGCATGTTGGGACCAAGTAAACATTTGTAAATGCAACAAAATGACTAGCGTCGGAAGTAAGATAATTAACATGCTCGGTTAATAAAAATGATGATAGAGCTAGTAACTAAATTGTGATAGGAGAGAATCAATATGGCGATTGAAAGGATAAAAGTTGTTCCGTGTGGTTGTAAAGGTACGATACAATTTTGCGAAACATGTGGTGGCACTGGTAAGTTGAATGCTTGCCGTAAAGTATTAGCTGAGACAACAATTGAACCTATGGGCCATACTACTGTAAAACAATCTTTCTTTAGTGTTACAACAGCTGATGATTACTTGGTGTACTCTAACATTAAACAATTTTTAGAAGACTTAATTGTTACAGTAAAAATGGAAAGAAAAACTTATAAAATTACTTTTACTACAATTTAACCATACTCAGTAGCGTAGACATTACCTTAATGTGAAATTATTAACGATTAGGGTAATGTTTTTTTATAGAAAAAATATAATTAAAAGGTAGGATACGTCAAAATATTAACAACATTTTTAAAGGACTAAACTCAAAAATATAGAATCCATAATTATAGTACTTTTAAATAGGCTACTTACGCATGAATTGTTCCTTCGCAAGGGATGGGAAACAAAAAACTACAATTCGTGCATCTTTTCTTTTTGTTAAAGTTATTTAAGTGTTGCTGTGCCTATTTAAATACTATAACAACAAATATGACGAAAAGAGCCTGTTAATAAGTGAAAGGAGGGTGCCTCTTACTTAAAGTTAAAGGTGTTACCAAACTGTACATTAACGCTCTCTACTTTTCTTGCAAAAATATATAATATAAAATTGTTTCCATGTGAAAAAAGATAGTATATTACGCTACTTAAATGGGGTACTATAGCTTATTAATTCCGAAAATTCAAAAAATAAAATATGGAGTTGATTTTATGAATTTAAGATTAACCGATGAGCAGAAAATGGTTCAAAAAACAATTAGAAAATTTGTTGAAAAAGAACTAATTCCTCTTGAAAACGACGTTCTCAGAAATGAACGTGAAGGGAAACCAGGTCTTCCTGCAAGTAAATTGAAAGAGCTTCAATTAAAGGCGAAAGAAGCTGGTTTTTGGGGTATTAGTACGCCGAAAGAATATGGAGGAGCAGACCTAGGGCAGATGATGTTAGCAATTGTTCTTATGGAAGTTTCGAAAACTTTTGTACCTTTTATGTTTGGTGGTTCTGCAGATATTATTCTATATTACGCAAATGAGGAACAAAAGAAAAAGTATTTAATTCCTACCATTGATGGTGAGAAAAAATCGTGTTTTGCCATAACAGAACCAAGTGCAGGTTCAGATACGAGAAACATAAAAATGACAGCGGTTAAAGAAGGAAATGAATGGGTTTTAAATGGAGAAAAGACGTTTATTACAGGTGGTAATGATGCTGATTTTGTTATGGTTATCGCTATTACTGACAAAGAAATGCATCAAGCAACAGGTAGAGATGGGGTAACTTGTTTTATTGTTGACAGAGACATGGGCTGGAGATCGGAAGAAATTTTAACGATGGGAGAAGGTGGACCTGCAAGTTTAGTTTTTGAAAATGTACGTGTTCCAGAAGAGAATATACTTGGAGAGATTAATGGAGGCTATAAGTTAGGCTTGGAGTGGATAGGATTTGCAAGATGGATAGTAGGGGCACGTGCAGTAGGTGCATCTGAAAGACTACTTCAGATGGCAATTAATTACGCTAAAGAGAGGGAGACATTTGGGAAACCGATAGCTACAAGACAAGCTATACAATGGCAAATTGCCGATTGTGCTGTTGAAATTGAAGCTGCACGCTGGCTTGTGTTAAATGCAGCATTTACACTTGACGAAGGTGAAGACAATCGTCATGCAGCATCTATAGCAAAACTATACGGAGCAAATATGGGTAATAGAGTAGTAGATCGTGTGCTACAAATTCATGGGGGAATGGGATATACGAAGGAGCTTCCAATAGAAAGATGGTATCGAGAGGCACGGCTCTGGAGGATATTTGATGGAACAGATGAAATACAGCGCTTAATCATTTCTAGAAATCTATTAAAAGGTCATGTAAAAGTAGGACAATTCGGTTAAGAAGATTTTTTTGGAAGGAGATATAACTCATGTCAGGAAGGTTTCATAATAAAGTAGCAATTGTCACAGGGGGAAGCAGAGGAATAGGAAAAAAAATTGCTGAACAATTTGCTGAGGAAGGTGCAAAAGTAGCTATTTTTGATATAGATGAAGAAGCATTACATGAAGCTTCTCAGCAATTTCAGGAAAAAGGATTTGAAGTTTTTTCAAAAGTCGTTAATGTTGTTGATCCTGTTGTCGTAAATGCAACGATTGATGAAGTATATAACAAATTTGGATCGATAGATATACTCGTAAACAATGCGGGTGTTATTCGTGACAATTTATTATTTAAAATGACTGATGATGATTGGCAGACCGTTATGGATGTTCATTTAAAAGGATCATTTAATGCCACTCGTGCTGCTCAAAAACATATGGTGAAAAATAACTATGGACGAATAATAAATATATCTTCAACTTCTGCGCTTGGTAATCGTGGACAAGTAAATTATGCAGCTGCCAAGGCTGGTTTACAAGGATTTACGAAAACACTAGCTATTGAATTGGGTAAATATGGAGTTACTGCAAATGCAGTTGCACCAGGATTCATAGAAACGGAAATGACCAAAGAAACTGCTAGAAGAATTGGTATATCATTTGAAGATTTAATTCAGGCAAGTATAGCAACGATCCCTGTTGGAAGGACTGGTAAGCCGAGTGATATTGCAAATACTGTAACATTTTTTGCAGATGAAAAATCATCATTTGTTAATGGGCAAGTCATCTACGTCGCTGGAGGTCCAAAAAATTAACGAGTCATTGTGGGGTGTTATAGTTTGTTTAGAAAATTAAAAGGCAGGCGTTCTAAAAAACAAAGAAACACCATTGAAAGAGGAGCTGTCAAAAAATTTGCTGAGGCAATTGGTGATCCTCACCCTATTTTTATAGATGAGGAAGTAGGGAAACAATCTCGATACAAAACTAATATTGCACCAGTAACGTTTCCAAGAGTATTAAATTATGGTGTAATTGAAGGTTTGCAACTACCTAAGAAAGGGCTGATCCACGGAGAAGAAATATATCATTATGAAAGGCCACTACTTGTTAATGAAGAGATATTTTGTTATCAGGAAGTAGAGGATTATTATGATAAAACGAGCAATAGTGGAGAGTTGGGCTTCTTAGTGCTGAAAAGCTACGGAGAAGATGTAAGCGGTAACATAATATTTACAGGTAAGTCGACGATTATTATGAATTCTGCCTTACGAAAGGAGATGAACAGGTGATAGAATTAGCTAGACTTAAGGTGGGCGATGCACTGAGTAATGTCGAATTATCACCTGTTTCTCGTTTAGATTTAATTAAATATGCTGGTGCATCTGGTGACTACAATCCGATTCATACGATCGATGAAGAAGCTCAAAAAGCAGGTTTACCTGGGATAATTGCTCATGGGATGTGGACGATGGGGAATTTATCTAAGTTGTTTAGCCCTTTTTTGCAGGAAGGTTTTATTCAAGACTATTCAATTCGCTTTAAAAGTATGGTCTTCCTAAACGACATTATTACATTGAAAGCTACATTGACACAAATCTGTAATAATGAAATGAATTTTGCTGTAAGTGCCATTAATCAGCAAAATCAACAGGTAATAAGGGGCAATGTACATTTTATTTCCTATGAATAATAGTTTTTATTATTTGGGTTCTTCTCCTAAACTTTGAAGCTTTTTTACTAAAATGGGCAGTATGGTAAGTTTGTGACAACTCAATTATTTTAAAAGTAGAAAAGATGCCACGAATGATTGATATTTACGTGTTTATATTTAAGAACGAACAGCAATAATCAATGGAAAAAAGCTATTATTTATGAAATGCTCTTCAAAATAAATGTTACAATTGTTAATTTATCAGTTGTCTATTTTCGATGGTGACATAAAAATTAACAATAAAGATAATGATATTCCTCACAATCCAATTAAAGGCCGATTTTAATACTTATTTTGTTATTTAATTGGGTTGTTGGGGTGATTTTGTTATCTAAACTATGTTTCTTTCATAGTATGTACGTTATTAAATTCTTATTAGATCATATCCTCTGTGAATTCTTTTAACAATTTCCCCCTGAACTATTAACCTTAGTATACATCAATTATTGTAAGTTATAGGTTAATTTGTCCTTTTCCCCACAATGCATATGTTTCATATTATAATTCCCATAATTAAACCTTTCAGACAAACTAATAGAGAGAAATCAAAGATGTAACATTGTAACCACACATTTTCTCAGCAGAATTATTCAGTTAAAGATTTTCACTACCGCTCTGTTAGTTTTCAATAAAACTACGACTGTTGTGTAAAGTGACATATTTGTTGTCTAGTTTTTGGGCCATAGCTACAAAGTTTACGAAAAGAACTAAAAATAATGAAGAAGTAAATAAAGAATTGCCTTTTGTCACGGTTATTAAATTTTATTAATTTGATAATCTATTACATCGATACGTAATCATAATATTCGTTCATCTGGTTGGAAGTGCACCTTTCTAGAAACAAGTAGAATGAAAGGCTTCTTTGTTCTTTCCTTTTATATATACAGTGAAATAGTCCTATAAAAATAGTTTAATACGGCTCCTAATAATCAGTGAATTTACACTATTGAAAAAAATAGAAAAAAAACATATTATTTCCTTGGGTAAAACGATTAAAAATAGAAGGGAGAATCATATTGAAAAAAACAATAATATCTACAATCGCTAGTATATCATTAGGAATTAGTTTAATGTCCGTTTCTATTGCCAATGGTGCTACAGAGTTAAAAACCCGAGGTCAAAATCAATTTCAAAATAATCCTTATATTTTTAGTGGAGAAATGATTGGGCTAGATAAAGAAGAATCGAAACGATTAAAAGTTATCCAGTCTGCTTACGACAAAAGTGGCATAAATGGGACAAGTAATGCGATTAGAAAAGGTAATGGTAATAAGTTGGGGTTGGCTGAGGATGTACAAATAGTGAATCCGGAGGCATGGAATGGGGATCAAACTGTTAGTAATGTCGTTGTACTTTTAGCAGAGTATCCTGATCATCCTGTTAATGACATTCAGCCTAATGATACTGAATTATATTATGAGGACTATAATAAAGAACACTTTGAAGGGCTCGTGTTTGGAGAGAATGGTTATGAAGGGCCAAATGGTGACAAGTTGATATCTGTGAAACAATTTTACGAGGAACAATCTGGAGGAAGTCACACGATTGATGGAGAGGTATTTGGCTGGTATACCGTTGATAAACCTTCAACTTATTATGGAGATGAAAATTATGAATATGAGCGCAGGTACGAATTAGTTGAAGATGTCCTTAAAGAATTTGGTGAAGATGTAGCAGCAAACAATATTGACTTATCTAGATATGATCAGATGGATCAATATGATTTCGACAATGATGGAAATATCTTTGAGCCTGATGGGATAATTGATTATGTAATGGTTGTGCAATCAACTGTTGCTGAAGATGGTGTTTTTATGTCAGATAATATTACTAGTGATGAAACAATTTGGCCGCATTATTGGCATATTGATGAACCTATTAATCTCGATGGCACAGATCTAAAGGGGTATTCTTATACAATACAAGGAGCGACAGGAGGAGCAGCTATTTTTGCACATGAGTTTGCTCACGCTTTGGGTTTACTTGATGAATATGAAAATTCTGGATTAGGAGAACCTATCTCTTTCTGGTCTCTAATGGCTTCTGGTAGTTGGGCTGGTGAAATCCCACAAACAGAACCACCTGGGTTTAGTCCTTATGCAAAGGAAATATTACAGGCTACTTTTGGAGGGAATTGGTTAACAGGTAATACAATTTCTGTTGAAGATATTGATAGTAACGGTCTAGAAATATTGCTTGATCAAGCAAGTACTAAAGGAACGAATAGTGATGTAGTTAAAATAGAGCTACCTAATAAAGAAATTACAATAGAAGAACCTTATAGTGGGAGTTACGCGTATTACAGCGGTAGAGGTAACTATTTAGCTAACGAGTTGGTTTATAATTTAGACTTCACCAATACATCCACTGACGCTTTACTTACATTTAAAACTTCTTATCAAATTGAAGAAGGATGGGACTTTGCTTCGGTTCAAGTAAAAGAGGATGGAACTAATGAGTGGGTATCCATAGAAGGTAATATAACAACTACTGAGGCACAGGAAGATAATAATAATCCCGGACATGGAATTACAGGAAAAAGTGATGGATGGATAGATGGTGTTTTTGATTTATCAGCATTTGTAGGCACAAAAATCCAATTAAAATTTCATTATTTCACAGATACAAATACAGTTGAAACAGGATTTTGGGTTGATGATATCAGCGTTGTTACTGATGGTGAAGAAATCTTCTTTGATGATGCAGAAGGTGAGACATCAGCTATTTTAGATGGATTTACGAAAGCAACTGGGACATATAGTGGTGAGCACTACTATTTATTAGAATGGAGAAACCATCAAGGGGTAGACAAGGCATTGAGTCATATTCGTCCAATCACAAGTAAACCCGTATACTTATCCTATAAGCCGGGGTTGGTGATATGGTACGTTGATCATACCCAAGATAATAATGCTGTTGGTGATCATCCCGGAGATGGTTATTTAGGTGTTGTTGATGCTGATCAACAAATGGTCACTTGGACAGATGGGTACATCACATATACTGATACACAAATTCACGATGCTGCATTTGGTTTAGTACAATCAGAAAAAGTCTATTTAGACTACGATGATTATTATGGTGCAAGCATTAGAGATAACTTTACTCAACAAAATACACTATTTGATGACAGTCAATCTTACCTAAACAGTAAAGTAGCTGATGCAGGGCGTAACATTCCGACATATGGCTTGCAAATTCGTGTTATAGGAGAAAGTGATGACAGAAGTGTAGGTAAAATTCTCTTAACACGAGATTAAATAAATAACTTTATGATAATGCTTTTTTGGCATTTGATCTAAAAAGAAATTTCTTCGTCTCTGGAATAATTTCTACACCTATAGATGTTAAAATCTTGTATGGTTATCTTAAAAAACATATCATCTTCTACAAACGACAAATTGTACTATAAATAGTAAATAGAAGCTGTCTTTAGAATTCGATCGCTCTTGTCGAAAACTTGAAGCTTTCTTTACTTACAATTGAGTCATTAATGTACATTATAAAATTTATAGAGATGAAGCCACAAACTATAGTTATATTTCGTGTTTATGCGAAAATAGCCTTTCAAAACATCTTGTTTGTCAAAGGCTATTTTTGTTAACTTTGTTTAATATGAGAAAATGAAAATGTCTTTTTACTCACAGCTATCTTTTAATAGAAGAAAATATTAAAAAAAATGCTAAATCAGCCTTGTTAAGAAACGTGTATCAATATGTTTATTTAATTTATTGAAATCCTGAGTATTTAGCATTATTTTGTATGTAAAGCAATTAAAACTTGTTCACAGGATGATATAAGTTAAAAATTATTTCTGTTATTATTAAATTGTAAAACATTAAACAAATATAAATTTACAATTTAAAATATCAGAAAATTAAAAATAATCAATAATTAACGTTTGTAATACGAAATAATTTAATCACTTCAAAAAAATTTTTTTCTTGAAAATCTCATACAATTTAATGTTTTATGTAGCTGTTTATAAGCAGCTGAGTATTGGCATCATACCATTTTAACAAGGAGGAATTAACATTTAATGGGCATTAAGAAGAAATTAATGTGTAATTTATGTAGTGTTATCTTAGCAACGAGCATACTATCTCCTGTCGGTGGGGTCAGTTATGCACAAGGTAGCAACGTAATAAAGCGAGAGGAGGGTAATATTAATGTTAACGAGATAGCCCGATCATCTATCCCACGGTTAGATTCAAATAATAAAAATTATGAAGAAACGATACATGTTGAACGAGGTGAGCAACTTACAATTTATCCTACTGCACCACCTTCTAATGAGAGATCATACGCAATAAAATCTGCTGCTGTAGAAGATGTTTATACATTCAAAGATCTTTTAACATACTCAAATGAAAGTTTAGTAGATTTGCTTGTGACAATCACAACAGAAAATATTTCTGACTTTTGGAACTATAGCGTTGACGCAGTAGAGTTTTATAGCAATAGAACTAGATTGTTAGCTTTAAGAGACGCTATTGTGGAAAGAGGTTCTCTTTATACAGCTAATGATAATGTCGGACTACCAACTTTAATCGAAGTTCTTAATAGAGGATTTTATATCGGCTTTGATAACCCTACTCCTGAATTATCTTACTTACAAGATTTATCATTTCGATATGAAATGAATGAGGCGATTTCCTCCGTTGTAACTAATCGTCATTTTGAGCTTGGCACAACAACACAGGAAGAAATACTGACGCAAATCGGTTTTTTAATGAATCATGGGACGCCAGATATAAATATTTTTAATGCTGTCTTACCTGTTATTGAAGAATTTAATTTTAGAGTAAATTCTTATATTAATGATTTATCAAAAACCGATGCGATTTATGCTCTGCTAAATGGCTTTGAATATAACCTTTATTTTAATTACTATAGTGGATCATATACTTCGGTTCAAGAAGCCCCTTGGTACGGTAGGGTAGACTCTTTTTTAAATGAAGTAGCTAAGATTTTGGAGTTTAGTCAATTTGTTGGAACGGATTCAGAGTGGCTTATTGATAATGGGATTTGGGTAATTGGTGAAGAAGGAAGATTCCATAGTAATCCTGACTTTACTTTAAATGTATTTACTGATGCGATAGCTACGTTTCCTTATTATAGTGGTTTGTATTTAGCTGTTGCGAAGAAAATAGATGATCTAGGTGGTCCTATTAATTATGAACAAATTAAAACAGCTTACGAAGATTATTATTATGGCCAACATTATATTTTTGATAATGGAGAAATCATTATTAAAGCAGGAAATCAAGTAACAACCGAAGAGGTTCAAAGAATATATTGGGCAGCAAAGGAAGAGAAAGCTCAATTTCATAGATATTATGGCGTAGATTCACCTGTAGAGGAAGGAAATCCTGATGATACACTCACAACAATTATTTACAATAATAAAGAAGAATATAAATTAAATAGATTTATTAATGGTGTTGGCACAGATAATGGTGGAATTTATATTGAAAGCTGGGGGACTTTTTTTACTTGGGATAGAGAAGTCCCGACAGATAGTATTTATGAATTAGAGGAATTGTTCCGTCACGAGTATTTTCACTATTTGCAAAGTAGATATGTTGTTCCAGGGTTATGGGGAAATACTCCTTTATATGATGGAGATCGTTTAGCATGGTTTGAAGAAGGTGGTGGGGAATTTTTTGCTGGAGCAACGAGAACTGGAGTTGAACCTAGAGCAACAAAAGTTGAAGGTATTTCAGCTAATCCAGCGGATCGTTATACACTAGATACTGTTTTACATGCATCATACAGCTTAGGCTGGGATTTTTATGACTATTCATATGCTTTCTATGATTTCATCATAAATAAGCGTATTGATATCTTTTATCGCATAAATGAACTTGTGGCAAATGAAGACGAAGTAGGTTTTGATCGTTATATGGATCAGTTATCAAGGGATGCTAATTTAGAAAATGAATATCAAAACCATTTAGCATATTTATACGATAATAAAAATCAATGGGGTGTACCGTTAGTTTCAGATGATTATGTAAGAAATCACCCGGAGAAATCACTTGCTGAAATAAACAGTGACATTTCAGCTGAAATAAACTTAAACAATGTAACACAAAACATATACACTGCTGATTTCTTTAATACGTATACTCTTTCAGGAGAATATGTTGGAGGAACTTCATATGGAGAAATGGAAGACTTTCAAAATATGAATGACATTGTTAATCAAGTCATTAATGACTTATCTAGAACTGGTCAATGGAGCGGCTATGAAACGTTAACAGCCTATTTTGTCAATCATCGAGTTAATGCAAGTGGACAATACGAGTATGATGTAGTTTTTCATGGAAAATATACTGGTAATTCTACTAACAGCAATCCAATTGCAATAATAAGTGGTAATAGTCAGTTAATTGTTGGTGAAACGGTTCAATTCTACAGCACGGACTCTTATGATTCAGACGGCTCTATCGTTAGTTTTGAGTGGGATTTTGGAGATGGTAATACGAGTGCAAGAGAAAATCCTACTCATTTGTACACTGAAGCTGGTATTTTTACTGTACAATTAACTGTTCGGGATAATGAAGGTGCAACAGATAGCATAAGTATGACTGTAAATGTAAATAATGCCGGAGGTGCAACGATAGAATCAGAACCAAATAATAGGCAAACAGAGGCAAATTTGCTTACCTTTGGTGATCTATTGTCAGGCTCCCTTGATTATACAACTTCATCAGACCATACAGATTGGTACTTTTTTGATGTAGATGCTGCAGGAGATCTTACAATTGATGTATCGATACTAGACGGTACAGACTTTAATGTGTTAGTAGAAGATGAAAGTGGCAATCGTATAGCAGAACCATTAGCAGATCCGACCTTTCATGCTGCAACTGGGCGATATTATATTGTAGTCTATACTTGGGCTGGTGAATGGGTTGATTATACACTAGCGTTAAATGCTGAACAAACTGAACCAGGTAATGGAGGGGTAGCTACTGAATCAGAACCAAATGATAGACAATCAGAAGCAAACCTTATCGTATCAGTCATGACTGGTGCTTTAGACTATGGAAGCAATGATCACACCGATTGGTATTACTTCGACGTTAATACTGAAGGTGTAGTAACAATTCATGAAACGAAAATTAGCGGTACGGACTATAATATCTTAGTGGAAGATGAAAAGGGAAATCGACTAGCAGAACCTATAGTTAACCCCACATTTAATGTATCTCCCGGAAGATATTATGTCATCGTTTATACATGGGAAGGTAATGCTGTTGATTATGAACTTGAACTGGTGAAATGATACAAAGAATACTAGTAGGTAAGAAAACCTTGCCTACTAGTATTTTTTTTAACGAGATAAGAACCAAATAATGGTATACTTAATAACGTGTATTCTCCTATGTTATGAAGTTAATGAAATTGTTTGGCGTTGTATATTAATCTTTTTAATGCCTACTTGATTTAAAATGAAGTTTAAGGAGGAAGAAAAATGGATAAAGCAATGCTGTTAAATTTGCGTCAAAATGATTATGAAAGTAGATTAATTTCTACTGGGAATAATTATCCAGACATTGATATATCCAAAGATCAACTGAATGAACTTTGTGTGTTATTACATGCGAGAGTTTCGATGGAGGAGATCGTGACTTTGCTATCAATATCAGAAGTTGACTTCATGCGAAAAATTGATAAATTACGTCTAGAAGGGCTAGTTAAGTATGTGAATAACTATTTTCTACCAACTTTCCCTATCGTTTCAGAAGATGACGGAAGAGAGTTATATCAGTTAAGTAGGAAAATCGGTCAGGACATTGTTAAATTGATACGTGGAAAAATGTACGAAACTAAAAAAGAAACCTTTAACATTCCAGCATTTCAAAAGTTTACCTTTGAAGAACTTTCCCTGTTTATGTTAAGTGATGTTCTTCTCGATAATTTTCAAATACAAAATGTTGAAAAACTATATTTAAAATCGGAGAAACTAAATAGAAATAACAAACATTATTATTATGCATTATTAGCAAAGAATCCAAATTCATCTTTAGAACCATTTGGTATTTATGGTAATGATTTTAGACAAATGGGGAAATATACTTACTGTATGTATGGCAATTCACGGTATAACAAAGATCAGTTTATAACTTTGTCAACGGAACAAGTAGAAAATCATTTTAATTATTCCTCTATTAATATAGCACAAAGTAAAGAGTTGATATTAGATAGGATTGTAGAGCACTACGATGGAGAAGCAACACTTCCAAAGCAAATTCAGATGGGGTTAGAAAAATTACATTTGTTAAATAATGAAAAACTAATGCTACCAATTTTATGTGAGAACGAATATGGAGCGTTATATGATATTGCAGGTGTCATTCGAGACGACTTAATTTACATATTATTATCCTATCATAATGACCTTTTTAACTATTTTTCTCAATCTCTATATGCAGAGGAAACAACATATGCAGAATTTTTTCTTTGGTACTACCACTTCTTATATTCTTTTGTAACGGAAGAGCTCATCAAATCTAGAAAAATTATTTTGCCTAAGGGACAAGTTTTTAATTATATGATCCGATAATTCAACACAAAACATAAATTAGTTTGAAGTAAAGGACATTGTATATGTTATAAAGAATAGTTTCGCATCTATTGTTGTTGGGGTTTCCATAGAAAGAATTATACGTGAATATAACTACCGTTCGAGGCATTTATATTTAGGCTATAAAAGTTAAATAATTGACATCCGTTTTCTCAAGTGCAAGTAAAAAAACAACATAGTTTACGAAAAGAGCCACTTAAAAATATCTTTTGAGAAAATGATTTGAAGTCAATATTTATAGTATTAAACATTTAAGGAGTACTAGTTACTCTTTTTTATTGTGTCATTCATATTCTAAGCATGCTAATTAATATTTTTTCATTCAAGATTCTTTAAAGATGAAAGTTGGCTGATGTTTATATTCTTTTAAATGTCAGGCATGTATATATTTTTATACATAACAATGTATAAAAATATACACAGCATATTTAACATCTTTCATATACGTATTTAAATATCATACATAAGTCTCATTGGAAATAATGACATTTTATTTCCTTTTTTTTATGTAGTTCAAATGTAGTAAATATTAGTTGTTACTTTAGTTTTGGTATATCAATTGCAATTTATATTAACATGGCTAACAATCAGCGGTATTGTTGTCTAAATATTAAGAAAGAGGTGTGTTCGGTTTTATATTTTTTCCTTGAAGGGAGGGGCTACGACGTAATTTATTAGATTAATTCCAGGAAAATTTGTAGGAATTGATTACGGTATGTTTAAGCTTATTAAGTCAATATTTCAAGATATAAAAGACAGAAAATTACGAAAATATAATATCTATAAAAAGAGGAGGAATTATGTTGTCAACAAAACGAAAAGTCATGTACAAAATTACAAGCATTATCCTCGTATTATCTGTTATCTTATCGACAGGCTCTCTTACTCAAGCCAACTCAATTAACAATGATTATGCTACTATTGTCAAAGGAAGAGAGGAAATAAAAAAGCCGTTACAACATGCACCTGGATATAGTGATTTGACAATTTCAGACGTGAGTAGCGTGAATGAACGATATGATGTTCATAATACGGTTCGATCAAAAAAAGCTAATAACAGTGAAAACAATGTAATAACAGCAACTAGCACAGTTACAAATTTCGCTTATTTAAATAATTTGTCATATGACAGTTTAATAGACTACCTAATATATGATCTTAATAGCGTTGACGATATAGAGGATTTTTGGACGTTTAGCTCAGATGCTGTTAACTTTTATGTTGATGAAAGCCGTCATCAAGCATTATTAGACGCAATCGTACAACAAGCTCCTCAGTGGAGCGAAACAGATGATGTAGGTTTAATCAATCTTATAGAGATGGCGAACAGACCTTTTTATAAATCAGATGAACATAGTGAATTACGCTTTTACGATGACTTGGAGTACCGAGAGAAAGTAAATCCAGCGATCAATGCAGTGTTAGACAATCGTAATGTTGGCTTTAGTGACGCGCCTGAAGGCAACTACTTGATCACTCAATTAAGCTGGTTTTTAAATCATGCGGTTACAGATAGTGATATGTACTATAAATTTGGTGATGTTGTTCGGGAGTTTACTACTAATTTGACATTGTATGCTGAATATGATGAAGCGATTGATGCTTATATAGAATTTATTTATTCACTTGATTGGCAAACAAAATATAACTTCGGAACAACAGGTTGGGAGTTTAACGCTGGGTTAGATTATTTAATAGAACAAATAACTCGTTTTATTTATGAGATGGAAGAAGATTACCGCTTAGTATGGGCATTAGACAACACAATGTGGCTGATCCTTCATTTTAACGTAGGTGGATATCATTCTAATGAGTATTATGGCTATGAAGCTATTACAGAAGCTCTTGATACAGTATACAATAGATGGGGTGCAAGGGAATATTTAGCACTTTATCATATTTACTGGCAATATAACGGCGTAGATGCAAATGGAACAACTGTAGCAAGAGTGGCACCTTATGATTCATTTGTTGATCGATATTTCGGTAATGAATATGTGTTCGAAGATGGTGAGTTTACAATTTGGGCAGGAGATGACGTACCGGAGGACAAAATAAAAAGAATGTATTGGGCAGCAAGAGAAGTAAAGTCACAGTTTCATAGGTTTTCTGGAACCGATTATCCAGCTGACGGACCAGGGAATCCTGATGACAACTTATTATCAATTGTGTATAACAGTAAATTTGAATACCAACTTATGAATGGCTTATTAAATTATGATTATAGTGTTGAAAATGGTGGTAGATATATAGAAAGTGCAGGATTATTCTACACATGGGATAGGAGTGTTGCAGCAGGAGATAGTAGGTTTGAATTAGAAGAGTTGTTTCGACATGAATACACACATTACTTAATGAGTAGATTTCTAATACCAGGATTTTATGCTGACACTCCTTTGTACGATGACAATAACAATTTACCTTGGTTCGGCGAAGGCGGTGCCGAATTTTTCGCTGGTTCTACTAGAACTGGTGTTGACGGTAGAAATGTGATGGTTGAGGAAATAGGAGACCCATCCTCTCGGTTTACAGTTGAACAAGTGTTAAATGCGACTTATGATTTATATGGTTTTGATTATTATGATTATGCTTACAGCTTCTATGATTTTATGGTCAACGGTAACGGTGGAGACTATTTATATATTTTAAATGACTTAAATGAAATTGTAGCTAACGAAGATTTTGAAAGAGCTTCAACTCTTTATAAGCAATATGTAGATGATCTTTCTCAAGATCATATAGTCGAGACAGCATACCAGCAGCATATGAATGAGATGTGGGAAAATTACACGAATGGAGAGTACCGCACTGTTTTAGTAGGTGATGAGTATTTATACGAGCATCCAGAAAGGTCTATAAGTCAAATTCAGAATGATATTACTAGTTTGATGAATTTAGATCATGCTGATGTGACAACAAAATCATCAGCATTCTTTGAAACTTTTACACTCGAAGGAACATACATTAGTGAAAGCTCATCTCGTGGTGAAGCCGTTGATATTGCTGAGATGGATGATGTTACGAATACAGTGTTAAATGAACTAGATAATAGTGGCGTTTGGAGTGGTTATAAAACTGTTACTGCTTATTTTGTAAATCATCGAGTCAATTCAAATGGACAATTCGAGTTTGACGTAGTCTTTCATGGAATTTATGCAGGCGAAACGAATAACAGTGTACCAATTGCAGTGATTAATGCACCTGCTAGTGTTGTAGTTAATGAATCGACTTTATTCAAAGGTGATGGTTCATATGATGAAGACGGCTCTATCGTGAAATATGAATGGGATTTTGGAGATGGAAACATAAGCTCAGAGGAAAACCCGCTTCATATTTATGAAGAAGTCGGCTCATTTGTCGTAACATTATCGGTAACAGATAATGAAGGAGCTACTGGTTATATCACTGAGACGGTAGTTGTGGAAGGATCTGGTGAAGAAGGCACTGAATCGGAACCAAACAACCGAAAATCTGCAGCAAATAACATACAAGTTGAAGGTGAAATTAGTGGCTCTTTAGATTATGCAACGGGAGATCATACAGACTGGTTTTACTTTGATGTGGATGGAGCAGGCAATATCGTTGTAGATGTAACAATAGCAGGTGGAGATATTAATGTAATAGTAGAAGATGAAAATGGTAATCGCATAGGCGAGCCGTTAAGAAATAATACAATGACGCTATCCACAGGAAGATATTATGTAATCGCTTATACATGGTCTGGAGAATCTGCTAATTATACTATGTCAGTTTCTTACGACAATGCTAGTACAAATATTTCTCCGGTAGCTATCATAAACGCACCAAGTAGTGTAGTTGTAAATGAAACAGTTGCGTTCAATAGTACTGATTCATATGATGAAGATGGATGGATAACTTCTTACGAGTGGGATTTTGGTGACGGTCATACGAGTTCAATTGCAAATCCAACACATGTTTATGAAGAAGTAGGTTCGTTTGATGTGCAATTAACTGTTACCGATGATTTTGGAGAAACAAGTGTGACAATAGTTAGTATCAATGTTAATGATGACGTACAAATAACCGAAACTGAGCCTAACAATCGAAAATCAAATGCGAACTTAATTGAAGAAAGTATTGTTGGTTCTCTTGATTATGAAGCAGGAGATCACACTGATTGGTACTATTTTGATATGGTGAATGATGGAGAAGTGACAATTGACCTTAATCAAGCAGGTGGAAATTATAATGTTGTAGTTGAGGATGAGAATGGTGAAGTTGTAGCAGAGCCAATTCGTAATAATGTTTTTTACCTCCCAATGGGTACTTACTACATTATAGCTTATACATGGTCTGGGGAAGAAATAGTAGATTATTCGATTCAAATCACAAAGTAGATCTGTCACCTTAACTTTCCAAACCGACAAAGGAAAACGTATTTTCGTTTAATAAAGTGGAAAAAGACCAAATCTACTCGATGATTTGGTCTTTTTCATACTCTGTGGTGAAAAGAGGTTAGTTAAATTTAAGTTCCATTTTTCTACTCTTTGTAGTCATTCCGATAGACCTATAAAACTCAATGGCAGATGTATTTTTCTCGGACACTCCCAATTCGATACTATCAACTGTGAGACTCTTACCGAAAACAAAAACATGTTTAGTTAGCTTTTTCCCGATGCCTTTCTTCCTATGCGTTTCAGCAACTGAAAAACTGTTTATATATAATACTTTTCTCGCTCTAACAAAAGAATTTTCGGCTGTTTCTTCTTCCTTCGTCACTATAACACCGACTATATCCTTGCCAACGGTAGCCACAAAAATATGTTGTTTACCATTATTCAATTGACGTTCAAAGAATTCTTGCTCGACTGGATTCGGATTGTCTATGTATAAATCTGGTCTTGCACGTACTGGAGGTTGTGAACTTGCTTAAATAAAGGCAACAATAACTCGTAGTCGTTCATCTCTGCTTTTCGAATAGATATATCCATATTTTTTTCTTCCCCCTTAAAGATAACGGCTTTTACCATTTCTCAATGTTGCCCTGAAATACTCTCTATTTAGTCCTTTAGTTGAGAAAAAACTTTCTTTATATATTAACATATAAATTTCACAAATCTTTTTCATTACGGCTTTTTTCGTAAACATTGTTGCTATTGTTATCAAATTAGTACTATAAATAGTGATTTAAAGGTATTAGTCATCGTTGTACAAAAGAAAACATGCCACGAACGCTAGGTGTATCAGTGCTTATATATTAGTACGTAGAACGACAGTCAATACGACAACAACTTTCCTTATCATTTCAAATTCACAATATTTCACAAAAAAGGCTAAAAAATACAAGCATAACTTAAAACTACCCTAATTAATGATTTAATCACCCCGCTTTTATAGGTAGATCTTTCAATTAGTTGGAATAGAGTCACCACCTGATAAGTCAGAAGCTGATCTTTCGTTCAATGAATGAAGCAGTCCCACTATGGAAGCTATAAGCATTATTCTTTTCAAAATCCCTCTTTTCGCTTTATGATTAATAAGTGTACGTAAATTTCATCTATTCGAAATAGTAAGTCGTTCATGCGAATAGTAATATTAATACATTTAATATTGATTGATGAAGGCTGTTTTCGCATTTCTTGATTTTCGTACTAATAAATAAAATATGTATATATGAAGTGTTCGTAGAATCTTTTCTCTTTTTAAAATAAAGTCAATTGGATAAATGTATATACTGCTGTTATAAATTATCTCAATTTCAACAAATTTTACGAAAAGAACCTTGATGGAAAATGATTTTTTTGGTTTCTATTAGTAATTTAATAAATGAAGGTGGGTTTAAATGACTTCAATTTCTGTTCCTGCTAGCAAACAGGCGCACAATGAACAGATTCAAGAAAACAAAATTGTCCTTATATGGAGTTTTACTGTATGGCTTGTTGTTATGAATACAACGATGTTTAATGTAGCATTGCCGAGTGTGCTACAAGATTTATCTTTATCTTCTTCGTCAGCGTCATGGATTGTTTCTGCATATTCAGTGTCTTTTGCTATTGCAACGTTAACATTTAGTCGACTATCTGACTATATTCCAATTTCAAGGCTGTTACTTATAGGCTTGACAATCTTAGGTGTTGCATCCGTGTTAGGGTTTCTTTCTCAAAGCTTTTTAGTATTGCTTGTTGCACGAATATTTCAAGCTGCTGGAGCGGGGGCGGTTCCAGGACTTGCTATGGTACTTGCAAGTCGTTACATTCCACTTTCTAGAAGAGGGAAGGCGATGGCACTTATTTCATCGGCTGCTTCACTAGGTTTTGGGTTAGGTCCTGTAATTGGTGGAGCAATTACGCAATATTTGGGCTGGAATTATCTTTTTGCTGTAACAGGTCTCGTATTACTGTTTATTCCAATTTTTTTGAAGCTATTACCTCATGAGGAAGTGAAGAAGGTAAAGTTTGATACGATTGGTGGAATTCTTACTGCTTTATGTGTAACTGGATTGTTGTTGTTTCTTTCAACTTTTTCGTATGTCATTTTAATAACTACAATTATGTTAATTTTTATTATGTGGAGACATATAGGAAAAATTGAACTTCCATTTATTCAACCGGCACTACTTAAAAATAAACAGTATTTAAAGCTATTATTCATTGCTTTTTCTGCATTTATAATACACTTTGCCTCCTTATTCTTATTACCACTTATTTTAGCAAATGTGTATAATATGGAACCTGCTGCAATTGGGATGATTATTTTTCCTGGTGCGATTTTATCTGCAGTAGCTGCACAGTTTATTGGAAGATTAATAGATAAATTCGGCAATATACCTTTAATCATTTTCGGACAAACGTTTCTTATGATTGCGACTGTTTTATTTGCAATGCTAGCTAGTATATCTCCATACTTCATCCTTGTCACATATATGTTCATGAGTGTTGGTTTTTCTGCACTTACTTCAAGTGTTTCTAATGAATTAACGAGGATTTTACCTAGTTCTGAAATAGGATCTGGTATGGGAATGGCACAATTGACACAATTCATTGGAGGCGCTTTTGGTGTAACATTAACAGGGATATTATTGACGATGCAACAACAAAAAGGATTAGTAGCAGAGATAAGTTATAGGAATATATTTATCTTTTTATCGGTGTTGCTTCTTTTGGCAATTGTCATGTTTGGGCTGTACGTACGACATAAAATTCAAAATGAACAAGGAGCTTAATTTTTACTAAGCGAAACTTTTTTTGACACCTATTAATTGTAAAGTTTAAGGAAAAAAGGTTGCTCTAGACCCACACGATGTATAGTTGTTATGATGTTACGTAAGATAAGTGGAGGGGTAAATTATGGAGCAACAAAAATATCAAGAATTAAAAATTGGTGAACGTGGAGCAGTGATAAGTATCATTGCCTATATCTGCTTATCAGCATTGAAGTTATTTATAGGAAACACTGCAAATTCTCAAGCGTTAATCGCAGACGGACTAAATAATGCAACGGATATCATTGCTTCTGTTGCAGTTTTAATAGGTTTAAAATTGTCTCAAAAACCACCTGATAAAAATCATCCATACGGCCATTGGAAAGCAGAAACAGTAGCTTCATTAGTGGCTTCGTTTATTATGATGTTTGTAGGTATCCAAGTTTTATATGACGCTGTTATCTCTGTTGTAAGCGGCAAACATCAATCCCCTGACATGATTTCTGCATGGACTGGAATCTTTAGTGCGGTAGTCATGTATTTTGTATACATATACAATAGAAATTTAGGGAAGAAAATTAAGAGTCAAGCAGTGCTCGCTGCTGCTAAAGATAATTTATCCGATGCATGGGTAAGCATAGGTACAGCTGTGGGTATAGTCGGTTCTCAGCTTAATTTGCCGTGGCTAGATCCTCTCACTGCAATTATAGTTGCAATTCTTATTTGCAGAACAGCTTGGGGGATTTTTCAAGATGCATCGCTACATTTAACAGACGGTTTTGATGAAGAGCTAATAAGCTGTTACAAAGAAACAGTTCTTAGTTTATATGGCGTAAAAGGGGTAAAAGAGATTAGAGGAAGGAGGTATGGGAATAACGCTGTAGTAGACATTGTTATTCTTGTTAACTCTAATCTAAATATACGTGAAGCACATGATATATCAACGATGGTTGAAAATGTCTTAAGAAAGGAACATGAGGTATATGATATCCATGTTCATGTCGAGCCTAATTAACGGTTTAAACGGAAAAAAGCAATTTACGGATTCAAAAAGCCTTCAGTTACAATATCTATTAACACCGTCTTTCGGCAATTTTCCCGTTATATAAGTAGCTCTGTCAATAGCAAATATTCATTCATTTTAATGTGTTAAGGTCATTTATGTCCATGTATAGCAAATGGGGAACAACGAATAATAAAATGACTAACATAATTAGGTGGGATGGTTTTGAAACATACTGTTATTTGTGCATTGATAATTGTTACTTCCTTGTTAACAACACATAATGTAAATGGAGAAGCTGAGAAGATTAAGTCAGCCATTATTATTGATGATTTTGGCGGGGGAGATGGTGGAGTGATGGAATTTTTGAAAGGTGATATTCCAATCACTGTTGCTGTTATGCCATTTGCTGACAACTCCATAGAGCACGCGATGTTGGCACATCAACAAGGTTTTGAAATCATGGTACATTTGCCTATGCAACCAAAAAAAGGAAAAAAATCTTGGTTAGGTCCAAAGCCCATAACAATTGATCTACCTCCATCTGAAGTGAAAAAGAGAGTAACTGAAGCAATAGAAAGTGTACCTTATGCAAAAGGTTTAAACAATCATATGGGTTCTCTCGTCGTTGAAAATGAAGATATTGTCAGAGCAATTGTTGAAGTAGTTAAACAAAAAAACATGTATATTGTTGATAGTGTTACAAGCCCGAACTCAAAGTTTCCCGAAATTGCAGAGGAGCTAGGTGTTCCACTACTAGAAAGAGATATATTTCTAGATGATATTTCCTCTGTGTCTCATGTGACGAACCAAATGTTAAAATTAGCAGAAGTTGCAGAAGAGCACGGGGTAGGAATCGCAATAGGACATGTTGGTGAGACAGGTAAAGTTTGTTATACTGGAATTTCACAATCAATGAAGCAATTTAAGGAACGAAACATTGAAATAGTTCCAGTATCTGACCTGATTGATGATAAGTATTTTGAATTTGAATAAGGTAATTTCACATAGCGTGTAGTTTTTACTTGGCGTCTATTATTTTTAACACTAGGAATAAAATTAACTTGTTTAACCATTCTGTTTGTAAGATTATTATAAAGGGTTTAAAAAAACATATACAACGAAACACAAGGTAAGAACGTTGGAATATGATTTATGGTAAAATGAATGATAGGATTTAACTATTTTTATCTATTGTTTAGCTACAGCTCAACAAAATTTTTCGGTCAATTGATTAATAATAGTTGGATCAAGGGTATTATAAAGGGAGAGGAATTAATGAATATTATTAGTCATTCAGTTGAAAAGCTAAAAGACCCTACAGGGATCTTAGTTGGAGATAGATACGAATTTCTTTTACATATTGAAGTACCAGAAGATGATGACTTATTTAGTCCTGAAGGTTTATACATAAAAGTCATCTTTGCAGTTCATGAAGATGATTATAAAGTTGCGCAATATCAAATCTTTGAAAAAAATACAAATAAATATTATGATTGGGCTTTAGACGCAGAGGAAGAAATCCAAGTATTTAACTATTGTAAACAAAACTTTGAATAAATATAGGGTTTAAGAAGGGCGATATCTCACTAGGGGTACTGTCCTTTCATCGTTTTAGGATGATATTCATATCGTTCGTACCTAGGGTAGACCGCATAGAACTAATTACAAAACGTAACACGTATAAGAAAGCAGGTATAGCAAATGCAAAATTTTTTGTCATTAAACCTTTCAAATATATTAATCAATACATTAAAAAATGAAGGGATTTTTCAACCTACACCGATTCAGGAGAGAGCAATTCCAATCATACTCGAAAATAAAGATGTCATCGCTCAAGCACAAACTGGGACTGGTAAAACAATTGCCTTCATGTTACCGATTTTAGAAAAGATTGATTCGAGCAAAGGACACATTCAAGCACTTATTGTAACTCCAACACGAGAGTTAGCCTTACAAATAACAGCTGAATTAGATAAATTTATTGCGGATGTAGAAGGTGTTCATGCTTTAGCTGTTTATGGTGGACAAGAGGTAGATAAACAGCTTAAAAAATTAAAACAAAACACTCAAATCGTCGTCGGAACTCCTGGTCGCCTTTTAGATCATATTAAAAGAAAGACGATTGATTTATCTACAATTGATATTCTCGTACTTGATGAGGCCGACCAGATGCTGAATATAGGATTTTTAACAGAAGTAGAAGAAATAATTAAAGAGACTCCTGATAAACGTCAAACATTATTGTTTTCTGCTACAATACCTACAGAAATAAAAAAATTAGCATCAAAATATATGCATGACCCTACATATATTCAAGTTGAAAAAATTCAAGGGCCAGCAGATAATGTTAAACAAATAGCAATACACACAATTGATCGTGCTAAACAAGCTACACTCTTCCATTTAATTGATACTAGGCGTCCATATTTAGCAGTTATATTTTGTAGAACCAAGAGAAGGGTTAGTAAGTTGTACGCCATATTGAAATCAAAAGGATATTTATGTGATGAACTACATGGAGATTTATCACAAGCAAAAAGAGAACAAGTGATGAAGCGTTTTAGAGATGTACAGCTTCAATTGCTTATTGCAACAGATGTGGCAGCAAGAGGGCTTGATGTTGAAGGAGTTACTCATGTTTTTAACTATGATATACCACAAGATGCCGAAAGCTATGTTCACAGAATTGGGAGAACTGGTAGAGCAGGTATGTCAGGAGAGGCTATTACCTTTTATTCTTCTAATGATCGACCTGTCCTTGATATGATTGAAAAAGATCTAAACATCAAGATAGAAAAACAAAACGTAGGTAAAATAACAAAGAACGACGACAAGGGTAAGAAAAAAAATAATCATTCAAAGAGAACTAATAAGAATCAATCATCTCGTCAAGATAGTAAGGACGGATCCAAGTCTAGATCAACAACTAAGTCTAATAAGCAAAGTTCAAAGTCGAGACAATCACATAAAACTCATAACGATGAGTCTAGATCCACATATAAAGGTAGTAGGAATAGCTCTAAAACTAATTCGAATAAAAAATTACATCGGAAGAATACCAAAAACAGAACTACTCAAAAAGGGAGAAGGAAATAAGTTATGTTAAGCAAAGCTACTTCAAAAGAGATCATGAGCGTAGGTTAAACTACTGTGGTGAGACGCTACTACATTGAAAAGATAGTGCTTTCCATAAAGGTGAAAACCCAAACAAAATAAGTTCAACAGTGGTGAGGAATAGTATATGAAATTGGTTTCTTGGAATGTTAACGGAATAAGAGCATGTGTGAAGAAAGGATTTTTAGATTATTTTAATGAGATTGATGCAGATATTTTTTGCATTCAAGAGTCAAAATTACAGCACGGTCAAATTGACTTAGAATTAGCAGGATATTTTCAATATTGGAACTACGCTTTGAAAAAAGGTTATTCTGGTACAGCGATATTTACAAAAACAAAGCCACTATCTGTCTCATATGGGGTGGGAGATAATGAAAGTGAGCCTGAAGGTAGAATTATTACTTTAGAGTTTGAAAAATTTTATTTAGTTAATGTTTATACACCTAATGCTAAAAGAGATTTAGCAAGACTTGATTATCGTTTGCAATGGGAAGAAAATATGAGAACTTATCTTTTGGAATTAGATGACATTAAACCTGTAATTTTATGTGGAGACCTTAATGTAGCTCATAAAGAAATTGATTTGAAGAACCCAAAGTCAAATAGAGGCAACTCTGGATTCACAGATGAAGAACGTGAAAAGATGACATATTTGCTTGATGCTGGCTTTGTTGATTCTTATAGATTCCTTTACCCTAATAAAGAAGGAGCTTATTCTTGGTGGTCATATATGAACAAAGTAAGAGAAAGAAACATTGGATGGAGAATAGATTATTTTATCGTATCTAATAGAATTAAAACTAATATACTAGATTCAGAGATTCATTCACAAATACTCGGAAGTGACCATTGCCCTGTTTTACTAGAAATGGATATGTAACAGTTTAGTTGAAAATAGTTGTATGAAGTCATTTTTTATTATAAATTAACTAAGTAATGTATTAGATCATTTTGGAAATACTGTTTACAAGTAAATTATATTGAAGGTGGACGAACTTATGGTATATTTTCTCTTTTTCATTGCTGCATGTTTTACTATCTTTCTAGCTGTCCAGTTGTCAAAACATGCTGATATTATTGGAGAAAAATCAACTTTAAATGGAGCAGTATTAGGGTTAATGCTTGGTGGAGCAACATCGTTACCTGAAATCACAACGAGTGTGACTTCTATTTTTATTGAAAATCCAGATATTGCAACTGGAAATGTACTAGGTAGCAATTTATTTAATTTGTTAATATTAGCTCTCGTTGATCTCTGGTTTCGAAATAAACAGATTTTTAATTACTCTAGCAAAGAAAATGGTTATACAAATGTGCTTGTAATGATTCTTTCAAGTATTATTTTTATATCACTTTACATAAGAGTCCCAAATCATTTCTTTTCTATTGGAATAGATACGATTGTGTTAATTAGTATTTATATATTGGGCATCGTACTATTGTCAAAGGTTAAAAAACCACAGGTAGAAGTGGAAGTTCAAGGAGAATCAACTAAATATGCACATGAATCTTTAAAAAAATCTGTTCGAACTTTCGTATTGACTGCTTTTCTTATTCTGCTTTTTGGTACCCTGTTAACTATTACAGCAGACCAAATAGCTACACTAACTGGCATTGAGGCTTCCTTTATAGGGTCATTTTTAGTAGCAGCAAGCACAAGTTTACCAGAAGCAGTGTCTATTGTCGTTGCGGTGCGGCTTGCAAACTATGGCCTTGCGATTGGTTCAATACTAGGTAGTAACATCTTTAACATACTCATTTTAGTGTTTACTGATGTTATGTTTAGAAGCGGTAGTCTGTTGTTCTATTCTAGTCCGAGCCATATATATACCGTATTAGGAACGCTCATCCTTTCAATCATCACATATTATGCAATATTAAGAGAACGTTCTATAAATAAAGTTACATACGTATTGCCAAGTTTATTCGTCGTTATATGCTATTTTATCACTAGTTATGTTATTTTTAGTAAATTGTAATAGGCTCACTTTGTAGCTATTGTTTTAACATTAATAAAAGAATATAGGTTTTTGACAATACCTCTTTTTCCGTTAGATACATACACCTAGAAGAAACTTAAAAAGAAGGTTAAACTTAACCAAGACAATTAAGCTAATAAACAACTGTAAAAAAACAAGCCTTCAAAATTAAACAGATGAAGGCTTGTTGTCATTGTCAAGCTCTTTTCGTAAACTATGGTGATTTTAATACAAAAAAAGAATCTTAAGTATCGAAATAAAATGCCACGAACGTAAGTCGTATAGGTGTGTTTATTATCATAGTGTGAAAAACAGCGTATAATTTTGTTAAATACATCATTTATGATTACGCATCAATATCAATTAAACGTTCATTCTACGCTCTTCTGCATAAACAAGTTTGCCGTCAATAAATGTTTGTTCAACTTTATTTCTTAAGTCAAATGGGTCTCCGCTCCAAAGTACGAAATCTGCGTCTTTCCCAACTTCAATAGATCCAACCTTTTCTTCCAATCCTAAGTGTTTTGCAGCATTTAATGTAATAGCTTGTAAAGCAACCTCTTCTGTTAAGCCATATTTCACAGCTAAAATAGCACTAGTCATCAAGTGATCTATGCCGACAACAGGATGATCAGTAGTAATAGAAAATGGTACATCTTCATTAGCTAACGCTTGAAGTGTGTGCCAACCTTTATCAGCAAGTTCTATCTTTGACCGAGAAGACATTGTAGGTCCGACAGCTACACGAACATTGTACTTAGCAATGAAGGGAGCAATTTTGTGACCTTCTGTACAGTGCTCAATCGTAAGGTCGAAGCCAAATTCAGTTTTTAAACGTAACGCAGTTACAATGTCATCAGCACGATGTGCATGAACACGTAATGGAATTTCTTTATTGAGTACTTTTGCAATATTTTCTAGCTCAAGTTTACGATCTACCTCGCCATTTTTCCTATTTTCAATATAATTTTGCGCCTCAATTAATTTTTCTCTTAACAGTGCAGCTGTCCCCATTCTTGTTATAGGTAAAACACCTTTACCACCATGAAAGCGCTTTGGATTTTCACCTAGAGCAGCCTTTAATCCTGAAGGACTTTTGACTACCATTTCGTCAACGATATGGCCAGCTGTTTTTACAATAACCATTTCACCACCGATTACATTGGCACTTCCAGGCATGATTTGGACAGTTGTAACTCCAGCGAGACGTGCATCATTGAAGCCCTTTTCAATGGGATTAATCCCATCTATTGCTCGAACTTGAGGAGTTGAAGCAGCGCTTACTTCATTGTAATCTTGTCCTTCTTTACCAATTCCCTCTTCATGTATACCTAAATGTGTATGTACATCTATTAGACCTGGTGTAATAACTTGGCCTGTAGCATTTACAACCTCACATCCGTCAGGAATAGCAATATCATTACCGATTTTTACAAATTTTCCGTCAGAAACAATGATTGTGCCATCACTTAATTTTTTTCCATCACCAACATACCCAGTCACATTTGTAATTGCTAACATCAAAATCCTCCTAAAATATCAATAAAATAACTTAATTGTTCTATTAATCATATTTTTCTATCTATATCTTATTGATCATAATGGATATTTGAAATATTGTAAATAGATTGCAATCAGCCGAATCTATTAACTTTTTCTGTCATTTTACTATAGGTGAGTGAGAATGTTCTGCTAATTAAGCTTATTATGAAAAATAACGGAAATGAAAGCAATTTTAGCATGAGGTTTACGTTAAGCTCTGATGGTGTTAGTATAATGACTAATTCGTTGAATGGACTAGATATTCTTAGCTTTATGATTGAAGGGTTAAAAGTAATCAAACTAAAGGCGAATTATCATTAATTGGCAATTTCTTGGTTTATCTTTGGGCATCAATTAGTTGATACTCATAATCTTTTATCAATGTAAATGCTCTTTTGAAATTTTGTTGCTTCAATTTCAAAAATATTATCTAAGTTCATGATTTCCTCTTAGTAAAGATGCAACGAAACGATTATTTGATAGTAACAATCAACTCACAAACAAGCTTTTTATAACAATATTTAATTAAATAGGCATTGGAGAAAAAATAATGAGAATGTTAGCTAAAAGGAAATTATGGTCTTTTACACCGATTCAATTGATTGTTCTTTATTATACTATTGCTGCAATCGTATCAACAATTTTACTCATGCTTCCTATCGCTGTTAAAGATGGTGTGGAATGGACATTTATAGATGCTTTATTTACTGCTATCAGTGCAATAAGCGTAACAGGGCTAACGGTTGTGTCGACAGTTGACACTTTTAGTGTTCCAGGAATTTTTATCTTGGCATTTATTTTACAATTTGGTGGCATTGGTTTAATGACCTTAATGACTTTTATGTGGATGTTGTTTAGAAAGAAAATTTCATATCAAAACCGAAAGCTCATTACTTATGATCAAAATCGCATTACATATAAAGGGCTTGTTATTTATATAAAACAAATCTTATTGATCATTATCACGATTGAGACTTTAGGTATGCTTGTTTTAGGCACATATTTCTTAAAGTATTTTCCTAATTGGCAAACCGCATATTTACAAGGCTTCTTTGCTTCAATTAGCGCAACGACAAATGCGGGATTCGATATAACAGGGAGTTCTTTAGTACCATATGCAAACGACTATTTTGTTCAATTAATATATATCATTTTATTAATTGTTGGAGCTATTGGCTTTCCAGTCTTGATAGAATTGAGAGACAGTTTATCATTTATGAAATGGAACAAAAGATTTCGTTTTTCACTATATGTTAAGCTCACAACACTTACTTTTTTCATTTTAATTGTACTTGGAGGATTATTGATTTACCTCTTCGAATTTAATCATTATTTTGCACATAAGCCATGGCATCAAACACTGTTTTCTTCATTGTTCCATTCTGTGTCAGCAAGGAATGGTGGCCTAGCAACAATGGATTTAAATAATTTATCAACTGCTACTCAGCTTACATTGGCGATGCTTATGATTATAGGTGCATCACCTAGTAGTGTTGGAGGAGGGATACGTACTACGACATTTGCTATTGTGATTTTAGCAATGTATGCACAAATTAGAGGGCAAGGATCAGTAAGAATATTCAAGAGAGAATTAGAAAAGGATGATATCGCAAAGTCATTTGCGATTGTAATGATTGCTTTCCTCGTTTGTTCAAGTTCCGTTGTGATATTGAGCGTAATTGAACCATTTTCATTAAAATCGATCATATTTGAGGTTTGTTCAGCGTTTGGAACGACAGGATTATCTTTAGGGATTACACCTAGTTTGAGTAATGCTGGGAAAATAGTTATCATTGTCCTTATGTTTATTGGAAGGATAGGAATTTTAACTTTTATTTACTCAGTATCTGGTGAGCAAGAACAAGAACAGTATCACCATCCTAAAGAGTATGTCTTAACTGATTAACAAACAAAAGGCTTTGTGTGTATTATGCTTGTGAGAATAAAATGGTGTTCCTGTATTTGAAAAAGGCTTTTTTTGTAACCTTTGCATTTTTATAAAAAAGATCTAATGAAATATAGTGATCAACGTTCCTAGTTCGACTTACAACCTTTTTAACTTTTTCTCTTGACCTTAACATTAATGTCAGGGTTTATACTTAATGTACTTTAAGTAGCACAATCTTCATGTGAGGGAGGTTAGTATTTATAAGCTGAATTATAGCTATGATTTTTCTGTCAGCAAGCAGTATTTATACACCGAATAGTTGGATATGCGACAGGGTGGAGGTGTTCACATTTATGAAAATAGGTGAACTATCTAACATAACTGGTGTTAGTGAACGATCAATTCGACATTATGAAAAACAAGGTCTTATTAGTCCAATACGTTTAGCAAATGGGTATAGGGAATATAATCAATCTGCTATAGAACAGGTTAATACAATCCAATTATATATAAATTTGGGATTGGCAACTAAGCAAATTTCTAGCTTTTTAACATGCGTACTAAAAAACAAAGAAGAGTTTTGTAGAGATGTATTACCGATATATAAAGATAAGCTTCAAGAGATAAATAACCAAATTAAACAACTTGAAATGATCAAATCGAATCTTGAAGAAAGAATATTATACTTTACTACAGGTCACGAAGTAAAAGGGAAGGACGGTGGCTGTTAAAGTATGCAATATACAACAAAATAAACTTTTTAATGGTTGTAACATGAGGGAATATAGTTCAAGGAAAAATTGCTCGCGTAAACTTTCTCAAAAATTTTAAGCGTAACTAGTATAATTTTTAGAGAAGAAAAGATACCCCAAGCGTTAGTTATCATCAAGTTTAGCTCATTTTTCGAAAATTAACTATTAATGCGCAAACAGCATTAATAAAAGTATGGGAGGTTATATGAATGGCAATCTTACATGTTACTGATAAATCATTTGCAAATGAAACTAATGACGGGTTAGTATTAGTAGATTTTTGGGCACAGTGGTGCCCACCTTGCAAAATGATCTCACCAATTCTTGAAGATTTAGATCAAGAATTTAGCCATAAATTAAATATAGTTAAGCTAGATGTTGATGCAAATGAATTAACTGTATTAAAATATGGCATTATGAGCATGCCTACATTATTACTTCTAAATAATGGTGAAGTGATCAATAAAGCAGTTGGATATAAGCCAAAGGAACAATTAGTTAGTTTTATTACAAAGCATTTGTAATTTAGTTTTAGGTGAAAGCTAAATAGTATAATAAGTTGCATTATTGATATGTGAGCTTTCATACAACACTTGGTTAGAAAACACACTCCTACTCAAAGAGGAGTGTGTTTTGTTATTGCAAGTTGATAGTTAATGATGTTTTAATAATTCCTTAACTTCATCTATCTTAAAGTCTAGTAGGATTTCTTTTTGCAAAACACGTTTTAAAGTTTCAGCTACATTATTATTGACATCTAATAAATCACGAATAGTTACTAGTCTTTGAGACTCAAATGCCGCCACAGCAGCTTGAATCTTTTCGCCTTCAGCATTCATTATGTGTGCTAGTGCTAGTTCCTCAAAACCAACTGTAACTAATAAAAATAATAGAACATTCTCTTTGTCATAATCTGGTAAAGTAGGTGCAACAGGCATTCCCATTATTAAATCCCTCCTTCTTTGTTCTTTTGTCTTACACTACATTAGTATGTTGGTTGATAGATATTGCTTGTTTAAATGTCTATTTTGTTTTAAAGGAAAATCAAATTGTATTTTAGTACTAGAGGCATACTAGAAGCAATGTTATATAAATGTAAAAACAACTCCAATAGAGGGAAATCGATAAACTTCCCGAATATATTAATTAATATTTAATTTAGTAATCAATTGTCTTATATCATACAACTTATTGTTTAAGAGGATTTGTTGTTGATTTACACAAGTAAGTGTACGCTGAACACTTTCAGTAATAGCAAGCAACTCAGTTATGTCAATTGTTTGATTCTTAAAAGCAGTAAATACCATCATTACTTTCTTAGCTTCCGCTTCCATAAGTCGTGCTAAAGCTATTTCGTTTTCTGTGATAGCTTGTAATAAAAACCATAAAACTTGATCCTTATCTATATTTCCTAATTCAGGAATAACCGGTATATCCATTTTTACAATCCCCCTTTCATTTATGAGGAATTTTATTTAGTACTAGAGGATAAAAACATAATATGCTAATTTAGTGCTAGTCAGGGATGTTGGAGTGAATAAAAGTTATATTTTTATGATTCGTAGATTCTGTGTCTATGAAGTACTAAACATGTTCTTTAGAGTATTTTATGGATAAGGTTACTATTCGCTTGTGCGAAAGACTAGCATGGAAGTATTGTTTGAAATTTAAAGCTCTTTTCGACAACTTTGTAGCTATTCATACTAATTTAGGGTGCAACAATTAAATTTATGCAATTGACTTTATTATAAATGAGAAAAGATGCCACGAACGTTAGGCTTATACGTGTTTATTTTCTAGTACAGAGAAGTATAATTGATGTGAACAAATGATTAATTTAATGAACAATGGGAGATTAACCAAGATAGAAAAAACCTTTCTTACTATAGTTCAATCTTCTGCTAAAATAATACATAGATACGATCACAATACAAGTTATTCACGAGGTAAATAAGTAGAAAGTGAGGCTATTGGATGAATGCAATTCGTAAGGAAATTGTACAATTTTTAGATGAAAATGTTTCAACCTTTATACAGTCTTGGAGACAACGTGTACTTATTTCAGATAATGATATACATAAGGAAGAAGTTATTAATAACGGTAAAAAAATGTTTCAGTTAGTTAAGCTAAGGTTGGAGAACGCATTAAGTGAGGGAGATGTGCGAGAATTAGCGTACAAGGTAGCTTCAGAAAGAGTGGAAGCGAATATTAATATTGGAGATTTAGTATTTAATGTTAATGAAGGCCGCAAAGAAATTAATAACTGGATTATAAGCTCAGGATTTCCTTACGATCAACTCATACAGATTTTAGAAGAAATCAATACCATTTTTGATCAATTCTCGTATTACACAGTAAAAAAGTATACAGAAATTAAGGAGGAACAATTAGAGGAGAAAACTCTATTTATTGATCAAACACATAAAGAGCGCTTAACCATTTTAGGGCAAATGTCTTCAAGCTTTGTGCATGAATTTAGAAATCCGTTAACAACGGTTATTGGTTTTACAAAGTTAATTAATAATGAATATCCAACGATAAAATATATTGATATTATCGAACATGAGTTACATCAATTAAACTCACGTGTCACTCAATTTCTTCACGTATCAAAAAAAGAATTAATAAACGGTGACAAATTCGAAGTTTCCTTAAAAAAATTGTTTGATGACCTACTAAATTTCATTTATCCAAGCATTGTAGATGGAGATGTTAAAGTTACTAAAAATATTCATTCCGATATTAGTGTTTTTGCAAATCAAGAGGAGCTTAGGCAAGTCTTTTTAAACATCCTATTAAACTCTATAGACGCATTGCAATATGTTAGACACACAAAAATAATGAATATTGATTGTAATACATCTGATGGCAAAGCTGAAATTACAATTTCAAACAATGGACCTGTCATTCCTAAAGAGATCATTGCAGTTATTTTTGAACCGTTTTTTACGACTAAAGAATTAGGTACTGGAATTGGTTTGTATATTTGCAAGAAAATAATTAACAAACATGAGGGAGAAATTAGTTGTGTTTCAAATGAAAAGTTAACTACATTTTCTATAAAGCTTCCTTTGTTTGTCAAAAGTGAGAAATACGCCATTTCATAACAAATAATTGTATCCTAATAAGAACTTTTGTTATGGAAAAAAGTAAAGTGTGGATGAAATTTCCTCATAGGTGAACTGGCTAACAACAAGGTTTAGCAAGAGAAGTATTGATAATAACTAACCTTTTTAAATGCCTATTGTAGTTATTAATGTAAAACAACCTTAATCAAAGGTTGTTTTTTACATAGTGTTTTAATTCTCTATTCCTATTTAGTAGCAACTCAGAATAACTAAATAGACAATTTGTAAAAGAAAATATGATAATGAACTATTAAAATCAAGTCTAGGGAAATAGCGCAAAAATAATGTGCTAGTTCAGTATCTGTTACATTAACTGGAGATAGCGGAACAAGTTAGGAAAGGAGTCATAAATAAGGTGGGATTTACGGTGGTGTAGCAAGAAAATGAGGGTGGGAAACATCAAACCTTACCCAATTGACAGGGTGTTTCTTTAATAAGATAAGTTTTACCAGCTAAAACGTATATTATTATGATCTATAAATTTAGAATAGATGGTTTGGCGCTATCTGTTTTAGCATTAATAAGAGGAGAGAGTATGTTGCGAAAAAAACTGGCTTTTATTTTATTTGTTATTGGGTTTTGTATAATAGAATTCATATTTTTTAAGACTCAAGCTGAAAAATATGTTTCATTAATACCACATTCAGCGTATGTAGTTTTATTAACTTTGGCAGGAATGATAACATTTAAAGAAATTTCAAATTTAGATCAAACGACAATTACTAGCCATTTCGTTAAGAGAATAGTTCTTAGTATGTTCATATTAATATTCCTGCCTATTAGTTTTTTTATGACAAAGCCAGAATACTCATATTCTCAGGCACAAAAGGATATTGCGGATAAAGAATTCGTGACTATTGTTCACAATAACCGGAAATCAATAGAGGACAAGGATAAAGGGACCAGGTTTTACGTTATCACTTGTACGAAAGATGGTGAAACTATTTCCTTCATATTTAATCCTTACGATGGATCATATGAGGAACTTCATACGAACCCATAAGTAAATTATGTTAATATCCTCATCTTGTTTATCGAATGAACATTCTATATTCCGTTTTGACCGATAAAAACAATTTTCCACCATCTTCAGTAGTTCAAATAAGCAGCAACCAGGTGATGCTCGGCACCTCCCGATTGCTTAGTAAGGATGAAATTTAATTTTTGAAGTTGTTAACCTTTTCACTGAACTTCTATTCTAGTGAAATTATCTATCATTTATACACTTGCGTCATGACTCTATCTAAGACCTTCCGTTGTTCTTCAAAAATACTATAGTATTTTTTCTTCAAAACATCAAATTCTTCTTTTCCAGCATTCGTTAATTGATACAAATAAATCCTCTGTCTCTTACCTTTAATATGAACTTCTCTAGTTAATAGGCCATCTTCAGTCATTTGAGCAAGCGTATTTAGAAGCGTTGATGGGGCAGGGCACCATTGGCCACCGAGAGTGCGAAATTCTTTTTTAAATTGTTCACTATACATCGTTAGTCTCGTTGTCAACAAATACAAAATATAAAATTTCACAAATTGAGCTGCACTCATATTTAAGGCAAATCGTTTAGGTTCACTAGACTTATCCATATAATCCCTCCTTTTATAAAATTATACCATATTACTACTTAGTAGCATCTCAGAATAATATTTAAAAAGAAAATAACCAAGAAAAATCATTTTCATCCTAGAGTGTCAAGTTTTTATCAGTCGGTAAATGCTGTATAGCACTTCTTAACAACGTACCTATTAATCCAGGTTTAAAATACCAAACCAATGTTAAAAGTGTTTTTAAAAAAATAAGACGACTAACAAAAAATGGCTAAGTATTTTTCATACTTGTTCTCAGTCGTTAAAAGAGCATAATTCAGTAAATTATATTTTCAACTATTACAGATGAAGAACGTTCAATCTTGAATGAAGTGCACACAAATTTATGTTTACATAAGTAGTTGCAAACTTATAAATTTGCAAGTGCTTAATAGCAAGAAACCTATAAAAATACAGAAGAATATACATCCTTAACAATTTAAGTAAGACGTAAATTCTACCAAATCGTTACACTCGTTCATAATCAGTTCATATTCAGATGATAAATTGTAAGCAGATAATTTAAAGGAGTGATTAACTAGATGCTTAAGCATGTAAAGAAAACAGATTATATACTCATACTTATTATTCTGTTAGCTGCTGTACTGAACATTTATAACATATGGACAGATGATTATGCTAACCCATATTACACTGCAGCTGTAAGTAGTATGATGCAAAGCTTTGAAAATTTCTTTTTCGCATCATTTGATGCTGCAGGCTATGTAACAGTGGATAAACCACCAGTTGCATTTTGGATTCAGACCATTAGTGCATTTATTTTTGGATATCATGGTTGGAGTGTCATATTACCACAAGCATTAGCTGGAATAGGCTCGGTAATATTGATGTATTTTCTCATAAAACCATCTTTTGGTACCACAGCAGCTAGAATTGCTAGTTTAGTCATGGCATGTACGCCTATCGCAGCAGCTGTGAGTCGTACGAATAATATTGATAGTCTTTTAGTATTTACATTGCTTTTAGCTACATGGTTATTATTTAAAGCTGTTAAGAATGAAAAGGTTCTATGGCTCATTGGTTCATTTGCTGTTATCGGCATAGGGTTCAATATGAAAATGCTTCAAGCTTTCATGGTATTACCTGCTTTTTACTTATTTTATTTGTTAGCTACAAAAATTGATTGGAAGAGAAAGGCGAAAATACTATCTGGTGCAACTGTTGTTTTATTGGTCGTTTCATTATCATGGGCGGTCATAGTTGAATTAACTCCAGAAGAGAATAGGCCTTATGTTGGGAGCAGTCAAACAAATTCCGTCTTAGAATTAGCTTTCGGTTATAACGGAATTTCTCGATTAATTGGTTTACAGAAAGGCGGTTCTGAGCCTGTATTTAATGAAGAAGGAAATGGTACCTCTCAACAAATGTCACCAAATAGAAGTAGGGGTGATATGCCTGGCGGGGGACCACCAAATGGGCAGATGACTCCAGAGATGGAAGAAAGAATGAAAGAAATGCAAGAACAAATGGAAAGTGGAGAAGGTATACAAAGTGGTAATAATCCAATGATAGGTGGCGCTCGCCAAATGGACGATACTGGTGAACCTGGATTCCTAAGATTATTTAGTACAGCCCTATCAGATCAGATTAGTTGGTTCATTCCATTAATATTGATAGCAAGCATCGGGTTACTTATGAAGATGAGAACCTTAAGAAAAATAACACGAGAAAATAGTCAAATATTATTTTGGTTATTATGGTTTATACCTATAGCAGGCTTTTTCAGTGTAGCATCCTTTTTCCATTCATACTATCTCGTCATGCTTGCTCCTCCAATAGCTGCACTTACAGGTATAGGTTGGGTGGAATTAGTAAAATCATATCTTAATCATAATGGGTGGCAAAAATGGCTCTTACCAACCGCTATTTTAGTAACAACACTATTTGAGTTATATATTTTAATGACAAATGCAATAGTAATTGGATTAGCATTACCTTTAGTTGTTGGTCTATTAGGTATAGGTTTGTCATTAGCATTGTTTATGATGAAAAAAAATAATAAGTTCTCTTATCTTACTTCAATAGCTAGTCTTCTAGTCTTGTTAATTGCACCTTTCTATTGGTCAGCGACACCGATGATATACGGTGGAATGGCTATGCTTCCGGCGGCTGGACCTGATATAAAAAATACACAAGGTATGATGCAAATGATGATTGGAGATGCTGACCTAAAAACGATCGAGTATTTAACAGAAAATAATACGGGCGAAGAGTATTTGTTTGCTACTGCCAAAGCAACTACTGCAGCTCCATACATTATCGAAACAGGTGAGGCAGTAATGGCTATGGGAGGATTTAGTGGAACCGATTCTATTTTATCGGTTGAACAACTTAGTGACATGGTAAAGGAAGGAAAGATTAAATACTTCATTTTGACATCTGAACTCATGGGTAGAGGTTCAGATGTAGAAGATTGGATTAAAGAACATGGCACGGAAATTACTAACGATCTATGGCAGTCTAGTTCTAATGATTCCCAAATGACAGGAACGATGACATTATTCGAAATTACGGAGGTGGATTAAGCGGATGAATGAGCATGTTCGATATTCTATTATTATCCCTGTCTATAATGAAGAATCTGTTATTCATGAGACGTACCGTCGTTTAAAAACAGTTATGGAAAGTACAGCCGAGGTTTATGAATTATTGTTTGTCAATGATGGTAGTCAAGATAACACGGCTTCAATAATAAAAAAATTCTGTGACGATGATCAATCAGTAAAGTTAATTAATTTTGCTAGAAATTTTGGTCATCAAATTGCAATTACAGCAGGGATGGATTATGCAAATGGTGATGCCATTGTGGTGATTGATGCTGATCTACAGGACCCACCTGAATTAATTCTTCAAATGATAGAAAAATGGAAGCAAGGATTCGATGTGGTATATGCAAAACGGATCAAACGCGAGGGAGAAACGCTCTTTAAAAAACTAACAGCTACCTTATTTTATCGTGTATTAAGGGCTTCAACAGATATTGATATTCCTGTTGATACAGGTGATTTTCGTTTAATAGATCGTAAAGTATGTAATGAGATGAAAGGGATTCAAGAAAAAAACCGTTTTGTACGAGGTCTAATAAGTTGGGTTGGGTTTCGACAAACAGCTGTAGAATATGTACGAAATGAACGGTTGGCTGGCGAGACAAAATATCCATTAAAAAAAATGCTTAAATTATCGTTAGATGGCATTACAACCTTTTCCTATAAACCTTTAAAGCTAGCAGGCTATACAGGTGGATTTTTATCCATCACAGCCTTTCTATATATGGTATTTGTTATCTATCAAAAACTATTTACAAATAGTACAGTAGAAGGTTGGGCTTCCCTTATCATCATTCAACTGTTCTTCAGCGGCATTATTCTCATCTTGTTAGGAGTGATTGGCGAATATATTGGTCGTATTTACGATGAAACAAAGAATCGTCCTCTATATATTGTTAGTGACAGCTATGGTGTAGAACGGCACGAAAGAAAAGTCACAAGTAGTGTTGTGCATGAATAACAAAGGAAATCGTTTTCTTAAATTTAGTATTGTTGGTGGGATTAACACAGGCATCGATTTTGTTATATTTTCACTATTGACCGCTATTGGTATGAATTATTTAATAGCGCAAATCATCTCCTATGGAGGTGGTTTGCTTAATAGCTATTTTCTTAATAGGTCATGGACATTTCAGCAGCAAGGAAGAATTGAAATAACCGAGGTTGTTAAATTTATCTTAGTCAACTTTATGACTTTAGTAATTACTTCAATCCTACTTGCATTATTATACAGCGAATTAAACTTGCCATTATTATTAAGCAAATTGCTTGCGACAGGGTTTGGTGTCTTTATTAACTTTATGGGAAATCGAATTTGGGTTTTTAAAAATTCTGAAGAAAGAGGCGAAAGTGTATGAAGATAAAAAAAGCAGTCATTCCAGTAGCAGGGCTTGGGACACGATTTTTACCAGCAACAAAAGCTCAACCTAAAGAAATGCTCCCAGTTGTTGGCAAGCCTGCAGTACAATATATCGTAGAGGAAGCTGTTCAAGCAGGTATTGAAAGTATTATTTTTGTTACAGGAAAAAACAAGAAATCGATTGAAGACCACTTTGATAAATCTACAGAACTAGAGCGTGCATTAGAAGAAAAGGGGAAAATAGCTCAATTGAAGGAAGTACAGTCTATATCATCAATGGCAAATATTTATTATATTCGTCAAAAAGAACCGTTGGGCTTAGGGCATGCGGTGCTTTGTGCAAAGCAATTTATTGGGGATGACCCATTTGCAGTCTTACTTGGTGATGATATTATGATTTCTAAACCTCCAGCGATCAAGCAAATGATGAACGCATATGAAAGAACCGGCGTTCCAATCGTAGGCGTGCAACAGGTGCCACTATCAGATGTGAGTAAGTACGGAATTATTAATCCAAGTAATAAAAAAGACGAGATTTATCATATTCATGATCTAATTGAAAAACCTGATTTAAAGCAAGCTCCTAGTAATTTAGCTATTTTAGGAAGGTATATTTTAAATCCTTCAATTTTTCCTATTTTAGAAACAATTGAAAGAGGAGCAGGTAATGAAATACAGCTGACAGATGGATTACGACACGTTTGCAAAAAAGAGGGCTTAATGGCTATTGAGTTGCAAGGGAACCGTTATGATATAGGAGATCAGTTGGGATATACAAAAGCTATAGCAGAAATTGGACTTCAAAGACCCGAATTAAGATCAAAACTTCTAGCCTATTTTGACCAACTTCTAAAAAACGAATCTCAAAAAAAGGAGCTGGTCAAATGAAAGCAGTATTAGTAACTGGAGGAGCAGGATATATTGGCAGCCATACTGTTCAAGAGTTGCTGCGGCAGAACATTAAAGTCATTGTATTAGATAATCTTTCTACTGGTCATAAAAAAGCTGTTAAAAGTCCCTATTTCTATATAGGTGACATCACTGATGATGAATTATTACATGATATTATTTATACGCATCAAGTTGATTCAATCATACATTTTGCTGCTAAAAGCTTAGTATCAGAATCATTAATTAAACCTGAAGAATATTTTCGTGAAAATACTTTTAAAACGTGTTCTTTTTTTGAAAAAGCTATACAATATGGTGTAAAACGAATTGTTTTCTCCTCAACAGCTGCTGTTTACGGAATAACAGAAGATGAACCGATAAATGAAATGTCTACAATAAAACCGATTAATCCATATGGTGAGTCCAAGTACTTTACTGAGCGATTTTTATATTGGCTAGGAAAAAAGTATAAAATACAATGGATCGTTCTACGGTATTTTAATGCAGCAGGAGCTTCTTTAGATGGAGAAATCGGTGAAGATCATCACCCGGAAAGTCACCTTATTCCATTAATACTACAAACTGCATTAGGAAAGAGAGAATTTATTTCTGTGTTCGGAAATGATTATCCAACATTTGATGGTACGTGTATCCGTGACTATATCCATGTCATTGACTTAGCAAATGCACATATCAAAGCGTTAAAAGCTTTGTTCGAGGGTAAAATAGTTTCAAATATATACAATGTAGGTACGGGTAAAGGATATTCTGTTGCAAATGTAATCGACGTAGCAAGAGAAGTTACTAATAGAAGTATTCCCGTCGAATTTGAGCCAAGAAGGGAAGGAGATCCACCTATATTAGTAGCTGATAGTACTGCATTACAAAAACAATTAAAGTGGAAGCCAGCATTTAGTGATCTTACAACGATTATTGACAGTGCTTGGAATTGGCACTTTACCCATCCTAACGGTTATGAGTAAAAGCTTAATTAAACAAATATAATAATATTCAGTATAGGCATTGTAAAGGTAGGAGGGGAATAAAATGCTGCAAATTTTAGTTGCAGACGATGATGATCACATTTGTCAATTAATTACTCTTTACCTAGAACAAGCTGGGTTTAAGGTGATTCAAGCATCTAATGGTAGAGATGCTTGGAGAAAACTAGAAGAATATAAAATTAATCTAGCTATCGTCGACATTATGATGCCATATAAGGATGGCTGGGAATTGACAGAAGAGATTAAACAATTTTTTGATATACCTGTTCTCATGGTTACAGCTAGAGGAGAATCACAAGATAAGTTAAAAGGCTTTAAAAAGGGAACAGATGATTATTTAGTCAAACCCTTTGATCCACTAGAAATGGTCGCACGCGTAAAAGCGTTACTAAAGCGATATCAAATAGAAGCAAGTGATATATTGTATATTGGTCATACAAGGTTGGATAGAAAACGATTACAAATATCTTTTGAAAATGAACAGATGACCTTACCTCCTAAGGAGTTCGAGTTACTCTTTACTTTAGGTAGTATAGCTGGAAAAATATTCACAAGAGAACAACTTATTCATCAATTGTGGGGCTATGACTATGAAGGAGATGAGAGGACTGTGGATGTGCATATAAAAAGATTGAGAGAGCGTTTTTCAAAGAAAGCCACAAGTTTTGAAATTAAAACAATCCGTGGACTAGGGTATAAATTAGTGAGTCTAAGTGAATGAAAACAATATATGCAAAATTGATAAGTTCTTTCATCATTACAATCTTGTTAAGTATGATTATAGCGTTCTACTTCGTAACGGCATTCAATAAAAGGGATATTCAAAATAATTTAGCTACTAACATGAAGAGCGTTGCATATGAATTCATACAATTATATGGTAATGAGAATGCACAACAAGCTGTCTCATTTTTCACTAATATGTCCTTTACGGGATATACATTTATCATATATGATGAGCTTCTTCAAAAACAAGAAATTGGAGAACGTACATTACAAGCTGCCATTCATGAAGAGGACATAGTTAAAGTGTTAAATGGTGAAGAGCATACTAATTATGTAAAAGGGGTAAATCCACCTTTTAATTCAATTATCGGTGTGCCATTTGAGGAGAATGGCAAGCAATATGCGTTATTTGTGTTATCCAATCCTGAAAAACAAATGAGATCTTCTCGGAAAATTCAACTAACTCAGCTTGCATTCGTGCTAATAATAGGGAGCTTGTTCTTCTTATATATATCAAAAGTACTTGTGCAACCTATTAAAAAATTAATTAAAGCAACAGAAGAGGTCGGCAATGGAAATTATAAAGTACAAATTCCAGTTACCTCTAAAGATGAAATTGGTTCATTGACAAGCCATTTTAATAAAATGACTAAAGAGTTAAGTAAAATAGAACAAATGCGCCAAGATTTTGTTGCAGGAGTTTCTCATGAAATTCAATCACCACTCACGTCTATACATGGGTTTGCTAAAGCATTAAAAAGTAATGAAATTGATCAACAGGCGAAAATGGAGTATTTAACTATTATTGAACAAGAAAGTACCAGGTTGTCTCAACTAGGAGGAAACTTATTAAAATTGGCGTCACTCGATTCAGAACATCATCCTTTTACAGTAGTTCGTTATCGTGTAGATGAGCAAATTCGTCGTGTGATCACATCTTTAGCTCCTCAATGGGAAGCAACAGAACTACTATTAAATATCCAATTACCAGAAACTTATCTTAAAGGTGATGAAGATTTGTTAGAACAAGTTTGGGTGAATCTCCTTACTAATGCAATCAAGTTCACTCCTCAATTAGGGAACATAGACATTGACCTAACTACTGATGAATCAACAGTAACCTGCTCCATCACTGATACAGGACCTGGAATACCAGAAGAGGATCTGAAATATCTATTTGAACGGTTCTATAAGGCTGATCATTCTAGATCTTCAAGAGGAAGTGGTTTAGGACTTGCTATCGTAAAAAAAATAGTTGAAATGCACGGTGGACAAACTATGGTTATGAGCGAACTCAATAATGGAAGTACATTTGTCGTTACATTACCAATTAATCAAGCAAACGAGATATAAAAAAGTTTTTAATACGGCTAATCAGACTAGGTTTTTATATGAATTTCCCTTACTTATGTCACAAACTTACCTCCTTACTCGTTATAAGGGCAAGGAGGCGAACATAATGAAAACAATTGTGATATTAGGCGGAGGTTACGCTGGATTAAACTTAGTAGATAGTTTGAAGAAAGAATTAAAAGATCAGTTAGGAACAGCAGTGAGGGTTATATTAGTTGATAAAAACTCGTATCATTTTCGAAAGGTACTATTAGTAAAAGCAATTACCGAAGATACAGACGACTTACAACTAAAAGTTCCCTTTCAACGGTATATTTCAAAGGGTATTGAGGTGTTACAAGGGGAAGTCACACGTATTAATAAGGCTGGTAATATTGTTGAAATTGAAAAGGAAGACCACGAAGTAGTTGAGCTTCATTACGATTATTTAGTCATTACGCTAGGTAGCAGAGTTAAGGATAATGAGCACTTTTTTGGGGGTATGACACTTAAAGATGAAAGTAGCGCACATGATATTAAAGATAAGTTAATAGACTTAATAAATAACACAAAAAAACTCAATTCTGATCATAAAAGTCAAAGCAATTTAAATATCGCATTAGTTGGTGCTGGAATAACAGGAATTGAAACTGCATGTGAGCTTGCTGTGTGGCTAAAAGAACAAGCGTTAGTGCATGGTATTGATCCGAGTGGAGTAGAAGTGCTTTTATTCGATCCGAAACCACGTCTTCTACACGAAGCACCAGAACATATTAGTTTCAGATTAGAAAAAAAGATGAACAAATTTGGTGTCAAGTTTTTATCTAACACAAGAGTAAAGGAATTCAAGAATGGATATCTTGTCTGTACAGATGGAAGAAAATATGAAATAGGCTTATGTGTCATTACAAACGGTGTGGAAGTTAATCCAACCATCAAACAATTCCAATTACCACTATCTGATAGAAATCAACTAATTGTTAACGATTGTTATGAAGTAGAAGGGCACCAAAACATTTATTCAATTGGAGACTGTGCTCGAATAATTGACCCTATTACAAATGAATACGATGGAATGACATGTAAGGAGGCTATTCCACAGGCACAGAGGTTGGCTAAAATTATTAAGAATAAAATGAGTAAACAACCAAATCATATCGTTCATACTAGCTACCCTGTTAAGCTATTTTGTGTTAGTTTAGGACCAAATGAAGGATTTGTTTGGATTCAAAAATGGGGTATGAATTTTACGTTAACAGGCCAATTAGGGTTGAGATTCCGTAATTATACATGGAATCTTGCAAGTTTACTAAAGTGACGGTGAAGGATATTGGAAAATTCATTAATTCAGCAACTTTATATAGATTATAGGCCACTTCTTTTTTCTCTTGCTTACAAAATGACTGGGAGTGTTAGTGATGCAGATGATGTTGTCCAAGATGTGTTTTCTAAGTTAACAAACTATGAGTTAAAGAACTATCAAAACATGAAAGCTTTTCTTTGTAAGTTAGTGACAAATCGTTCCTTGGATTTACTTAAATCATCAAGGAAAAAGAGAGAATTATACACCGGAACTTGGTTGCCAGAGCCAATTGTTCAAAATGAAGATCCATTAAATCATGTAATGGTAGAAGAAGAAATTTCTATTGCTCTTCTCTTTTTGTTCGAATCATTAAATCCAATAGAAAGAGCAATTTTTATACTGCGAGAAATTCTAGAATACGATTATAAAACCGTAGCTGATATCGTTCAAAAGTCAGAGAGCAACTGCCGAAAAATATTGAGTAGACTGAAAAAAGAACTTCCTGATCTTAATAAAGAACTTCTTCCTACCCCTGCTGAAGAGCATGAACAAACAGTCGTAACATTTATCTCCGCCTTCCAAACTGGAAAAGTAACAAACCTCGTAAAATATTTGCAAAACGATATCACTTACTATGCAGATGGTGGTGGTAAAAAAGCAGCTGCATTACGTCCAGTCGTAGGTAAAGAAAAAGTAAGCGCATTATTTGAGACACTTGCTAATAGACTTTTGGAGGAAAACTACAAATTTCAATTGAATACAGTAAACGGGCAAGCAGGCGTGACCATTTTGGACCCAACAGGATTCACTGCTGTGGTCGGCTTCAAAGTCTATGAAGGTAAGATAAAAGCCATTTACTATATTGTTAACCCTGATAAAGTTAGCCATATTCAAAATGATGTGAGCATTTAATAGTATATTCCAGCCGATATCTCAATAAAGCTTTGGGGTTATCGGCTTATTTAGTTTATATAATTTACAGTCATTCTTTTTAGAAGGTCATATGAAGGAATAATAGCAAACCAATTAATTAAAAGATTATTAGAAATAATCAATAGTTGTATATTTTTGTTGTGGCACATAATGACTGCAAGACTCATTTGGACTTGTTTAACATATTATGAAAATTTGGATGTACTTAATAAAGAGACAGCTTGAAAAAATATACATGCTTAGTTCCTTTAATGATATACATATTACCCCAAAAAAATATGTAGTCATGAATTTTGCGATCAATCTTTCCATTACAAGTAACCGACACATTTTTGTAACTATACCTTTCTACAAATGGTTTCGTATAATAATATTAAGTGTAATGCCTAAATTATGGATACTAAATGAGGAAGTCTTCAAATTAACACATACGAGGATCAATTTTAATGGTATTAACTCTAAGATACAGTCAATATTTGAACAATTAGCTTGATAAAAATGGGTGAGAAAAAATGATTAAGAACCAAGTAGCCAATAACAATAATAGTGTATTATTAGAAGTTCATAAACGAATAGATGGTATTACGAAAAACTCGAATGTTAAGACCTATCAAATAAGGTCGATTTCCTCAACTGTATTTAAACTAATTGATAATAAATCAATTGCAAATATACTTCTACTTTGTGAAAAACTGTTAGAGAATCGTAAATGGGAGTATGGGGTTATTGCGTATGATTGGGCTTTCAGAATTAAAACACAATATAGTAAAGATACTTTCCTTGTTTTTGAAAGATGGCTAAAAACATATGTAACAGGGTGGGGAGATTGTGATGATTTCTGTACTCACGCTTTTGGAGAGCTATTAAGTCAATATAATAGCTTATTTCCTAAGGTTGTTCAATGGACAGAACATCCTGATTTTTGGGTAAGGCGTGCAGCAGCTGTTATTATAATTTATCCAATTAAGAAGATGAGGTTTGATGAACTAGAACCGTTTACAATTGTAGATCGTCTGATGAATGATGAACATGACTTAGTTTTAAAAGGTTATGGATGGATGCTTAAAATATATTCCACTGTTAAACCAGACGAAGTCTATCTTTATGTGAAAAATAACAAAATGATTATGCCTAGAGTTTCATTTAGATATGCGATTGAGAAATATGATAATTATACGAGGAAATACTTGATGCAGAAAAACTAATACAACAAAATTTTAAGATATGCAATATGAGATATAAGTGTTTACTAGTGTTCAAGAGAAAAAATTCATTCAAGAATCTGGCGCTTTTCGAATAGATATGCGTCATATTTCATAGGGGATTTTATTTATAGCTTACAAACAAGCATAATTGTTGTAAACTACATGTTGGAGTTAAAATTTTTCATTGTAGGTGAAATCATGAATTCGAATAGAGAACAGTTGAATGCAATTATTCAGGAATTAACTGATGATGCGGTTTTTGAATTGACATTTTATGCAAAGGAAATCAAATCAAGATACGAGTTTAAAGATAAGATGGATCAAAAAGGGGTCGGCCTTACCTATATTGGTAATGCTGAAGTAAGGAAACGATGGGAAGATACTTTTACGAATTCCATTAGTCAAAGTAAAAAAGATGAAATCTTTTTACACCAATATCTATGGCATATTTTCAGCTGTAAAGTACTACCTTGTAAAGAAAAAGAAAAAGCCATTGAAGCTTTCAATAAAGTAAAGAAAAATAAAGTTTACGTTTTTTATCAAAATACATACTCATATTCACTTGAAAGTGCTGAAAATATTACGACAGAGGATTTTAAAGGTGAAAAGGATATGTATATAGTTAACGAAGATTATACATGGACTTATGTACAAACCCATGAACAAGAAGCAGGATTGGGTCCTTACTTTTTTGAATTATAAGCATAGATAAAAATTATATAACTTAGGAATTTAGTAAGTTAATTAACGGCTAGAATGAACGATAGTAATCTTCAGCAATAAGGTGACTTTTTCTAAGAAGCGCGTCTTTCTTAACTGAAAGGCTATATTGTTTATTAGTTCTAGTTCTTCAGAATAGTAAACACAAGATAAATTGTGGTTAATAGGTGGATGTTCAGAAGATAAAAGAATGAGAGCTTTATCAAACTAGAAGATTAATTTTATTAGGGGATTAACCAGTTTTAGACAGGAAACATATTGATTAATGAGTCTATAAGTGTAATCGACTAATGACCAAATTGGAAATGGTATTCTACAATATGGTGCTGTTAAAAAGTATTTTAACATTTATTTATACTAAAGACAGGTTTTAACTTATAATTTCAAAAGGGAAGAACAACATACACTTTGAGAAAATATATGTAACCTCCTTGTGCCGTTCATGAAAAGGAGGGGATTTTCACCGATTATCATTTTCTGATAAAAAATCGATAACTCACTTAAGGATATTTAAGGCTCTTAGTAAAGCATTTAAACTATTATCTGCATCTTTCTTACTATGAAACGCATCTGGAACAGTTAACCCTAAATGATGATACCCTGGATAAACATGCAATTCTGTAAGTACACCGTCATACATTAAACGTTTTGCAAAATCCAATGTCTCATCTGCAAATAAATCAATAGAGCCTACACATAAATATGTGCTTGGTAAGCCCTTAAAAGATTTAGCCATAGCAGGCGAATAATATTCTGAAATGCCTTCAGTTCCAGGATCTTGTTTAAGAACAGACTTCCACCCAAAATAATTGATAGCATTATCGAAAAAATATTCACCATTAAATGGATGCGCTTCTCCAATAGCCGTACGATCATCTAGCATTGGTACAGATAATTGTAAGTGATGAAAATTAAACTCCTGACAATCACGAGTAAATAAAGCTAATCCTGCAGCTAATCCAGCTCCAGCACTTTCGCCAGCAACAGCAATTCTATTAATATCAACATTTAATTCTTTAGCGTGGTCGATACACCATTTAATTCCTGAATAACAATCATGTAATTGAGCAGGTTGAGAAAATTCAGGGGCTAAACGATAGTCTACAGAGACACCGATAAAATTATAGTGATGTGCTAGAAATGCATGCTTTTCATTATTCATTTCTGGACTACCGATAATCATACCACCGCCATGTACAGAATAAATTAATGGATTAAGTTGCTCAGCTCTATTTTTCGGCTTTGTAATAACTAATCTCACTTTAGAATCATCAAATAAATTATCAATCCTTATTTCTTCTATTTCAACATCATATCGTTCAGTCACACTAGAAGTGAAAAACGCTTTGAGTTGTTCTCTAACTTCTAAGTAATTTTCTGGTGTTAAACTCATACTGCCCATAACATCTAAAATATCTCGTATTTCTGGATCAATTAAATGTTCACTTCGTTTAACTCTTTTCATAATACACCCCCATAGTTAATTGTACATTTTAGTTCAGATGATACGTATTTTGTGTATTTAATTACTTTCTCAATATATTCCATAAAATGTTTATAACTACTGATAAACTACTTCATACGGACCTTAATCATTTCTTTAAAGTTATTCTACATACATTCTTTATAAAACCATAGACACTTTAGTGTTGATTTTCTAATCTGAAAGTGCATGCTGCCCATTTAGTGCTTTACAAACTGAACCGAGTAGTCGAACGAGATTTAATTGAAACTCGTTTTTACTTGATAAAATTCTACGTATTGATTTAAAGTGTGGGATTCCTTAGAACGGAAACCCACATTTTCTAATTTACTAGGCCACCTCCTTTGTAATATAGATGCTAACAATGAAACACAAGTAATATTGTTTTTTAATATGTATCGGTTATGAATTAAATTAGGAAAAGGTGATTAATTATGAGTATTTGGGATTGGGTGTCAGATATTTTTCACTTCTTAAGTGATCTATTCTCTACAAACTCGAAGAAAAAGAAAGATGGGGAGGAGTAGAATTATGTAGCATTCACCTTGGATAGGCTATATTAGCTTAAAAATGAAAAGGGCTGCTTTCAGCCCCCTTGATTCAACACAATCATTGATTACTCATCATTTATCATTGGTGCTAATACATCTTCATCAACCATGCCAATTGCATATACTGTTTTTAAATTTACTAGCTTTTGATAACCCTCTATACTTTTCACATCAAAAATATCATCATCTCCGTCCCAATCTGGCTTTAGATATGATGCGTAAATTTCATTACCTCCATCAAATACTAGCTCCGTGATTGAATTCAAATCACTTTCTTCAAGAACTAATTCACTAAAATATTGCATCAGTTCTGGTATTGGAGGATTATCTTCATACCATTCGTAATTATCGACAAATCTTTCTTCTAACTTTTGTAAATCATCTTCAAATCTTGTAAATTCCTCTGATTCAATCAAGCTATTTATCACCACTAATTTAAAATTAAAATCACTAAACAAGCCTGCCTTGTCTTTATATTTATTCAAAATTACATCTCCTTCCACCACAAATTTATTAATGATAAAAACTCACCTTCAGTTTTTTTCGCAATACACGATCGATAATCCTCTCTTTTGTGAAGTGTGAACAATAAAAAAGAGGGGAGGGTGATTAGCTAAAATGAATTATTCAATTTAATTATTGTAGCCTCTATGTGAATGTCGTTCAATAAGGTATAGGCCGAAAATTCAATATATATCCTCTTCAACATATTATAAATATCACTTATTTAATAAGCCTCCGTCCGTTTACTAAAACATAATTTCTATATGTCAGTAGGAGCTTTCTGTGCTACTTTAAGTACCTTTTAGTTCATTCTATCTATACAATTCAAGTGTTGCCACCCCCGTTTGTTTTGATTTACTTCATGTATTGTTGTCCTAAATTTACCATAATTTTTTTGCAACTTCTACATGAATTCATTCGTCTAGCATGTATAAATGAGTTATTTAGGAAGCAGTTAGCAATATTGGTAGGATATTAGTATTTCTTGGATTTAAACAATTGTTGTTGTGCTAAAAACGAGATACTTATAGTGAATACTGTGCCTAATATAATTTTCTTATGGTTACATGTTTAAAGAAAAGGGGTGATTACACTGAAATATATTTATATGATTGTTAGTACTATAATGCTGTTATCAGCTTGTTCTAAATTAGAGAACGTTGATGATAGATTATCACTTGAAGAACAAATTCAAAATTTATTACTTCAAAATCAAATTAATGTTGGAACCATCATTGATTATGATGTTAAAGCTAATCATGTTTTTGTCATTTATCAAAGTGAAAAGTATTTAAGGCCTATAGAAGTAGCAGTTTTAAAAATGGATTATGATAGTATAAAATGGGTTACTGGGTATAAAGATTTTTTGTATGAGGGCTCGTCAACACATTGCCAAAAAAATTCTTTATGTGTAACGTTAATAAGAGAAAGCAATCCTAATATTAAAGATGTGAAAATGTTTGGCAAAACTGCTAAATTAGTTAAATCTTCTATTGAATTGACAGATGGCTACACGGAAGAGGTTAAATATTGGATTATTTATAGCACTTATGACGAATATAACAATGCTATATCCAATGATGTTGAGTACGTGATGAAGTAATGTATAGCTATTAGCTGAATCAGGTGATTATTAAATTTACATATAAGGAGAATATTACTATGAATAATTCATTGGAAGTAATTGAAATTACATCAATTGACGACAACAAAATAGAACTTGCTAAATTGTTAAAGGAAGTTGTTAATAAGGGTGCTTCTGTAGGGTTTTTAGCACCTATAAGCACAGATGCAGCAATAGAGTATTGGAGCAAAGTGCTTACGCCTGGAGTGATTTTGTATATTGCAAAGATTAATAATGAAATTAGAGGAGCCGTTCAGTTGCATTTAGCTATGCATCAAAATGGTACACACAGAGCTGAGGTTTCAAAGTTAATGGTTGACCCAAGTAGTCGAAGATGTGGTATTGCGTCAACACTAATGAAAACTATCGAGTCTAGAGCAACGAAAGAAGGTAGAAGCTTAATAATATTAGATACTAGATTAGGTGATCCATCAAATATTTTATACAAATCCTTGGGTTATGTAGAGTCTGGGACTATACCATCCTATGCACAGTCATCAGATGGTAAACTACAAGGAACTGTTTTTTACTATAAATTATTGGGACTAAAATAACCATGTAGGAGACACTTAAGTAAATTTTTCCATCATTAGATTAGACACCAAAGGAGAGACATTCATGAAATCTGTGAAAATATTATTCATTTTACTAACATTAGGTTTTGGTACTTTAACTGCTTGTAGTTCAGCAGAAACGACTAAGGAAAAAACAAGTAATAATGATCTACAAACATCTGAAAATAAGAAGAATGATACACAAATTGATAAAGACGAACAAACGCACAATGAAAATGCCATGGGAGAAGAAAGCAAAGATCAAGATGAACAATCAAGCGAAGATAATGTGTCAGTTGAAGAAACTATGGAAAATGAAGATCAAACAAACGAGAATAAATCATTACCAGTTCAGATAATTAAAGAAAAATTAAAACTAGGCCAATCGAGTGATGAAGTTGAACATCTTTTGGGAAATGACTATCAGAAAGGGATAGGAGCAAAGAATAGTGAACAATTATGGAGGTATGATTTAGGAAAAGATGAAGATTATAAATCACTTAATGATGAATTCTTTGATGCTATAGACGTTGAAGGTTTAAATAGTGATGTTATTGAGGCTCAATTATTTATTACTTGGTCTGAAGATGGCAAAGTAGAAAAATACTCTATTCATTACCTTAATAACGAAAATGGGAACGTGGACAATTACCGAGTATATTACGATGAAAAAGGAAATATACAAAGAATCATAAAATAATAGCTAATTATACTTACAGATATAGGAGCGTTATATACTCATTTGAGAAAGTAGTTAAGTACGAGTTTACTGTTAAGGACATAAGATCTTTAGATTAAATAAGAATAAGCGAATGAATTGATAAAGGATTGCCACTTCAGTCTAGGCAATCCTTTTTGTTTAATATGTTAAGCATCCAGCGATAATTAAACCAACTGCTATTGATAAAAGTAGTAGGAAAAGACCTACAGCTTGATTATCTTCATCAATTGCTTTAGTAATTTTAAATTGAGGAGTAAGTAATTCTGCTAAGAAAAAGACTACAATTTGTGCGACAATTCCTATGGAGCCCCAAATCATTAAATCAATAAGGTTAAGAGAATTTGCAGATGTAGAATATAGAACTATCCCTAAACCTACTAATCTACCACCAAGAACATAAGCAGCTGCTTTATTCCCACCTGCAATTAATCGAAACTCTTTGTTTTTTGTTGTCAGCTCCATTAAAAATAATCCTATAACAAGCATAATAATATTAGTTCCTAAATAAAGTAAAAAATTTACCATTTGTTATTTCTCCTTAAATGTATTTCTCATTTCCTACCAACGGGTAAGAAATAAGATTCATTTTCCTATGTCTATTCCTAAGCAAACACTATTTTAGATTATTATTAAATTTAAATATTTGTATTGTAAATCTATCCATTGCTTAGTACAAAAGGGTTAAAAAAACATCACTTGTTGTCCTCGTACGGTTCGACAGATATTCTTTAAATCAACCCCCAAATCCTCCTTTTGCTCCAGAACCAAAACCGGACTTTGTAGTAGCATTTTTGTACGTTGAGGTTGATTTGTACGAGTTATAGGCTGAGCTCTTAATCAGTTTACTTTTATTAATATAACTTTTGCCAAATAAAAAATAGTGTCCATAAAAATCGGAATCATCATCATCACATTCCCATACTCCCAACTCATTGTCAAATTCCCAATCTAAACAATCTTCACTATCTGGAACTTCAGGTAAGGTTGATTCCCCGCACCCAGTTAATGAAAGTGATACAACAGCAGCACTTACGCCTGAAATCATTTTCTTTGTCTTGTTAGCTTTCATCAATTAGCCTCCTTTTCACTTAATATTTACTCATACTACCAAATATTATAAACCAATATACAAAAAAAGGATTATCTTCTTTTTGATTAGAACCGTTGAAGTATATTCTAAAATGTTTAATTTTAAACTAAGAATTACAAATAAATACCATCTTTAATTTTGCAACTTTTTTTCAAGAAATTCGTCTTGCATATGAGAAAAAGTTGGACAATATTTATTATTTTAGAATTGAGGAAGGTTTATGAAAAAAATAGTATTTGCTATAGTTTTAATAACGATTACAGTTATAGTGGCATTCATTTTAACTTATACAAATGAAAAAAATACACAGTTTCAGATTTACGGCGGTGTCTTATTAAATATTGGTGTAATTGGAACACTACCAGACATTCAATCCCACAATGTATTATTTCATCAGGCTAACTTAGAACAAATTGCTGACGATAACATACAGTATGATGCTTTCGTATTAACAGAAGATGTTTTTCAAGAAGCATCGTTATCTACAAATAAAGATGTCTTCACGAACAACTTTCATACACCAGTTTTCTTTGTAGGACTATACAAACCTCTCTGGGTGTATTTAGAAGATGATTATAGAGGTACTTATGACGAAGCATTCTCCCGTGATTATATGGGACATACACAAGGATATTTAATGACAGATGCAGAAAACTATCCAACATGGATTTTAGGTAAAGGTCTTTCAAAAGATAAAATAAATGATAAAGAAATCAATGATATATACTATAGTTTATTTAAATTAACCGAAAACATAAAAAATGGCAATGTTGAAAATGCTCTAGACTTTATGCCATATGAATAACCTTTCCACAAACCATATAATTGTAAGACAATTAGGTGAGAAAAGCTAAATCGCAACCGTATATTAAAATAAACGTTTTAAGGGAACCATTTGGATTAATCAATGAATATAAAAAAAAGAATAAGACATGCTGTATAATCACCTAATTTTTATATTTATTTAAAAGCATGCTTATTCCTTTTTTAGTAAGAACTCCTTAATAGTTATTAGTCATTTACACTGATGAAGATAGATTAACAAATTTATTAAAAAGTGGAATTTAGGTAATGAACGTCAGGAAATTAATTTTTGAAGCTGCTCCTTAACCATTTCTTTAAAATCCTTTTTCTCCCAAAGGGTTAATACTTGTTCTACTCCTAGTTGTTCTACTAAATTTATTACAACGCTATAACCTAGAAAATATCCTAATCTTATTTACTTAAAGTGGTAGCATCGTTTAAAGAAATCCATTCTTTAAAAATACGATCACTTGATAATCCTTATTCTAAATCATAAAAAAACTTGTTGGCAATCAGTAATTCAAATTATTTTATAGCTACATTATGATTCGCACTTATTCATTTTTAACAATATTAACAATTAGACTTAGTTATTTAATGAATCCATTAACTGGAAGAAGTATTTAGATTCATGAAACTTATTTAGGTTATACCATGAATGTAATGTGTCTCGTGCGAATACATCTAATGTTTTCAGTACTTCCATAGCAAATTCCAGAGGAGATATCCCTGATGCAGTTACTAAATTCTCATCACATACTACAGGTCCTAATTCATAAAACTGATCTCCTTTATAATTAGGACAGCTCATTTTCATATAATCTAAGTTATTGCTAGTATGTTTTCTAGAGTTTAGGTAGCCAGCATTCGCTAACCCTACAGTTGCACCACAGATTGCAGCAACAATTGTACCACATTTTAAAGCATCTCCAACTCTTGCTAAGATAGGTTGATGAATACTTTCTCCCCATGTATTTCCTCCAGGTAATATTAAAAGATCTTTACTCTTTAAATTACACTCATTAAGCGAAATATCTGGTTGTATGTTCAATCCGCCCATTGTAGTAATCGTTTCTTTATTAGTTCCAACTGTAATTATTTTTAAAGGAGCTAAACCTTTTTTAAAATATCTTCCAGAGTTTAATTCAGCAATTAAATATCCATACTCCCAATCTGACATCGTATCAAATACGTAAAGAAGAACTCTGTTCGTTTGCATCTAATAACACTCCAATCAAAATTATTATAGCAATTATAAAATAACTTCCCTGACAGATAACGTCAGGGAAGTTATTATTTTTCATAAAATTTTATTAAATCCGAAAGAATTTCGATCAGCCTTTCTTTTAGACTTATTGGCTCTTGCACTTGAATCGATTTACCATAAGGCAAAATCATGTGAGGTACATATGTATTTAGTATTTCTTTCTCAAGTAGGAATACCGCTTGATTAGGAGTCCGTTCATGTAAATAATTTTCTAAAAACCAATGTTGGCATAATACATTCAAGGTGTTTTTATTTCCGTTAATAACTAGAGAAATAATCTCATCCTTATCATCCATAGTCGGAAGAATATTTTTTAAAAAAAATTCACGTGCTGAAAAATCTATTGGCTTGTTAAAATGATATTCGGTTTGTATGATGGTATCAATACGCTCAACTTTAAAACTACGTATATCATTTCTAAGATGACAAAATCCAATCACATACCAGTTAGTTTTCCAATAAATAATTGTGTATGGTTCAATTAACCTAAACTTCGATTGCTCGTCGCTACTTTTATGGTATTGTATATTAACAGCGTATCTATCGGCAACTGCCTGCTCTAGTTCTTTTAGGAGAGGGGCCGCAGAGAAGGAGCTTTTTTGATTTATAACTTCAAGACTAGCTTTGCGTTGGCTTATTTTTCTTTCTTGTTCTTGATTGGAATATTTACTTAGTTTTGAAATTGCCCTAGATAGTGCTTCTCCTCCGTAGTATCCCGCTTCTTTTGCAAAAACAGCAGCGTGATATAAGGATGTTTGTTCCTCATTATCAAAAAAAAGAGGAGCTTTGATAAAATGAGTCATTAAAGTATATCCACCGTTATGGCCGGAGTCAGAAATTATAGGTACACCACTTGTAGAAAGTGTATCAATATATCGATACACAGTCCTTATATTGATCTCTAATTTTTCTGAGATTTCGTTTGCAGTTATTTTTTTACCAGTGCTTAGCATCCATAATATTGCTAGTAAATTATCAATTTTAGGCATCTGAAGCCACCTCTAAAATTATTCTCGTTTAGTAAATTTTACTAAACATTAGCTTGTTATTCTACTCATTCCTCAATAATATGTAGTATGTTCAATATGTTATCAAAATTCTTCTAATTAATAAGCTTTTTTACACATGGTCAATTTTTTATTTTCAACATCTTTAGGAAACTATTATGCTACCTTCGGTTATTTCAACAGCTATGTTGCGCCTCAATATAATTGCCATGTGTGTAAGAATAATTCACATGTCAGTACCATGGAATTTATGTACTATATCATCGCACCAAAAAGTTCACTTAATACAAACACAGGCTATTATTAGTCAACTTAGTTTTTTTTAGACAAGACATCTTAACGATAACAAAGAATATGAAACAGTCACTTTTTTTCAACGGACCATATTATAAGAAAATCAATGTTAACCAATATGTATCCCCTCCTAGGTCATTTTCAAAAGAAAGTTAGGAGGGGGTGGAGTGATGATTAATGGTTATACGATATGTTATGCACTTTAAACTGTGGTGCTTGTATTTATGTGCTAAGTCAACTTAATCATTCTTTAATAAATGATCAATTTAACTAAAGAGCATTTGTCGAGACTTGCTAGAATAAAAGCTTTATTCGATCTGTTTTTAATAACGAATTAACTTAACATGCGATTTGACATAGTTATTGACTACTCTGAACAGCAAATACGTATGCTAGTTTACCATCCGGTGTAAAAGTAACAAAAAGTGGTGATGTTCCAGATAAATCAAGTATCGCTATTACTGAATGAGTTTTCACATCAATAGCAGTAATGGTGCCATTTGTCGTCCCCACGCCTCCAGCTATATAAGCAAGTTTTCCGTCGGGAGAAAAAGCAATATCAAATGGTAAAGTTGGCTCGGTAGAAATTGTTGCAACCACATTATGTGTTTTGATATCAATGACAGTGATAGAATTTCCGATTGCATTGGCAACATAAGAGGTTTTTCCATCTGGTGTAATAGCGACAGCTATAGTGTTATCTCCGACAGGTATAGTTGCAATTACTGAATGAGTTTTTACATCAATAACTGAAATAACAGGATCATTCATACTGTTACTGTTAATAACATAGGCAATTTTTCCTGAGAAGGGGGTTGCTGTAAAGGTAGCAGGCGGGAAATTCCCTTCAGGTATTGTAGCTATTACTGAATGGGATTTTGCATCAATAACAAATGTAGCCAAAATAAAAGCACCTCTTCATTTAGTCGTTATTAAAAGGATATGAAATATTTTTTACAGTGATCTACTAATTTATATGGCATGTTAAAATCTCTATTCAATTTTAAGCCGATATTTTATAGACTAGTCATTCCTTCTCCAATCTCAAATTTATATTACACATGGATCGGATACACCTATTTAATCAAGTAGAATGAGCTAACTATATAATGACGAGGATAAGCTACATAACAAAAATATTATACCGTACGTTTACCAAACAAATTACACAATGCTAAAGAGACAAATCATCCTAATGATCACTATAGTGGTATATATAGGTTTACTACAAAGATTTCTTTTTACATGTAATAATATTTGTATTAGGAAATAGAAGATCAATAACTTATAGTAGTTAGATAATATACAAAGCATTTCATACATATTAAAAAATTATCGTAAGGTTAGAAGGGTGGGGGATATGAGTAATAAAATGTATTTTTCAGTATCAACTTATGTAAAAGAAGATTCATGGATAGGAGTACCTGTAAATTATGATTATTGGATTCCATTAATTAAGCACTTTTTAAAACACTCAAATTCAATTGAAATCCATTGTTGGAATGAGGAACAAAAAATTATCGACGAATTAATGCGAATAAATGAGGATTATACTATAGATGTCTTGAATGATATGACCGTTATTAAAACAGTCTTATCTCCAAAATTAGTTAGCCTACTAACAACAAATCACCTAGATAACAAAGGAAAGATAAAATGGTTTTCTTTATTTTTTTACAAAGATGGAAACAGAACCTATAATTCAGAACATTGGGGAACAGAATTTGTTGTCTCTGCTTTAAACAAAGATGAGACTATAACAATTCGTAACATTATGCCAAAGGATACAAATTTCCATGAATATGAATAGGTGTATAGTGTTATCCCGCATGAAAACATACTAGATTAGGCCATTCCACAAATATATATAGACACACGAGCAAAGGTAATGAAAGAAAGCCTCTCTACACAAGTTTTTTCGACTTATAAGTGCAGAGAGGCTTAAGATACATTATTTTTTATGATTTACATAGTTACTTTCTTTTTACGTAAATACTTTTGTAATCCTCTTTCAATAACCATAAAATTAATGATAAGTAATGTAATGATTAAACACGTCCAAAAGGGAATCCAAGGGTGAACTCTTATATCTACAGCACTATTTTGTAACAATGCCATCCATGATTTTGATGTGCTAATCCAATCCCATTGACCAAATGGCCTTAGTATTTTTTCTTGAGCAATAAAAACTTGAATGATCGCTAGTTGAGCAAGTAAAGTTGTCGTCTTAGCGAGATCAGACGTAAAATTAACGATAATTTTAGGGTACAGATGAGGTAAATAATAGAAACGATAATTCTTTAGTGCCGAATTCCCTACAGCTACACCTGATTTGACGTACTCAGAACTCGAAAGCTTGTCTAACTCATTTGACATTAGATGTACAACAGCACCTAACTCAACAAGTGCTATGAGTAAAATCATCCAAAACGGTCTCCATTCACTAAGTACGAGCTGTGGAATTGCCGAAATGATTAAAACAAAAATTATAGTTGGGACATAGCTCAATAAATCATTCCAAAATGTGATGATTCTTCTAAATATACTGTTTGAATTTCTAACAGCAAAGCTAATGATTATGGCTAAAACGTATCTTAACAAAACAATGCCAACGATTAAAGTCAGTGTGTTCTTTGCTCCAACAATGAATAATTCAATTAGATCTCTACCAAATTCGTCAGTTCCAAGTGGATACTCATCCATAGGAGCAACAGGTGGCATGAATAACTTTTCATTGATGTATAAATGCTGAACACGGGTCATGTCAAATATCGGTAGAATACTAGTTATAATGCTTATCATAAGTAATAAACTTATCGATAATAATCCGATCGTTAATTGCCAATTTTCTTTTATCTTTGCTTTCAAAAAAGTTATGCTTTTTCTAAAAAGATTATTTGAATTGTTAACAGTAGCAAAGCTAAGCTGATCATCGACGTTAAATGTCGGGGTTAAGAAAGTCTGTAATAACCTCGTGATGAGTATTGTAAAGAAAATGATCAACATAAAGGTGATAAGAAAAGCAATTTGTGTTTGATATTCCCAATATCTTGTCGCTACGATAAATCGGTACGCGGCTCCCTTATAATCTGTGAAAAGCTCAATAACTGGTAAGCTTGTTAAAATGTAAATCATCATTTTTGGAGCAGCGCTCAATATACTGTTCCATGAATTCCATAATCCGTGAATGAAAATCTTCCGAAACTTTGACATACCTTTTGCTGATAAATAGACCATATACAGTTTACTATCCTCAAGCGTCAGATTATTATACATCACTCTCACCATGTAGATTGCTGGATATATGGATAAAATAATGGTGGGGATGAGTATATTACTAGCTTGTTCATGACCATAAAGATCAATTCTTGGAAGTCCATATACAGGAAACTTAATTAATACGAGTTGTAAACATAGAAGTAAAAAGAAATCCGGTATTGTAAACAATAAATCTAAAAAGGATTTTATGTATTTAAAAAATCTCTTATTTCTAAAATAGTATATAATTAAGCCAATTAATGATCCACCGACAAATCCCATTAAGAATGCAGGAGCAATCAGTTTAATACTTCTTCCCATATATCTCTTTATTTCTTCGCTTACTTCGGCCCCCGTATAAGATAGTCCAAAACCTTTGTTTTCTTTAATACTCGTAATAAAATTAGTTATTTGATTTTTATATGCTTCAAATCCAGTAATGTAATGTAATTGAACCCCATTTCCATCATTCAAATCCGCATTATACGATTCCCTCGGTATTAAAATGATAAGACTCATAATTAAGAATATTAAGACAATATAAACTGTACTTTGCGCTAACTGCTTCAAAATTTACCTCCTCTGTAGAATTTGTAGAATATTGCAATATAATGTATGTATTATACCAAAAAAATGGATTTTTGAGAATAATTTAGAAAAATTTTGTAAATTTTTATAAGAAGTTATATAACAGAGTTTACAGTAAACAGCGTAGCAGAGGGAGTCTCTAGTAATATAGCAAAGCATACTTTTCTAGAATTAACTTCCATTAAGTAGGGGTTTCTTAAATTCAATTAATGATCTGTATAAGTTACAAAAGGTTAAGTTCTTAATTTTAAAGGCAGCTATCTCACACATATAGTAGCTTTTTGAAATTTTTATAGTTCATTTACTCATTTTAATCTTCTAGAAGGCGTAGGATGTTCTGTATATTTTAACTTGAATAATACGATGTTCATGATTTGCTCTATTGATAGATGTATGCCATCGGATTTAAAATACCATTAATTAGAATAACTGGATATTTATCGACTCTAAAAAGGAATTCATTAAATATATTCATAGACCCACGAGCAAGATAATGATAGAATTCCTCTCTACACATGTTTCTTCAATTTATAGGCGTAGAGAGGCTTAAATTAAATTTTTCTTTATGATGTCTACAATTACTTACTTTTTGCCAAAAAACTTTTGTAGCCCTTTTTCAATAGCCATAAAATTAAGAATGAGCAACGTGATAGCTAAACACGTCCAAAATGGAATCCAAGGGTGAATCCTAACATCTACAGCACTATTTTGCAATAATGCCATCCATGATTGTGAAGTGCTTACCCACACCCATTCTCCAGTAAAAAGTTGAACTTTCTCATGAGCTATAAAAACGCTAATAATAGTTAGCTGCGCTAGTAAGGTAGTCGTTTTTGCGAGATCAGATGTAAAATTAACCATTATTTTTGGATATAGATGAGGCAAATAATAATAACGGTAATTTTTTAGAGCCGAATTCCCTACAGCAACACCTGATTTGACGTACTCAGAATTCGAGAGCTTGTCTAGTTCATTAGATATAAGATGTACAACAGCCCCTAGTTCGACAATTGCAATGAGTATAATCATCCAAAACGTTCTCCATTCACTCAAAACAAGGCGTGGAATCGTTGCAATAAGTAAAACAAAAATTATTGTTGGAACATAGCTTAGTAAACCATTCCAAAATGATATGATCCTTCGAAATGCATTATTTGTATTCCTAATAATAAAACTAATGATAAACGCTAAAACGTATCTTAGTAACACAATGCCAACGATCAATGTCAGCGTATTTTTTGCGCCAACTATGATAAGATTTATTATGCTTCTTCCATATTCATCCGTTCCAAATGGGTATTCATCCATTGGAGGTACTGGCGGCATATATAACTTATCATCGATCCATATATGCTTAACTCGTGTAATATCATATAATGGTAGAATACTAGCTAAAATACTAAACAGAAGCAATGAACAAATCGTTAATGATCCGATAGTTAATTGCCAATTCACTTTCATTTTTTTTATCATAAAAGAATTGGTTCTTCTTAATACCCTAGTTGTATTTGGAACTGTAGTTGAACTGACTTGATTTCCATCATTAAATATCGGGGTTAAGAAAAATTGTAGTGTTTTCGTTATGATGATAGTCAAGAAGATAGTCAGCATAAAAGCTAAAAGTAAACCAATCTGTGTATTAATTTCATAAGCCTTAGTCCAAGCATCTGCAGCAATTAGAAATCTATATCCTGCCCCTTTATAGTCTGTAAAAAGCTCAATAATTGGTAAGCTTGTTAAAATATAAATCATCATTTTTGGAGCAGCACTTAATATACTATTCCAAGAATTCCATAATCCATGAATGAAAATTTTCCTGAAATTTGACAATCCTTTTGCTGATAAATAAACCATATAGAGTTTACTATCCTCAAGCATAAGATTGTTAAACATCACTCTCACCATGTAGATTGCTGGATAAATGGATAAAATGATCGTAGGGATGAGAATATTACTAACTTCTTCATGTCCATATAGATCAACCCGCGGAAGTCCATATACTGGAAACTTTATTATTATAAGCTGCAAACAAAGAAGTAGAAAGAAATCGGGTATCGTAAATAGTACATCCAAAAATGATTTTATGTAGTTGAATAACTTTTTATTTCTAAAGTAATAAATAATTAAACCAATTAATGATCCACCGATAAACCCAAATAAAAATGCAGGAATAATGAGTTTAAGACTTCTTCCCATATACCTTTTCACTTCATCCATTACTTCAAGCCCTGTATAAGATAGTCCTAAACCTTTGTTTTCTTTTACGCTGGATATAAAACCCTTTACACTTTCTTTATATGCGTCCCATCCAATAGGGTAGTTTAAATGAATGCCACTTCCTTCTAGTGATAAATAATACTGTCTAAGAATTAATATAATTAGACACATAAATAAGAATATAATGACAATATAAAGCGAATTGCGCGACAATTGTTTCAAAATTTCCCTCCTATGTAGAATATTGTAATATAATGTTTTGTATTATATCAAAAAAATGGATTTTCGAGAATAATTTAGTGAAAATTAGCGAATTATTATATAACGAAGATTTAAGCAGTGGTTAATGGGTTAATTCAAATTTTATAGCAGAGGAAATTGTTATTAATGAAGAAAGGGATTCCTATATTTTAGCTGCATTATCAATCTATTTACACCCAATATTGGTTACGAGATAAGTAGTTTTTAATTTTAAAGCCATTTATATTTCTCATATATGTAGCAAATTTATTAGTTCTTTTGTCAAGGATGGTAATTCAAATTATTCTTTTTAATATTTTAGAGAGCATAGGTTGTTCTGTATATTTTAACTTGAATAATATGATGTACATAATTTGCTCCATTAATGAATGGGCATATAACCCTTGAATACTTTCATAGCATTTAGTTTTGAAGTTATATACACAAATATTATTAACGAAAAATCTATCATTAGCCTCATCGTTTTTTTTATCTTCAATTAATATTAAATAATATCTACAGTATTCAGGTTCAGAAATGTTAGCATATTGTATTTCTAGTTCGTCGTGTCTTTCTCCAGTTCTCTTTTTAATTAATTTTACCTCACATATTTTATCAAATAGATTATGCATGAGAAACACCCCTAAACATATTGGATGTTTCTATCATCTCCAACAACTATGGGATAAATACATGAACTTCGTATTAAAACGTTCATGTCATTTATTTTTTGTTCAAATCATCCAAGAAGGCAAAGAGTGATGATGTTAGTTTTCATCCCTTAGCACGAAATATAGAATAGATAGTTTATATTTAAGACTTATTAAACCTAGAAATGAACCAAAGACTCTTTTCGGAAACATTGTTGCTATTGTTATAAATTTAGTTCTATAAAAAATGGTTTTATATTGTTAGTTATCGTTGAACGGTTGAACCGTCTATTAGAATTTGGTAATTGGTGAATGCAATAACAGGCTAACATACTCAATTTTTAACACGACAAAATACTGTGCACCTAAAATGATTAAACCTATGAGGTTACAATATTAAAAGGCCATAGGATTACTATAGTCTAGTTTGTCAACTACAAGAATAAAGAAATGAGAATGATAACTAAGTAAGAGTGATAAAGAGGAGGTATAGCAAATACTACTAAGGAATAAACTTCTATATAAACAACTCTAACAACAATAATTTTGGAGGGGAGTATGTATATGGAATTTGTAAAAGCAGAACATTTAAAGAGCTTGTATAGTGTAAAAGGTAGCTTTTATAATATAGAAATAGAAAATCAAGTGTTTGAATGTAGAAATTATGCGGAAATCTACCACAAGAAAAACAAATGTCATTCCAAGTATGACGCAGTGTTTGTCCTAGTAAACCCAGGTTTATGCTCACCCAAGTACTCAACATATCAAATCCCTCATTACAAAAAGGGAGATATTCCTAAAAACTTCACTCCCGCTAAAACTGACAATACCCAATATCAAATTATGCGTTGCATGCTATTAAAACAATGGAATAACGTTCTTATAATTAATCTTTCAGATATTAGGGCAGGTAATTTAACTAAGTTTAAACAAATGGTAAACGAAGCGACTAGTAAAGGCTTTGAATCCCACAGCATTTTTTCAAGTGAGCGTAAAGAAGAGCTAAAAGATGTATTGACGAGAAGTAAGGGACCTATCATATTGGCGTGGGGCACTAATCCAATAGTGAAAAATCTAGCAGAGAAAGCGTATGCCTCACTACCTCTAGAGAAAATTGTTGGGATAGAACATACGAATAGACCTTTTTATTATCATGCAAGTCCTACTCCTTTAGAAGGGAAGATAAAATGGTTGAAAGAAATAAATGAAAGAATTTCTTGAAGTTTTAGACGCTATAGTATTTTTTTGTTATTCCCTGATGATAGCAATCGGTAATTAGCCGCATATACAAAGAACCACATAATTTTTTTTATCATTAACTATTAATTAGCAATGGCTTATTTATAGCTTTAGCTGATAATCACTGTGGTAAGAGATCTTGATGATATGGAGTCTTATTTGATTAAAAACATTACTTACTAATAAATGAAAGCTTCAATTTAAACAGCGGGGCATTGATTACTTAACATCAAGAGAATTATGTTTTAATCGTTGTTTTATATTTGTGTTCTAGAAGTCGTTTCAGCCCCAGAAGTATGAGAGGTTTTCACATACCTGACTAAAATAGAAAAAACGGATTGTCAATATCCGTTTTTTCTGATAGCTATTTATATTGTGACAACCGCAAGCATACGGTATTATTGTAAACTAGGTACAGAGAAGTGCTAGGACGAATTTATACTTTTGGAGAAAAAGGACCTGGCTCCCACTCATTTAGCGACAGGCCTCTTTCGCTATTATTATGTTTATATTCATAAGTATGATCAATGCTTAATGTATTGGAAGATATTGATATGATACTAAGCATTGCAATCAATAATACGATTTTCTTCATATTAACAAATCCTCTCGTTTTTGAATTTTATTAAAATAATATATATATGTTTATCTTGGGAGTTTTTCGGCTTTTCAATGAGGAATTATAGGTATTCTTATGTAAATTAAATATAAGAAGTTAACCATAATTTGAAATCTAGTTGTAAACTAATTTTTTTAGGCAATTTGATGATACCTTTTGAAATTTTAGTGCTTTCTTATATTGTTTTTTACTCTCATAGTACTCACTTAGCTGAGTGGAATATTTCGCTAAATCAGCATATAAACTCTCTTTTTGTAAATAAGGAAGTAAATCATGCATTAACAAATCGATAGCTGCTTCTTCACTTTTCATTTTATGTTGGTATATTTTTAACATAATTTTATATTTCATGACCTTTTCATTGTCAATGGTTGAAAGTAATTTTTCCCCTGTATTTATCCACCGTTCAGCATTGTTCATATCACCCCTTTCAAAATAGTTTTCAATAAAATGAACAGACATATATAAATCTTGTTCTGTCACTTCAGAGCCAAGTTCCAAGCTTAATTTACCATGTTCTTCTGCTTCTGCGAAATTATTTTGACGACTATAAAAAAATACTAGATTCAGGTGAATTAATTGATTAAGTTCTTTGTTATTTAGCTTGTTAGCTAGGTTAAGAGCTGTTTTATAATGTGTCTCTGCCTTCTCATATTGATGTGATTTTCTATATGCTACACCTAATGATATATGACATTGAGTACAGCGATATAGCTCGTAATTATCTTTAAATAAAACTATTGCTTTTTGAATATGTTCAATCGTAGCTGATGTATTTAAAAGCTTACTATAAGTAATTCCTAATAGATAATTGATGTCTGCTATTTCAAAGGTATTTGAATCTAGCTTATGAACATTACCGTATGCGATTATGTAATACGTAAGTGCTTCATTGTAGCTTTTCATTGTCCAATGATAATTACCGCTAAACTTGTTCCAATAGTAATGATGTATGTTAGATAAAGCCGTAGTCATACCTTTTATTTGTTCAATCTTATGAAGAGCAGCCTTTAAATCCCCTTTGTGTAAATAGTATTGAATAAAGTGGATTTCTATAAGAAGGCTTAATTCACCATCTTCAGTATCATTAAGTACATGTAAAATATCATCGATATTTAAATCATAGTTGTTTACTGAAGGTGTTTGTAATTGTGAAAACCAGTCATAACAAAGCTCGTAGTGTTTATTATTTTTACGAATAGTAGTTGAAATTCCTAATTTTCCACATAGAAGTTTAATTACATTTTCACTTGCAGTAGTTTGTAAATTTTCTATTTTTGATAGATAGGAGACTGATATAATCCCATAAGCTAATTCCTCTTGAGTCATATTTTTTTTAATACGATGAATTTTAATAGCTGAACCTATCTGCAAATATTTTAACCTCCCTAAGAAAAGAAAAAAATTTCAAGATTAATTTTTTTCTCTATTTTACTATAAATTATAAATATTTTAAATATTTACCTATTAAATTATTTTATTCATCTAGATTTAGGGGGAGGTAAATTAGTCTTTCTACTCAACCCTCAGTATTGAAGTTGTCTAGCACAAATAATTTATAAGTATTGTTGGGAAACTGAAGAGAAATATGCTCATTTAGTAGACGTATACTATCGTAACTTTCCCAATATTACTAACTTATTCACATGTTATAATCAGAATAGATAGAATTTTCAGATCTATCTAATGTCTAAATGAAGGAGGGATAGTATGACAGAAGAAAAAAAATTAAATCTTCAAAATGAAGATTTTAATGTAGAACTTGAAGTTTATGAAGTATCTTCATCTACGGTGTTAGAAGCGATGGGAGCTTCCAATGGTCATAACTCGTGTTCTGTAGTAGTGACAAAATAGTTAAAAAAATGCTCAGTTAATACTGTATGTTCATCAGTTGTGTTGGGAAACCGAAATAAATCCCACTGTTCACAAACTGGATTATTATGGATATTTATCAATTATTAATTTTAGTTCCGTAAAATAATTTGAACAAATAGGATGTTAAAAACTATCTATTTGTTATGTGAAGGAGGGATAGTATGCTAGAAGAAAAAAAATTAAATCTTCAAGATGAAGATTTCAATGTAGAACTTGAAGTTTATGAAGTATCTTCATCTACGGTGTTAGAAGCCATGGGAGCTTCCAATGGTCATAACTCGTGTTCTGTAGTACAAACAAAATAATTAACAAATGCTCAGTTAATACTGTTAGCTGAGCATTAATTTTTGATTGAATATTATTTATAATTATCCGAAATATCAAATTGATAATGTATAGATACACACACTATTGTTCATTCTCTAATAATTATTAATTAATGAAAGAGTGTTTAATATGACGATTCATAATAATTACATTGTAAGAACTCCTGTTTTAAACCGAGAGTATATACATAAGGTTTTTCAAACGAATAATCTTGAAGGTTATATTTTGTCAATCATTAATACAGATGACGGTTTTATGGAAAGGATACTTGTAGCAAGCAATAATCTATATGAACAATTAATCGAAGTAAAAAATGGAAAAAAGCTTGAGAAAGATGTAGTCATATCTGTAGTGAAGTATATGCTGCGAATGTCATCAAGGCCAATGCCCTATGGATTATTTGCCAGCATAGGAGAAAAGGATTTTTTATCTAATAACCAGGAACCGTCTGTTACTTATAAGGATGTAAGAGTGTCAATGGAATGGTTGAACAGCCTATCAAAAGAAATCGAGCAGGCACAAACTGCATCATCTCACTTGATGTTATATAAGAATAGTTCCCTTAGGGAAATTAGCGATGCGTTTTATCTAGACAGCGCGATAAATAACAATCGAACGAGATTAAATCTAAAAAAAAGCAATTTTATCGATTTTTTAATGTCATCGCTTGAAGCACCCAAAACGATTTCTGAAATCATTTCATTACTAAGTGATGGTGACTATTCAAAGGAAGAAAGAATACTAGATGCTATTAAACATCTATTGAAGATAAATATGCTTGTAAGTCATTTGCGGCCAGAATCAAGTATTGACAATCGAGAAAATAAATATGGTTTAAACAATTTACTTTGTGAACAAGATTTGATAGATACAGAGCTGTATACAGAAATCAAAGGTTTGCAAAATCTTTTAGATATATATAAGGGTAAAGAAATAGGGGATGGAATAGAAATATATCGTGAATTAACTCGTAAAATGAAAAAAATATGTAAGAGTGAGAGATATATAATCGTTGACTTAATTTCATTTAACCCAGATCAATATGTAGAAAAAAGTGTGATTGAGGAGTTTATTTTACATACAAACTTTTTATCCTCATTTAATGCGTTTACTACGATTCAGAAAGTGTGGGATCGATATGTAATTGAATTTTTAGATGAGTATGGACTCTATAATGAAATTGGTTTATTAGATTTAATCGATGAAGATACGGGTATTGGTTCACCAGATTTCATTCAATCATTATTGCTAGGAACACATGAAATTGAAGATAAATATAATGAATTTCTTCTGAATGTTATACAAAATGCATTAATAAGTGGAGAAGATAAAATTACATTCACAGACGATGATATTTTGTATATAAATGATTTAATTCAATATAAGGGAAGTAATCATATCCAAGATGGTTATGATGTTAAAGTAAATGTAATCAAAGAAAGTGGATATGAAAAAGTTGTTTTGAGTGAAAACTCGTTTGGCAATACATCGAAATCATTTAGTGGAAGATTTAATTTATATAAAAATAGACACAGAAAACCACTTTTTTATAATACTGATGACTATATTAGTGCAGAAGTTAATGTAGTTCCTAATAACTATAGTGATTTAGGCATCACATATCAGCATAATAATTTTAGAATATCTATAAACACGCATACTTCGACAAAAGAAGCTGTTCATATCCCATTAACTGATCTTGTTGTTGGGCTTGATCAAGGTGGTTTATATATTAAAAGCAAATCTATTGGGAAAAAGATTTTACCGGTATTCTCACATATGTTATTTTATAGTAATTTTAACGAAGATGTTGCACTTCTTTTTTTGCATCAATTTGGGAAATATATTTCAAATACGCCTTGTGATTTTCATTTGGGGATTGCAAATAAACTCAATTATATCCCTAGAATTGAGTATAATAATCAATTTATTCTTTCCCTTAAACGTTGGAATATAAGAAAAGATGCAATGTATAAGGAAATAAAAAATTCTGGAATAAGTAAAAGAGAATATTTAACAAAATACTTCGAAAAATATCAGATTGATCCAATTGTTAACATGTTAAAAGGTGATATGACATTACCAATCCATGTATTTACACAATTAGGCATGGATCTAATCTTGAGAGAAATGAAAAGCCCTCAATCACAAGGACTAGTTACTCTAATTGAAGCACCTGAATTGAATGAAGAAAACACTTCTAGTAAAAATGTGGATTTCATTATTACTGTACCGCCAAAAAACAACGTTAATGATTATTTAATAACCCCTGTTGAAAATGATATTGGGTTAAATGGTGTAGTAGATTTTAGTTGGGCTTATTACCACATTTATTACAGAAAAGAGGATCGGATAAAGTTAATACGTAAATGTATTGAATGGCTTGAGAAGGAAGGTATCCGCAAATACTTTGTCGTTAGCTATAGTGATACTAGTAAACATATTCGTTTAAGATTTCAACATCATCACAAAGAAAGCCAATATAGATTCACTACGTTTTTACAATCATTATTTAACAACAAAAAGATAAAGAAATATTCGAAGGAGAACTTTTTCCCTGAGTATTCGAGATATGGTGGTCAAGAACTTTGTAACATAGCTCATGAGTTATTTTGTTATGATACAAAATTTCTATATTCCCATTCTACGCATTTCAAACAACATAGTAAATTAGAACAAGGAGTTATGATTTGTCTATACACAGTGATGGATTTGTTTAAAACGTATCATGAAGCTTTACTGTTTTTGAATGAATTACGTAATAAAAAGAACAAAGAAGTGTTAAAAGGCTTTAATACTGATAGGCAGCATTATATCAATATTGCAACTAAGATGCTCTTTTCATATGATCGTCAAGATGAATTATTATATAAAAAAAGAAAACTAGCAAGAAAATACTGTAATCAAGTAAAACAAACATTCAATGAAGAAAGACAATTTTATATTTTAAAAAGCATTGTTCACATGTCTATGAATCGTTTTATAGGCATAAACCGTGAGATTGAAAATAAAGCATATGAATTGGCTAGCTATACTCTTTACAATTTGAAATACGTCCTAGATATGAAGGGAGGGTATTATGAACTTTTATGAGATTACATGTTATGTTAATGAGGATGACAGTGACCATCAAGTTTATGAAAAATTAAAACAAATTATATTAACAGAAAAAAAGTCTACATTGCTTAAAAGCTGGAAAAATGGATACAACTTGAAATTGGTAGGGTTTTTTAATAATGAAAAAGTCCATCAATATTATTATGAGTTGTCAACAATCATTCAGAATAAACCCACGTCAACATACGATGTAGAAAGCTTCAAAAGGAAATATTTAATGGTTGCTAAGGTTACAAATGACTCTGATGCGCTTGATGAGATTATACAAAATAAGATTTATTTAAAACAAATCTTTGGTTATTACAATTTTCAAAATTACGAACAATTACATTTGTATATAACTATTCACCAAGTCTTTGATTCAATATATATAGATAATTATTGGAACGTTAATGATGTATTAACAATTGTGAAAGATATTATGCCATTCATAAAAAGTTTACCAGATAAAGTGATTAGTGAAAGTGATTTATTATATTCAAATGGTTTTACTTCGCACCTATCACATTATATAGGATTCTTAAACACTCTCAACAAAGGTGATAGAGAACACATCCAAGCAATTTTCAAAAAGAGGGTTATGGAAGACATTACTTATTTGACAAGTAATGATATGAAAGAGAACACACCTTTAGTAAATGGTTTATTTAAAATTTATCGACAAATTTCATCATATGTTGAGGATGGAATGATCAACTTTTACTCTCCACATTCATTAGATCAGTTTCAAGCAGGAATAAACAACAATTCAAATAGACATACAAAGATTTTTGAAAATCCAACCTTAAAGAAAGCAGTTCTGCATGATAACGTATTATGCACAAATAAATGGATATTAAATGTGCTATATGAAAAACTAGTTCTCCTAAATATTAAACCAATTGATAAATTTTATATGAATTTCCTTATAAGTTCTTTTAGATATGATAGTAAGTCGATGGAGGTTAGTTAAATGATAATATACATAGAACCAACGTTGCACATTGTTGATACACAATCAGACTTTATTCTGACAACAAAAGATAAAAACTTAAAATTAAATATTTCAAAAAAGCAAAAGGAGCTTACATATCAGTTATTAAAACAATTGAAAAATGATGAAAACATTACACCGCTTTTAAAAGATAAAACGTCATTTGAATACAAGCTATTCTATTTATTACGCAAACATAATATTATATCGGTTGAAAAGTATGTAGATGAAACGATTTCTGTAAAGGGGATATTAAGAATTTTCGGTCCTTTAGAGTTTTTAAAAATTATCCAGGAGCAAATAAGTGATAGATCTTATATAGAGGAAATGGAGTTTGGACATAGTTTACGCTTTCATCGAGAAGAAGGCCATACAAAAGATGTACATGTATATCTTAGTAAAGAAAATATGTATATTACAACTGATCAATTAAACAGAGTTGCAAACATAACTACAAATAACACTATAATCAACAAGTATGCAGCTTATGTATTTTTAGAGCAGTTTCAAAATAAAACAGTTGATTTAGATAATGCGATACTTAAAATTGATTTAACGATGTATACAAATGAACAAACTTTTCTTATAACTAGTCCAATAAATGAAAATAACTTCTCTAATAGTATTCTTGTGGATAGAATATTATCAAATTTTGAGATCAATTTCGACTACGAAACTTTCTTCCCTCTTGTTTACTGTGTTCTTTATTGTTACACAAGTAAAGTTCAAATAACAGCTTTAGGTTTCGATAAGGAAGATACGATTAGAAACCTTATCATTTTATTAATGCAAGATGAAGAAGACCATTCATGGCTTCAGATAATAGGTAATGATAGAGAGTATGAAATTAATAAAGATTCATTTTTCCATAAGTTCTTAAATATTTATTTTTCCAAAACTGTAGCCATATCTTACGATCAAGGTATAAAAGTTATTAAAAGTGATAGCTTGTCAGTTTCATATACAAAAAATAAAGTATGTAATGAAAACTCTTTATTTTTAACGTTACTTATGAATAATCAATTTTCAGGAAAAGAGTTGACAGTAAATGGTAACAAAATTCTCAGTACGAAACTACAAGAAAGCATTTATTAATATCGTTACAGAGTTAGATGACGAGTTCAAAATGCACACAAAAGATAATATAACTTACGCAAATTTTAGAGGAACTTCATTAGTTATATTAGAGGGAGATCATGTAGTCGAGATAATGTTGGAAAATTTGTATTCAAGGAATAAGGATTCATCATTACAAGGTTCAGTTTTAACCAAAAACCTGCAATCAACCATTGAAGCTACTAAACATATCTATTTTTTCTTACAAAATATGCACAAGTTAGTTGGTATTAGTTTAACTCATACTGCTGTTACGTTTCATTATAAAAATAACAATGTTAGCGATAACTTAAAATCATCAATACATGAGAAAAGATTAGAATGCCCAATAACAGTAAAGGATTTAAAACATTTGCTCGTTTTTTATAATGGTGGATGTGTAATAGATGATCATAACGGTTTTGTCTCTGTAGCAAACTCGAAAAACTATTCTATTCAAGGATTTGGTTACGATTTCAATAAGAAAAGCGCTACTTTTAAAGCCATTGCAGAGTACTTGGAAAGAAGTGCGGCTGCTGAGAAACTTCCAAATACAGTAGAAAATAGTTACCATAACATGAAAGAAAGAGCCATTAATCCAAGACTTTTAGGAGTCTATGACCGTAATATAGATGAAAATAATACAACCCTGCAATTATATAATGACGATCTTAAAATCAATTGGGTAAAAGCTAAATCGTTAATTTCTAATAATGAATATTTTGTTCCAGAACAGGTGTGTCAATATTTACTTACAGATATAAAAAACCGCTACATATATGAAAGCTCTAATGGATGTTCAGTAGGGAATAGCATAGCGGAAGCTTCTTTATTTTCAATTCTCGAAATAATAGAAAGAGATACTTTTATGAATGCTTGGTTTAATGAAAACGAATCCATTCAATTAATTCACTTTGATAAAGACGATACTAATATCAAAGGAAGAAAAATATTCTTTGATGAATTAGGTTATGATCTTGAATTTTATTACTTACGTAATAAAACTAATCTTCCTGTCATATGGTGCCTTTTGCGAAGTAACAATACAAAAAATACGATTTATTCGATAACTGGTTTAGGGTGTCATTTGAATATAAAATATGCTATAGATTCAGCGTTTTACGAGGTATATAACTCCTACTATAAGCTCGTAAACAGCTCAAAACAGAAAATAATAAATAATATTAATAGAATAGAACATACAAATAAAATTAATGACGTACTTGATCACATTTATTATTTTTTATCTTATCGGTCTAAACCGCTTATCGAAGCAAAGATAAAAGGATGTAAAATTTTTGATTATAGTAAAGTGTCTGAGAGTAATTTTCAAAGTGTGAATATTGAAAAAGAGCTCCAATATGTGATTGACCAAACGAAAGGCGCATATAAGGATGTATTAATCGTCAACCAGACTAATCATTTTTTGGAATCACTATCGCTTTATTGTACGAAAGCAATAATTATAGGGGCTACTCCATTAGATTTTACAACTAATCTAGTTAGATTAGTGAATCAAGAAAAAACTAATAAGCGAATGGAAAATAGTAACATACATCCGTTGGCCTAACTAGGAGGGATATAGTGAATTATACGGCTAAGGACTATCTTAGTGAGATGGCTCATTACTGTGGATTAGAGGATAAAAGGATAGAGCAAAATATTATTTCTAGAACAGATGAGTATCATCGTAATAAACAATGGAGTGAAGAAGAAATCGATCAATTCTTAAAAGCAATGCTACGTATGAATGATTTCGTAAGAGTAGAAATGAATACAACCTATAAATTACACAAAGGCTATCCTTCTCCTAGAAGCATATACCCTCTACAGCTGTTTATTTCAATTGGGAATGGACAATTTGTTATGAAGGATGATTGTGAAGAGAAGTATGAATGTTTTCATAATCCTCAATTTAAAGCAAATAAAGGAGATATCATTATAGAATTTATCGATAAATACCCTAACAACTATAAAAATATAAAAAAGACACTATTAATTTTAGAAGCTGGGCATTTGTTGTATAACATATTGACAATCGCGAAGTTATTTAATCGAAAATATAAATTAAATCAGATCGATAATAGAATTCAATTGCAGTTTTTGGAGAGCAATGAACTAAATATAGATGTTGAAAAAATTGAACAATTTAACAACGCTTGTAAAGAGCGGAATAGCGGCCCTTTTCTATTTCCAATTACAACAGTTAATCCATATTTACTGGAGAATCCATTTTCAATGAAAGCAGATATAGATGATGCTCTATCTAATTTAGAGCATTTCTTTTCAATGAATCAACTGAAAGAACAAATTGAAGTAGTATATTATTACAATCAAGGAAACGGGCAGTTCTCATCGCTATCAAGCGATGGACCAAAGATTAATTATGTAGAGCTAAATGAAATATACCCCTATATTAACTTTTTTGGTGCGACTTCCTTTGTCATCTTTTTAATTAAAAATGATGCATTCAAATTACCAAATGCGATAAATTATTTATTAACATTAGGATATTTAAACCAATTAATAGCAGTTAACCAAGCTAGTAAATATCAATATAGTAGGCCGATAAAAAGTTATGATATGGAAGCGCTTGAAAAATTGGCTCAAATAGATATGTCTATATATACACCATATTATTGTTTAATTTCAGGGATAGTAATTTAAGGAGCGATATACATGGAATCGACCAATCTAAATTGGAAAAAGATTATTGCGTTTTCACTCCCTATGACTCTCATTGGAGTTGCGGATCTATTATTAATTGGCATTGATTTTTTTTGGATATATTTTTTTATAGGTGAACCAGAAGCAATATCTGCATTACGTGTATCTTCATCTATTATATTACTAATAGAAGCGTGTCTAACTGGGGTAATATCTGCACTATTAGTATATATTAGTCAACATCTAGGTGCTGAAGACCTAGATGAGGTGAAAAGAGGAATTAAAGGAAGCTTTTCGTTTTCAATTAATGCTGGTTTAGTCATAACATTTGTAGGTTTATTGTTATTACCTCTGTTTATTTTCATTTTTGGCGTAGCGACTGAAACCTCTCAATTTGTCAAAGATTATTTGAGTATATTCTTATTGGGATATATTGTCATCTCACTCAATAATCTACTTTTATTATTGCCAAGGTATTTTCAAAAACTCACATTAGTTTATAAAGGTTTGACTATTACTTTAGTTAGTAACTTATTAATAACTCCATTATTTATGTTTGCCTTCAAAAAGTTAGAAATGAATCTTATTATCGGTGCAGCTATAGGCACAGTTATTGCTAATCTAATTTGTTCTATTTATATGATTTGGCAATTATTTTTAAAGGATTATTTAAAAATTGGTCTTTCTAAAAGTGATCTTTCATTAAAAGTAGACTTTCAATTATTAAGGAAAAACTATAAATACATTGGTTCACAAATTTTTAATGGTTTAACTTACAATGCATCTATGTTTTTTTATATCCTTATTTTATCTTACTACCCTGAAGATGCGTTCAATGTATATGCGGTTGCGACGTACATATTTGTTTTCTTTGGTATTTTTTCACAAAATTTTGCAGCAAGTATCATTCCGATGGTTTCACAATACATAGGTGCTGGTCAAATAGATGCAGTAAAGGATTTAGTAAAAAAGATGGTACAAATATTGTTAGTATACGGATCTTTTGTTGCAATCATTATATTGATGAGTCGGGAACATTTAGCTTTACTTTTATCAACAAACGAACATTTAACCCCTTTGTTTTCAAAATTTTTCGCATACTATTCAATTCCATGGGTGTTAAATACTATTGCGATTATATTTATTTTTGTTGTTGCAGCTTCCGGCGACGCGAAGGGTGGAATTATTTTAACTGTATTAAATATGTATGTTACCGTGCTAGTCTGTCTAAGCTTTGTACCGAAGTTGTTTGAAAATCAATCAAATGGTGTGATTTTTACTTTATCACTTATTCAAGTACTAACGTTTATTACGTCATTGGGATACTATTTATTTGGGAAATGGAGTAAAGCTTCTTTAGTAAAACATACAGTAAGCAATGAGGAAAAATTTTCTGTTGAGAGTAATTCATAATAGTGAATTAAAGCAGAGCATTAGTGTTTTAGTTATTAAACCTATAAAATTTCACAAAAAGGCGCAATTTGCTGTGAGGGGGATTTGATGTCAGGTACAAGTAAGGGAATGAAATTAGGATTGTTTATTTTAGGGGCGGGGCATCATTTAACATCATGGAGACTCTCTTCAGCTGAAAATCCTTTTAGTTTTGAGCATTATTTAGAAGTAGCTAGAATAGCAGAGAAAGGGAAGCTAGATTTTGTTTTCTTTGCGGATGGACTATATATTGATGAATATTCCCACACAAATGTATTACATGCATTAGAACCTACAGTTTTACTATCATCATTGGCTGCTCAAACAAAGAATATAGGTCTTGCTGCTACAGCTTCAACAACCTATAACGAACCGTATAATATTGCACGGCGCTTTGGCTCTTTAGACCATATAAGTCGAGGAAGGGCTGCATGGAACATTGTAACTACCGCAGACCAGGGAACAGCGAAAAACTTTAGCTTTCAAGACCATATGGGACATGGAGTCAGATATAAAAGAGCAGAAGAGTTTGTAGATATCGTTAAAGGTTTGTGGGATTCTTGGGAAGATGTTGCATGGATCCAAGATAAGGAACAAGGTATTTTTGTTAACTATCAAAAAATTCACAAATTAGATCATCAGGGTGAGTTTTTTTCGGTTGCAGGCCCTTTGAATTTATCTAGATCTCCTCAAGGGTATCCGGTACTAATCCAAGCTGGAACTTCAATACCAGGACAAAGACTCGCTGCAAAACATGCAGAAGTTGTATTTGTCAACTATAACAAAGGGATAGAACAGGCAAAATCTTATTATGAAAATTTAAAAGAACAGGCAATTTCCTTTGGTAGAACTAGAGATGAGATGCTTATTACGTCCGGTATACGATTTATTTTAGGTGAAACAGAGAAAATAGCTCGTCAAAAATATGATGAATTACAATCACTCATAGATCCAAATGTAGGCCTTAAACTCTTAGCGAGGATATTGCCAAATATCAATTTTTCTACAATGGATTTAAATAGACCACTACCAGAGTTAGAAGGTCCTGTGGATGAAGAGGAGAAGAAAAAATATACCATCTACAAGAAATTTACTGAGCAAAGAAATTTTTCTTTGAAGCAATTGTCACAACATATAGCATCAATTACACCACATGATTTGTTTATTGGAACCCCTGAACAGCTGGCAAATAAAATGGAAGAGTGGTACAAAGCAGGTGTGTGTGATGGATTTAATTTAATGCCATTAAATATAAAAGAAGATCTAGAGAGATTCATTTTTGATGTTGTTCCCATCTTGCAATTTAAAAACTTGTATAGAGAAGAGTATGAAGGGAATAGTTTAAGAGAAAACTTGGGACTCATGAAGCCTATTTTTAATTGAAAGAAGATGTCAAATTTGTGAGATAAAAATTACATTTAGATTTAATCGACAGAAAATGACTTCAGTATTATTAGGATAATAGAAGGTTTCTATGAACTAAATGCTGAATTAACTATCTACTATTTAGGAGTTTGTTGAAGCTATAAAGAACCCACCTTACTGTGACCATATATCAGTTGATTGTAGAAAAAAAGTAGATGGGTACAGTCAGAGCCTATTGAAAAGGCGGAAGTAGATATTAATATTTAAGGATGTTACAATTTCAGGTGGATCTTCTGAAGATATATCGATACGTATCGCGAAAACACAAAATGCTTTTCATATTTAAAAACACCAAAGAGAAAATTCAATGTTCTTTAAGAAAATGATGCTTTTCAAGAAAATGAAAAGTATCATTTTTAATGGAATAAAATAACTTAAATAAAAACCCTGTACAATTGAATACGTTTCACAAGTGAGGTAATAAATAATTGTACAGGGATCGGATAAGAAGGAAGTTTAGATTAGTTTTGAAAAATAACGGTTTTGACTATTGCAAAATTTACTGAGAAAATTGGATGTTATAATAAATTATTGACGATTTGAATCCATATATAGTGAATAACTAAAGGATAAAGAGCCATATAGTTGAATTAGAAGATTGTCGTATAGTTTGTGGGGAGGAACTTATGAATATAATGAGATCATATATGACATTGAGTATGCATATAATTTTTTTCTAGTTTACATAATATATATTATAGGAAGCAATTATAAAAAGGTTTAATTAGTCTCATAAACTAAGTAAACTTATGATATTGAGACGAAAAATGAAATTATTGTTTACGATTAATAAAATAAAAATCCTTCAAATTTAGAACTATAATCCTAGTTTGTTTAGTTATTTAGTTCTATCCAGTTATTCTGTATGTATTCAGACATTGTTTCGTAATTGTTCTACGAAATAATTAGCGTTACTCGCCACATCATTTCTTCTAAAGCTGAACCCAATCAGTATAAAATTTATGAAATACTTTCATATTCGTTATTTATATATTTTCATATTCTTTCTGGGAAATTTATTTCCTGTATTTTAAGATTTTAATTATTTTTTCCTCTCCATCACTGTTCCAATTAATCGTAGTTACTTAAATGAATGACTAATAACTAAATTCGTAGTTTGTTTTAAATAGTAACGAATTTCGAATGTTAGATTTTTACTTATTTTCCTCTTTTGGAATATATAAATTTCTATAATCCCCCCCTTCTGTCTTACTTTACATATGTCTTTGGTATCTTGAACAAATATTGATTCCAGTGTTTTTTATAAATTCGTAAATTCTGTTGCTTTAAATATGAAAAATTCAACTACATTATTTCATTGTGTATGATCCTGTTTCGTAATCTACGTGTTAACTTTTGTAACCAAAGCTCATTATATACGAGTGGAAAAAATTACATGTTATTTCTTTAAAACTATTTCAAATCCCTTTTCGTTTAATTAGCTGTGATGAACAATATCATAGATAGATAGAATAATAGATCGTCAAAAAGATCCAGCAATATCATTAGTAACTATGTATTGAATTTAGACCTATTCTCTTTAGAGTCATAAGCATTTTATTAACAACCATTTTGTTTGTAAAACAAAAAAAACTAAAAGAGGTGTTTTTCTTGAATTTAACAATTGATAAAGTAACAAAACAGTTTGGAGATAAATTAGCAGTAAATAATGTTTCATTTGAGTTAACTGAGGGAGTTTATGGGTTTTTAGGAGCAAACGGTGCTGGTAAAACAACATTGATGCGCATACTCGTTACACTAATAAAGCCGACTTCGGGTCGTATTTTATTAAATGGGAAGGATATTGAAGTGTTAGGAGAAGAATATCGTGACGTACTCGGTTATTTGCCTCAATACATCGGATTATATAAGAACTTTTCAGCTGAGAAGTATTTAATGTACATTGCTGCTCTTAAAGGTATTGAGAAAAAGGTAGCAGTAAGAAAAGTTGCTGAGCTATTAGAGGTCGTCAATTTAACAGAGCACCGTAATAGAAAAGTTGGTAAATTTTCAGGTGGAATGAAGCAAAGAGTTGGCATTGCCCAAGCACTATTAAATGACCCGAAAGTATTAATTGTGGATGAACCTACAGCGGGTCTAGATCCTGAGGAACGCATTAGATTCCGAAATCTACTATCTTCCATTTCAAAGGATCGAATTGTTTTATTGTCAACACATATCGTTTCTGATATTGAATTCATCGCAAAAGAAATACTTGTCTTAAAAGCAGGTCAACTCATTCATAAAGAAAAGCCAGAAGAGTTACTAGAACAAATTAAAGACTATGTATGGACAATAAATGTACAAGAGCATGAGGTACAAGCATTTCAAGCAAAATATAAGGTAGGAAATATTATTCGTCAGCAAAATGAAATTGGACTTAGAGTCATTTCTGAAATGAAACCTGACGAAAGAGCTATTAAAGCAACTCCTAACCTAGAAGATCTCTATTTATATTACTTTGATCAGGAGGTAGCCATATGAAGCAGCTAGTAAAGTTTGAGCTATATAAATTATTTCGTCAAAAAGGCATTTACATTACTATGGGACTCATGTTTATCCTCTTTAGTATGATTAGTTTAAGTGCACATATATCAACCTCCCCATATAAGGCTTTGGAGTTAAAGAGTGATTTACAGTTAGCGGCGGAAAATTGGGAAGGAGCTATTACTGAGAAGAAATTAGATAATGCGTCAAATATACAAGAATTGCTTATACCGAAAAGTATTGAAGGTACATTATCAGAAAAAGAAGTTGCCGAACATTTTGTAATAATGTCTCTATTTGATAATGAAACGATGAATAGTTTAGTAATTCCTAATAGATTATCTGAACTTCAAAATAATATGAGTAAATTAAGCGCGAGTGATTTTTCATACAAGGAAGCTTTGTTAGAAAAAAATATGTTAGAAGATTTGAATTTTGAAACATTCATCTATAGTAAAGGTCCACAAGAAACAATTGGCTTCGCATATTATTCTCGCTTTTTTACAAGTATAATGATCTTAATCGGTTTAGCTACAATATTTGTGAATGAAACGAATACGGGGATGGATCAGTTAATATATAGCAGTACACATGGTCGTCGTAAGAGTATCACAGCAAAAATTCTCGCTTCCATCATTTACGTATTGTTTGTGATTTTGTCTTGGTTAACATTTGATGTTTTAATGAACATGTATGTTTATGGGAATGGCGGATGGGATGCTCCTGTCCAAATGATCTCACAGCATACACCATATAATTTGACTATGTTGGAGTTTTTCCTCATTCAAACCGGCATTCATATTCTAGTTGCTATTGCTTTTATGACATTAGTTTTAGTAGTATCTGCACTTTCAAAAAATACATTAATGTCATTCATTATTAGTGCATCGATCTTTATCTTACCAACAATTTCATTTAGCATTCCGTTATGGGATTATGTGATGAAGTATAGTTTTGCGAACTTCATAACTGCACCTGATTTTGTTAATTCGTTCCATACAATTAATTTGTTTGGCATTCCAGTCTTAGACCCATTTGTACATTACCCTGTGATTTTTCTACTTAGCATCATTTTATTGATTGCTATATATAGAACGATTAAGAGGAAGCAAATAGCATAACAAGTTTGATAATGAGGAGCTTCATTCTTTATTTCAAAACCAGCTACTATTGCCCATATTAGCTGGTTTTGTTTATTTTGATATAAACACCATAGCTCTTTTTCCATCTAAATTTTTTTATCTTATAAAGAATTTGACTGAACCTCACGATCTCTCCTTTGAATAAGTATAATATTTACAGAATTCCAATGTAATTAATCCATCATTCATCACGATATGAATCTTTTTTTCGTTTAACTATGAATAAAATAAGACACCTTCCCTAAAGGGAAGATGTCGCTGATTCAATGATGTACAACTATGTGTTACATTTCTAATTGTTTAGCATCGTAAATCTTCACATCCAGTGGTGCAATGAGATATTCTGTTGCCTTGTTCGTAAAATATGTAAAGTGTTCACTTGCGTTGTGACTGTTAACAGCATCTAAATCTTTCCAAGCTTCTACCATTGTATACACACTTTCCTTTTCAGTATCTTTCATTAGGTCATAGGAAATATTTCCACCTTCAGCCCTAGAGGCAGTAATTAATGAACGAATATCTTTAAGAAATGCTTCTTCCTTCGCATGGTTTACATGTGTCACAGCATGAATAATAATCATAAATTATCGTCCTTTCATTAATTGCTTTTCTTCTTCATAGTGCAATGTTTATTATTATTTGTTTTGAATGATAGGAACATAACTTCCTGTATGTAATCAGTTCAAATTAATGGATGACAAACTTACATAATTTAATTATCAGTGTAGTTAAACAACAATCATTAATTTATACACTTCTTATCTTTTTATACATTCCGCAAGGGGGATTGCTCTTTATCCTGTTGTGTATGTGCTGATTTAATTGCTACAACGAACCTGATCAAATTCACAATGATTATGGCCATGCTATTCAAGACTGCTTTTTGCACATCTGAGACAAAATCCTTTATTGCTTCTCGCGAATGAGACAGAAAGACAGTTCCAAGCTATATCTACTAACAACATATTTTAATATGGAATATATAAACATTATAACTAAAAAATAGTTTATAATAAATGAGGTTTTTACTTGATTAACAATTTAACGGGTATCTTCTATATATATTTACATAGCAAAAGGGTAACGTTGAACGCTACCCCTTGTTCCTATTTTATTATTTTCAGCATTGAATTAGCATTTTTTTGGAATTCATACTTACTGCTGAGTTCATCAACCTTATAACCTTGCGCTGTAAGATAGTTGATAATCCTATCTAACTGTCCAAACCTGTTACCTTCTAAATCTACTAACGGAAAGATTCGAACTTCATCTTTTGTTACTCGCAATAGTTCATTTATAGTCGCTATATGAAAATCGTAATCTAATCTATCTGCATACATAAACAGAAAATGTGCAGATAACGTTATATCGAACTGTTCATCTGCAAATGGTAATGTTGGTAATATAGCTGAAATGTATCGATCACTTGATTGTTTCATGTGGTTTATACATTCATTTAAAGCATTTTCCCGATGCTTTCTTAAACCTTCTATATTACCGAAATAATTCCAAATATAATTACCTTTAGCTTGTTCCATATGCTTCATTGTGTGTGCTATGTCTCTCGAACCTTTCCCTTTTAGGAATTCAACTGAATGGTCATAGACAATATCACAAGCAGTAATATTCAAACCTACCTTTTCCCCTATTGCTGCAAAAGAGCATGCGCCAGCAGGACAATCTAGTATTTTTTTACTACTTAAATCATCTTCAGAGAATGAGAACATATCCATGTATTCTTTGAATGTTCTCCCGATAAATATAATTCTTTCTAAATCCAATTTTGTACTTTGCTCAACTATGCTCAACTAACTCACCTCATATAACAAGAATTAGATTTATACTAACACATTATGGTCTATCATGCTCGTTATTGTTGATATTTTTAACTACGGTAAAGCTTTTTAAAATTCATTAAATCTCTTTATTAGTATTACATCCTCATTGTCGCATCAGTTCACTCTTAATCATTATATAATAGATGAATTTCTTCCCGCGTTCAATCTGTACCAATTGACTAAAATAACCGAGGGTTTACACTTTATTAAAAGCACAGCTCCTCGGTTTTAATTAATATTTATGAAGTTTTTCGTTTACTTTGTAGTAAGTAGCACTAAGTAAGCTGGACTAGATTAGGTTTTATATGATTATAGTGGGTACAAAGAAGATAGTTGCTACGAAATTTCTCCGTCTTTTAGTGGAAAAAAAGCATCATTGTTACAATCTTTAATGAATAAAGTTTAGCTTTTAAGCTTCAATCTTTAATTACCACAAAAAAATTATGTTTATAGGATGAAATTTACTTTAGGGAAGTTAGTGACCATAAATACTTACTTTGTTGGCGTAGGTGACTTTGTGCTTCCATATGGTACTGTTAACAAATACACATCCTTTGTTTTATCATCTCGTTTTAAAGTTAACTTTATTTCTTGCTGTGGAGCCGTTTCAGTAATCACTCTTTCTAGATCATCATATGTTATTACGGTTTGTTCATTTACTGAAGTAATGACATCTCCGATTCGAAGTACTCCATCAGCTGGAGTGTTTGGGAAAATCTTAACGATTTCTCTCGCTTTAAAGCCATCATGTTCTATTGTTTTGTGCTGCATACCTATCCAGCTGTTCCAAAACAAATGGCGAATATCCTCTTTGTTTTCAATAACACTTTTCATATTTCTCATGAATTGGTATTGACCGAAAGAGCTATTTTCCATTTCCATCATTCCTAAGTCTCCAGTCCATAATCCATTGAACTCTAGCGTAACTAAGCTGCCGTTATTTTGAGGGGTTACTGTCCAAATTGTTTTGCCATTATTTTCATCTTCCATAATGAGTCGCTTGTCTTCTACAATTTCAACTATTGTAGCACTATGAGCTACACCCCATCCGTAATCTGCAGTAAATTTTCCACCGACTTTCAGCTCGATTTTACAACTTTTTGTTTCCCACTTATTGCGTTCCTCACCAATTGTTAAAGCCTTCCATACTTTTTCTGGTTTAGCATTAATAAATATCTCTCTTTTCACAGAATGATATGTTGTCACTTTAATCATCATCCTCCTCTAAATAATTTTTTAAGCTCGCAAGCTTATGATCTAATACTGCCTCTAGCTCTTGTTTCAACATCCCATATTGTTTTTGAAATATCTCCATTTTCAAACCGTACAAACAGTATCTTCCCTCTCGTCTTTCATAAATCAACTCCTCTTCTTTTAAAATCTTTAAGTGTTTTTTTATAGCTGGTTGAGAAATATTGAACCTATTTACTATCTCAGATTGGGTTTTTTCATTATGTGATAGCATCGATAAAATGGTTCTCCTAATGGGGTCTGCAATTGCACGATAAAAATCTGTTATCCTCACCTCCAACATATAACCTTTTGGTTATATGTTAATATTACCATAATTTTCTTCATTTACAAGCGTTATTATTAAAAATTCAGAAAATACACTTTGAAAAATTAATATTAAAACATGTTGTAAACTGATTGTATAACCATAACTTCTATAATAAACAGATTGAAATTTCATATAACAAAAGAATAAGGTAAGAAAATTATTGAGGAAAGGAATCATTCATAAGAATCATATAATCCCATTAACTCCTATTAATGAAATAGTTTACAAAATAAGTTTAAATAGAACAGTGATCTGAATAATGATTCAGGAAAGTTAGTAGATTAGCTTTGTGGATACCTTCAGAATACTGATGCGATCAATGAACTCGTTATGCAACCTTATGCTAAGATAGATCAGGTGAAGACTCACTTCACATAATTAGTAGATGTTGATAAACAATCCAAAAATAATTGTTAGATAACTATCCTGTAACAACATGGGTCACTTAATAATGGCGTTATGTTGGACCAGGTTCTTTTTCCAATCTCTGTACACATCTAACAAAACGTTTGCTACTTTATCGTCAGACTCGCTACTTTTCAAGCGGTTTGGAACGTTATTACCTGCAATTACGTATAAATAAGGCTCTTTTGAGAAATGACCTAAGATGCCTATATCCAAGATTAAGTCATGTAAACCACCAGTCATATGGGCAAGGCATTGTTTAGGTATTTGACGATGAGCCTCCTGCTGCCTAACCATACCTGTGATAAGTGGTGTAAATAATTCTGGTTGTGTTAGATAACCATCGTAAATCTTTATTAAAATAGAAAGTAAGTCATTTATTGACCCGCAGTTTTGAGCATCTTGTGGATTTTTAGTAAGATTGAAACTATTGAAGTTCTCATCCTTTAATTTCGCGTTTACTTTCTCCCAACCACCGATGTATGTAACGATATGGTTTGCTAAGACGTTATCGTGACAAGCAATCATGACTTCAACCATAGTACTTAACGTTAAAGTAGTTCTTTTTTGAAGGTGGGGGTAAATAATATGGCTGTCTTCTTTAGGGTCAAAGCTTACATCATTAATCATTGAATTCCACGATAAAAGCCCCTCTTCGATCAACTTTGCAACAGCATACCCAACTAAAACTTTACCTACTGAAGCTAAAGGTATAATAAAATCAGCATGATAAGAACAAATAAGAGCATTCGTTTTAGTACAATAAACAACAGCCCCATATTCCCCTTTATATTCTTCAAGAATAGCTTTCACATTAATCATAAATAAATCCTCCTTAAAAGATAGAACTTCTTATCAATCTTTTCGCATGGTTGTTTTCGCATTGATTGTTGTTTTCGTACTTAGATATAAGTACATCTATACCTAGTGGTCGTGTCATCTTTTCTATTTTTAATATTCATGACCCTTCATAAAACTCTTCATACTATCCGTTTATTTGTAATCATAGCAACATAGTTTACCAAAAAAGCCTTTTTTATCGAAGAAAAGACGACACGACTACGATTTGGTGCTTTATTTTTTCCAAGTGAGAAAAAATGTAGTTAATAAACAAAACAAATATTGTTTAAAACAGTTTCAATTGGTGCGGTAAACGGTTGACAAACCTCATTTTGCTTGAACCTGAAATATAAACTACGTAAAAAGTTTTTACGATTAACTAACAGACAATGCTGTTGCTGAGAGTCTTTTACTTGTTCAATATTATCAAATTGCTTTATCCAAGTTGTAATATCTTCATCACTCAATATATTCCTCTCTATAATACTTGATACTGCAGTAATTAAACGCTCATCCTCTTCGTTAATATATGTATAGTTTTTAATACATACTTTTTCTTTCACAGCTTCTAGAATATCAACTAGCTGAATTTTTTGCATAACTTTACAAACTGCTAGTTCATTAAGTGCATCTGCTAAATGTGCAGTAGAATGAGCCCATCCCTTATTTTCCACAAATCCTCGCACATCATTTTCAAGTTTTGCATAGCATAAAACATTTTTATGTATGTGAAGAATTTCTTCTTCTGTCAGCAAATTTTCTCCATTTTGATTATGATACATAACAACTGAACTGACTATTAAAATAGCAAATGCCCTATTAAAAACTGTATCATCTTCTTTCGCCCCTACGTTATAAAACAAATGTTGATCAGACAATGACAGCTGCAATAAAGCTTTTAATTGATGATCTGATAAGTTTTTTCCTCTTATCAACTCTTGAAAAAGAGAAAAAATTAGTTCATCTCTTAATTCTGAATCTGTTGATCCCAGATGTTTCATCATTGCAGTTGTTAATTCGTCTAAATTTACATCTGTTGGTACATTCCAGTTATTGGACTTAATTTTTTGTAGTAAAGGTTTAAGTTGTTTAACTTCATTCATGTAAATGCAGCTCCTTATTATTTTGTAACTATAAATCAAACACCCATTCATCATAACAAAACAACACTGACATATACTTGTCAGTGTTGTTTATATTTTTTCATGATTTGTTGACACTTTTCAGTTAGGTGAGTTATTAGAATAGGTGGTTCAATTATTTTCACTTCATCTATATTCGTTATAGATAATCTTATAACATCATCAACATTCGACCAAAGCTGTAACTTAACTAAATCTCCACATTCTTTTACTACAGAATCTAGAAACATATAATCATGCTTAACTGTTTCATATAAGTTCTTATCCATTGATAACGTAACATTTATTTTATCGTCTTGCCCTTGCTTCTTGTTTTGCATTAATTCATCTAGCGACGTTGAAGAATATGTATTTTCTGAAATTCTTATTTGCTTTATTCTGTCTAATCTAAAGCATCTATCCTGCTTTCTTAGGTGACAAAAACTATTAATATACCAACCACCGCTATCAAAGAATAGTTGATATGGAGTTACTTCCCTTTCAATCAGTTCATTTGTTTTAGGTGAGTAGTATTGTATTACAATATTTTTGTATTCGAGAAAGCTATCAATAATAATTTGCGTTACATCATTCTTATAAGAACCTGGGAAAATATCATTAATAAAAAAAGTTATTTTATCTAATAAAGTAAGATATTTTTCCTTCTTATTATTATCTAGAATGTTAAGTAGCTTATACTTTAATGATACGTAGTCTTCTTGCATATTCGGAACTTTAATGATTTCTCCTAACCGCAAGCTCATTAATAAATATAAGATTTCTTTTTCGTTAAAAGCAACACTTGGTATGAAATAATTATCATCTATTTGATAACCTCCACCAAATCCTTCTAAGGATATGATAGGTATGTTTAATTGACTTAGTGCCTCAATATCCCTATAGATCGTTCTTTCACTTACTTCAAATATATCTGAAATTTGGTTAGCTGTGAGCTGTTCGTGTTCTTTTAATGCATAAATAATTCCGACCAACCGCTCCATCTTTTTCATGTATAATCTCCTATAGTTTACGAGTTTTTTGTTAAAATATTTTACTAAAGTTGTTATAGCAAAAGATATTCAAGGAGTAACAAAGCAAAGGATTTGATTATACTTCATCTCCTTCAAATATCGTTATTGTAATCTGATTATATCAGAGTTTCATATATGTAGTTATAAAATAAGAACTGACTATACAATTAAAATATATAGGTTCCGGTTTTAAACCAGAACCTTCGTAATGGTTAGAGAGACTTATTATGTTTCCCAAATAAAAGCTAATAACTTGATTAACGCATTCATGATCCTCACACCTTCCTACATCGGTTTTAAAGACTCTTTTCGGAGTTTATTTGCTGCTTTTTTTCTAAATTACTACCATCAATACGAACTCTGATATGATTTTATGAAAAAGTGGTACCACGAACCTATACGAAAAAAGCCTTATTATATGTAGATGTTATGCGATAAGCTTATATGTGATACATGGTCTATTGTACATTTTTAAACAATTGTGATATTCTAATCATAGACAAGCTGTTCTTGCATACAATAAAAAAGACCGCGAGTGTCGTCACCACTCACGGTATTGAACAATAGACGATTCCTAGAGGATCGGCTTATAGTCAAAGTAGACCACCCACTGCTCCACTAAAGCATTAAGGGTGGTCTATTTTTTGTCGTTTTTGTTAAAAGACAGCATTGAAATGACGAGAGCAGCAAACGCTACAGCGAACATCAACGCTTCAAATACCGTCATATGCTTCACCCCCCTTTCAATGGGAATGAAGCCGACCACCCTTTAGAAAATCGCTATTGTATGCCTATTATATCACGATTACCTAATAATCCCCTAATTTAGTACAACCTCCAATTAATCCAACCCCTACCATATTATATGTGATCATGTAAAAATACGTATAGAGTGATGTACAAGCACAAAAAAAATGTGCAAAGAACCGTCTAAGATCACCCACAACAAAATGTTTCAGTTTTATATATAACCCTATTTAAACCCTCTTTAGGATACATCTCTATACATAAAATAAAGACATCAATATAATAACTTACCACTTAGTTTAGGAGTTGAGGATGTGTGTAAAACATTATGTGGGTGTAATCAAGTTGTTGGGCAAACCCTTGTTGATATGAATCAATTTGTATTACAGCCAAATACATTACTGAAGATATACCATTATCACCAAATTTCTTGACGTTAGCGGAACTATCATTGGATAACATCATGCTACACGATTATGTTTTATTAGAGGCAACTGTTGGCACAGAAGCATTAGCAAATGTATCTGAATCAATTTATAAAATATATTGGAATTCAGTAAGCTCAGCCAATCTAATTTTTAGTGCGAAAACGGAATTGGAAAATGAAGTAAACGATTTTAGCATTGATAGCTTTACACACGTTGATTTGAAACCAACTTTAGGTAAGGTGAAGTATATATTAACCGTAGAAAATATTGATATTAACTCGATAGGGTCAATAATTGGACCCATAACTTTCACATCTAAAAAAATCTTTTCAAGTAAACCAGCATAGTTCCACTTAAAGTATTGAATGTTAAAGAGCCAATCTAATCATTAATAGATGGGCTCTTATCATTTAAATAAACTAGATTATTTTTTAATCACATCATCTTTAGGTGCCAGCCAAAACGCGAAAATTAATGATCCTATAACGATTAATATAGGTGCATAGAAAATAATAAAGGTATTCATTCCTCATCCTCCTTACGCATGATTGTTACCTTTACCTTGAACGTACTCCTTATCAAATAGAAAAATCTTCAACAAAAGGTAGAGAGAAGGAATGAGTAATCCTAGTCCAGCAATAAACGCAATAATTAACGCAATTGCCATTGTATCATTTGTAAAGCTATCGTACATTGTAAGATATGGATACATTAAATACGGATAATGTGATGCGCCATACCCAAAGAAAGCTAGAAAAAATTGACCTACTAACAATCCAAATGCTATTCCAAATGCTTTTCGTTTCCATAGTAAAAACACAGTACCTATAAATAAGAAGAATGACAAACCAAACATCCACCATAAATCTAGTAAACGCTCATAGTGAACTGAGTTATGTGAACGTAATTCGATAATAATCCCTGAGGCTGTAACAATGGTTGGAAATGCCGAAACGAGAGCATATTTTCTTAATAATTCTGTTGCTTTGTGATCTTGTGCATAATAAGCATACCATGTTAAAAATACAGCAGATATATATAGAACAGCGGACAAACTAAGAATGACAATACTCCACGTTAAGGGGCTTGTGAACAAATCCACATAATTAAGTATTGGAGCGGATGACTTCATTGTCACAAAGCCTCCTTCTGAAATGGTTAAAACAATAGACAATGATGCAGGTATAAACAGACCTGTAAGACCGTACAACATCGTATACGTATTTTTTTGGGCCTTACCATAAGTTGCAAAAGCATAATAAGATCCTCTTATGGCTATAAGTATAATCGCTAAGCTAGCTGGAATTAGTAATGTTGTACCATAATAAAATGCGGTTTTTGGAAAAAACCCAATTATACCTACGAAGAAAAAAACGAGAAAAACGTTTGTAACTTCCCAAACTGGTGACAAATAACGTTGGATGAGCTTCGTTAAAATATGCTGCTTACGTGTAATTGTGCTATACGCATTAAAAAATCCAGCACCAAAATCAATAGAAGCAACAATTACATAGCCAAAGAGAAAGAGCCATAACACTGAAATACCAATTACTTGAAGAGTCATACTGAGCCACCTGCTTTCTCTAGTGCTCGATCTGACAATTCTTGTTCAACTGTATTTTTTTTGAACATTTGTGAAAGAACGATGATACTACTTATTGTTAAAACTACATATAATCCTGAAAATGCATATAGCATTTTATCAACATGTTCAGTTGTAGTTGCAGCATCATTTGTTCTCATAAGTTGATATAGTATCCACGGCTGTCGGCCGACTTCTGTAAACCACCAACCTACTTCTATAGCAATCATTGCTAAAGGTCCACCAAGTACCACCATCCACCGGAACCATTTCGTCAAAATAAAATTCCATTTCTTCCAAATGGCTATTAAGTAAACGCTTGATAAAATTGTTAATAAAATCCCTATGGTAATCATTAAATCGAATAAATAATGAATATACAGTGGTGGTATTTCATCTTCGGGAATTTGATCTAGCCCAATTACTTCAGCACTTGGGAAACCAAAAGCTAATATACTAAGTGCAAAAGGTATGTTTAAGCTATACTTCACTTCCTCATCATTTAAAACTCCGTATAAAACGAGTGGAGCTTCACTTTTTGTGTCAAAATGCCATTCAGCTGCAGCTAGCTTTTCAGGTTGATATTCTGCTAGATACTTTCCTGAGAAGTCACCAATTATAGCCGAAGCAAGTGAAAACACTAGACCAAGTTTCATAGTTAAAAACAACGACTTTTTATGATATTCATGATTTGATCCTTTAAGCATCCGAAAGGCAGCAATAGATGCTAAGGCAAATGCTGATGTCATGTAGGCTGTTGTCAACACATGTGCAACCTTCGTAGGCATTGCTGGGTTAAACATTGCTAAAAAAGGTTGAATGTTGACAAGTTCTCCTTCTACAATATCAAACCCTTGTGGAGCATTCATAAATGCATTTACAATCGTAATAAAAATAGCGGAAAAGGAAGCCCCAATTGCAACAGGTAATAACAATAACAAATGCTTTCGCTGATTTTCAAAACGATCCCATGTGTATAAATAGATTCCCAGAAATATCGCTTCAAAGAAAAAGGCGAATGTTTCTAAAAATAATGGTAACGCAATGACATTACCTGCAAGCTCCATAAAGTTTGGCCATAAAAGTGATAGTTGTAAGCCAATTGCAGTCCCTGTAACTACACCAACTGCAACTGTAATAACAAAGCCACGTGTCCACCTTCTTGCTAAAAGAATGTAGTGTTCATCTTGTTTCTTTATTCCTACCCACTGTGCGATCATAATCATAAGTGGAACACCAACACCTATTGTTGCAAAAATAATATGTACGGATAGTGTTAACTCCGTCAATATACGACTAAAAAAGACTGCCTCTTCATTTACCATGGAAAAGCCTCCCTCCTTACCCTGAAAAAACGCGTCCTAAAAAGGATAAACCTAAGATAAGTGCTACTAGAAATGTTATTAAAACCAATGCTTTCTCCTGTTTTTTATACATAACACCGCCCCTTCAAGTTCAGAATATCACAAATTAAACATCTTTAACGGTGACAGTTAAGCGTCATTTTTGTGTTGTAATTATGAAGTATGATCCTTTATTAAGAACTGGATAGGATCTAGTTTTTGGTGGAGAAAATATAAAAAAGGATAAACCTCACGACTCTTTTCCATTATCAATTCTTGAAAATCTTCTTAATGAAAAATATAGTTTGGCGAAGTAAATCCTTTTATTAGCAATGTTATATCATTGTATACAAATTGTTAAAAAATCTATGCTTTTTGCCACGAGTCAATCATTTCTACTTGTGCAGCCTTGAGCATCGTGTATACAGGACACCGAGATTCTACTTTATGTTGAAGCTCATTTATCCTTCCTTCGGGTTCAGTTGTCATGATTCTCACATCTACCTTAACAGCTTCAAAATATGGACGGATATGTGGACTACCCATAAATCCTCGTGGATCAAATTTCCCACTGATTTTCAGTTCCATGTCTTTAAAATCAAAGTTCATTTCTCGTGCTACTACACGTGCTGTAACATTTTCGCAAGCTGCTAGTGCACCTAACACTGCTTGAAGTGGGTTTGGCCCTAAATCTCTCCCACCCATTTGTTTACCTTCATCTATGATAAATTCGTGCTTACCAGCTTTGTTCTTAATTGTCAGACCCTCTGAACGTGAGTTTACAATAATGTTTAATTTGTTTGACATTTTATAATCTTCCTCTCTAGATGTACTATCCAATTGTTGTTCTTTGTGTTAGTGTGTTTTGCTGTTGTTGATTAAACCAATACTTCTTTGCATATTTAACATAATAAACATGACCTTGTTGCTGAACAATAAAAGCTATCGTAACGATTAGTGCTGCATCAGCACCGAAAGATGTCGCTGCTAAACCTACTGCAATTGAAAGGTTTCTTAGCGCTACCCCGTTCACTAAAGCAATCCCATCTGAACGATTTAAAAGCCTCTTTGCAATTATTGTGCTAATAAAATAGTTTACTAGATAAAATAACACTAAAACGATAAGTGCAATTATGATTAGCTGTGGCTTGGTAACAATCATTTCGGCCTTCATACTGATACTTACAAATACCACATACAGCATTGACCATATACTTAATGGTGTTATATTAGGTTTAATTTTCTGCTGAAATTGATCCATAGTATATTTTTTTAATATTACTTTGAACGTAATATGTCCCAATATCATAGGTAAAAAAACAACCAATATTATGGTGCTGAAAATATCAAACATATTAATATTAATAAATTCGCCAACCATTATTAGTAAATATAACGGCGTTAACAACGATCCTAATATTAAGCTGAAGACTGTTAATTTTATCGCAGCATGAACGTTCCCTTTTTGCATGGATGTCCATGAAATAGTCATACCACTCGTCGGTAATAGTGCTAATAACACTAAACCAGCAAACATATTAGGATATTCATTTAATAACGTTTTCCCTATTAATAGTGCAATTGCTGGAATCAAAATAAAGTTGATAATCATAGAATACAATAAAATTTTCGACCCTTTAAATGAGGATAATTCTTTCAACTTTAAACCAACCAACGATGTATAAATCATCAAAATTGTTGCATATAATATTGTTGGTTTTAAAAAGCTCGTATTAATAGAAATTCCTATGATAAAACCTAGTACCAAAGTTAATGGAATACTTAAATGTAGAAACCTTTGTGGAAAAGTATATATCATTCTCATTACAACTCACCTCCAATCATTAATATACCCTACAAGGTATACGAAATACTATAAGGGGTATATTTGAATTTGTCAATTTATTAGAGAAAATCATACTACTATTGAAAATAAATATAGTTTAAATATGTAGAATAACTAAGTATAACCGACAAATATTATGAGAAATACATCCCCTTTCCCACCATGTAAAAATTATTCAATTTCTAATTCCCTTAACGTTTTGTCGTAATTAGATCCATTTGTAACGTATCCTTGCATTTCTTTTGTAAGCTTTATATTAATTGGTCTGCTTTAAAGCAATTAAGAAGAAGCAAATAGCATAATGCCTAATACATGTGATAATTTCATATTTACACAAATAAAACCAGCTAATATCTTAAAATTAGCTGGTTTTGCTTAAACAATTATTTACTTAAACCATCCTTTTTCTTTAAAGTGAGTGATGGCTTCAATTCGATTTTTAACTTCAAGCTTATCAAGTATCGTTGAAATGTAATTTCTTACCGTACTCGTTTTTATTTGAAGCTCATCTGCAATTTCTTTCGTATCTCTACCATCAGCAACGAGTTCTAACACTTCTTTTTCACGATGAGTCAGAGGATGACCTTCATTATACATGTCGTCCATCAGTTCAGGTGCATAAATTCGCTTTCCAGCCATGATACTTCTAATTGAGTTTGCCAACTCCTCGCTTGGGCTGTCCTTTAATAGATACCCTTTAACACCTGCCTTTAATGCTCTTTGGAAATAACCACTTCGTGCAAAGGTCGTTAAAATGATAACTTTACATTCCATTTCTTTAAGTTCCTCGGCGGCTTCTAGTCCACTTTTTTCCGGCATTTCAATATCCATTATACACACATCTGGCTTGTGTCTTTGAACAAGTGAAATTGCTTCAGCCCCATTGTTAGCTTTACCTACCACTTCCATATCCTCTTCTAAATTGAGAAGTGACCCTAATGCACCCAACATCATTCGTTGGTCTTCTGCAATAACTATTCGAATCATTTCAGTTCCTCCTCATTTCCCTGCTTAACGATGTTATTGGGGACTTTCATGATGATAGCGGTTCCTTCATTTGAAACGATATCTAGTCTACCATTTACAAACTCAAGTCTTTCTTTCATACCTAAAAGCCCACTACCTTTCCCTAAATCGTGATCCATGACGATACCAATACCGTTATCACGAACGGTAATAGAAATTTCATTCCATGATTGTTCTATAGATATCTCACATAAAGTAGCGTTACTATGTTTCACAACATTTGTTACAGCTTCTTTGACACACATACTTAGTATATTTTCTAGAAACAATGAAACATTGTTCAATTTGACATTCTCATCTATAATAAATTCAAGTTGAGCAGCTTTTAATATTTCTTTTACTCGCACAAATTCCTCTTTCAACCTTATACCACGCATTTGTGATACCATATTTCTTACTTCATTTAAAGCTGTGCGTGCAGTTTGCTGAACATCCTTCAATTCGCTTTTAGCTTTTTCAGGGTCTTTAGCAATTAGCTTTCTCGCTAAATCACTTTTTAAGCCAATTAAAGAAAGTTTTTGACCTAACGTGTCGTGTAAGTCACGGGCAATTCGTTGTCGTTCCTCTTGTTTAACGAGTTCAGAAATCCTTTTATTCGCATCTTCTAGCTGTTCTTCAAGTCTACCTTGTTTTTTGCGATTATAAATATTGAATGGTAGAAGGATAACGCTAATCCACACAATGATAATAAAAGGAATTTGTTTTAGAAATAGCTGTTCTTGAAGAATGACACTAAAATTAATTAAACCAGTTGTTATGATTAAATGTATAATATAAAACGTCATAAAGGTAATGCGACTTCTTATATGACCATTAAAATAAGCGATATAAAATGCAAAATAAATAAATTGAAATAAGATGGTCATTGTTACAGATACTGCTAATAATAATAACGTTAATAAATACATGATCCATCCTTTTGAGATGAATGCAAATCTATATGAAACAAGAAATAACACAGTTAATATAATTCCTATTACAACTTCAAGCTTTGAAGAAGATTGAAAAACAAAATAGAACGGTAAAATACTAAATACGCTCCATATGTATGGTGAAATGCCCTCACTTTTTTGAAATATCCATAACTTTTTTATCATTATTATAAACCTCTTCAATAAGTTGGTCTTATTTGTTTATTTTATCATGATTTTCCATTCATTTTTACTATTTTCACTTTCAATTCCTTAATGAATTATTAAATAACTTCTTCAAGTATAACTTTAGTCTTTACTATTTATATATTCTATGACTTCATTTACATAGCTATGTAATGGTTTGGATGAATCCACAATTAAACCGTAAGAGTCAGACGGCTTTTTGCTACTATTAATAGTTAATCTGAAATTTTCTTCAGTAGCTTCTCTTATTTGACTTTGCATGCGTTTTCGTTGCTTTAATCTGCGATTTATTTCTGTTAAATCATTGAGATAACACTCTACGTATTTGTAGTTTGTACCATACTTTGTACATAGGCGCTGTCCTTTTTCAATCATTTCAGTATATAAACATGGGCTATCAAGTATCACACTATTTTGTTGAGATAAATAATATTCTACTAATGACCAATCAATATTGTATGAAATCTTGCCTGCAACTTTTGGATCTATTGCAGATTCAAGAGACTCTATTAATGCAGTCTTCACAATGTCATGATCTACTACAATAGCACCTGTTCGTTTTGCTATTACCTTTGCAAGAGAAGATTTCCCTGAGCCTGGAAATCCGGACATTTGAAGAAAAAACAAGATGTTCCACCTCCTTTAAAACTAATATCTTATATTCTTATTTATCAGTAACATATGTTTGTGAAAGACAAGTTGCAATCATTTCCTGTCGCTCTAGATCAAATGACCAGTAGCGATGATGCTTGTTATCGCTAATATAGACGCTAGTTCATATCATTTGAGCGGCTCACTTCTTTACGATACATGACAGGACTCATTCCTTCATGCTGCTTAAAGAGCTTTGAAAAGTACGTGTAATCCTGAATTCCAACTTCCTTACCAATGTCCATAACCCTTTTATCTGTCGTCGTTAGCAATTTTTTCGCTTGAAACAATCTATATTGGGTAAGAAATTGTAGAGGAGTCATCCCAAGTGAGCGCTGCATACACCTTGTTATGTAATCGGCATGAAAATGAAGGTCACGTGCTACATCCTCTAACAAAAAATTCTCCTTATAACGCTCTTTTAAATAGATAACTACTTGCTCTGCTAATTTCTCAGAAGCATCAGGAATACTAAGGGCTTCTTTTTGAAGATGAAAAATAAAATCTTGAAAATAGAGCTGTTGTTGTATATGAACTTCGGGATTTTGCAATTCGTTTAATGAAATGACTTTTTCCATTACATTTTCCATATAACCCTGTCTTCTGACAGCCCCAAGCCTTGGAATCTGTAGATGAAAATGAGCTGGTGTGACAAAAGTAGGTTGTCTCTGAATGATATGAGACCAGTTTAAGGATCGGCTCTTCTCTAACTGATAAGTTTGCTCTGTTTGAAAATGCATCCATATGTATTCACTTTTCTCTGTACACCCTCGATGTCCATAATGTTCAATTCCTGGAACTAAAATAATATACTGCCCTTCTTTTATCTCGTATGGAATGTCATCTTCAGTTATATACACAACACCTTTGCAAACGTAGATTAAATCAAAAACGATAAATGTTCTTTTAAAATGCCTTTGTCCTTTATGAAATATAGCCCTCCCACCTTTAATATATGTAGGAAAAGGTGGGGCAGGTATTGTTATTATACTCATTTAAGCTCTCCTTAAAAGTCGTAATACTCCAAAACAAATCGGCTCAGTCTATTCATTATTATACAGAAAATAGATACACTAGGTATAGTTTTTCAAAAGCTATCAAAAGGAGTCTGCATTAAGTCGTGAAAAAATCAAACATACAACAAAATTTAACATTATTTGCACTTACATGGCCGATTTTTATTGAACTGTTACTCCGAATGTTAATGGGAAGCGCTGATACGCTGATGCTTAGTCAATATTCAGATCTGTCAGTAGCCGCAGTTGGTGTATCTAATCAAATAATATCAATCGTCATTGTCATGTTTAACTTTATCGCAACAGGTACTGCCATTATTATTGCCCAACAACTCGGATCAAAAGATCTGAAGCGTGCAAACGAAACTGCTGTTGTAGCGATTTCTGTAAACTTATTTTTTAGTATCTCATTAAGTGCCATCCTATTTATATTTAAGAAAGACATTTTATTATTAATGGGGCTACCAGTTGAACTAATGGGTGAAGCATTAAGTTATTTACAAATCGTTGGTGGTTTTATGTTTCTTGAAGGGCTACTAATGACGATAGGAGCTATATTACGCAGCCACGGTTTTACAAAAGACACGATGTATATCACAATGGGAGTAAATCTTATAAATGTAATTGGGAATTATCTTTTTATTTTTGGTGCGTTCGGTGTACCTGTATTAGGTGTTAAGGGAGTTGCTATCTCAACAATATTAAGTAGATTTATTGGTCTACTTATCATTATTTATGTTTTATTAAAGCGAACAAATGGTTCATTACCTTTTGGTATTTTCTTTAAGTTCCCAAAACAGCCGATTCGTCAATTACTTAAAATTGGTATCCCAACTGCAGGTGAACATTTATCATATAACACCTCTCAAATGCTAATTACTTACTTTATAGCTATGATTGGTACTGATGCGATAACAACTAAGGTATACACCCAAAACTTAATGATGTTCATCTTTTTATTCGCACTCGCAATAGGTCAAGGAACTCAAATAATGATAGGACATCATGTAGGGGCTAATGAACTCAACAAAGCGTATCACCGATGCTTGAAGAGTTTAAGATTAGCGGTCGCTATTTCCTTGTCTGCCGCTTTAATCTTTTTCTTCTCAGGAAAAAACTTGTTGCAGTTATTTACAGATAATGAAGGTATTATATCATTAGGTAGTCAGTTACTGTTGTTAACAATTATACTTGAACCTGGACGTGCATTTAACTTAGTTGTCATTAATTCGTTAAGAGCAGCTGGAGATGTAAAATTTCCTGTATATATGGGTATTTTATCTATGTGGGGCATAAGCGTACCTTTGGCATATATGTTAGGAATACAAATGGATATGGGCTTAGTTGGTATTTGGATCGCATTTATCGTTGATGAATGGTTCCGTGGTATACTTATGTTAATTCGCTGGCGTTCTAAAGTATGGGTTCAAAAAAGCTTTGTAAGTGAAGCTAATGCTCAGTCAACATCATAAATTAATTTGATATTTTTATCCTCTACAAGCGCTTTAGTTTATAGTCTAAGGCGCTTTTTTCTTAGGCAGTTTTCGTATTTTCTCATCCTAAAAAATAAACGCGTATACAACTAGATTTCGAGGCACCTATTCTTCAAAAAAACGATGACTTTAGCGTAATGTTACACCTTTATATTGTGCTTCAGCACAATAGCACCAAATTTCAAACATTGGGATGAGTATAGGTCATTGACAAAACGACCTTTTTACAAGTACACTTCAATATGTTAACGCTATAGATTTATAAGTTAACAATTGTTTTGTATAGATTTAATGGAGAAGGGAGAATACATCATGGGAAAGAATTCAAGGAAGTTCAGGGTGGTTGACGTAACATATGGAGCTATGTTTGTTGCATTAATGGCAATTGGGGCTAATATTATTTCTTGGCTACCTTTCTTAAAAGTTGGGAATGTACCGCTCTCAATGCAACCATTTTTTGCTATTTTAGCAGGGTTGCTGTTAGGAAGTAGAGTTGGCTCTTTATCAATGGTAGTTTATGCTCTTGTTGGTATCGCTGGTTTACCTGTCTTTGCCGAATTTAAAAGTGGATTACCAATTATCATGTTACCTACAGGTGGATTTATTATTTCATATATTTTTGTAGCTTATTTTGCTGGTAAAATTGTCGAGCGCAAAGAACAGCCAACTTTGTCAACATTTATGATTGCATCATTTGTTGGTATTTTCCTCGTTTATATGATTGGTACTAATTATATGTATCTTTCTATAAACACTTGGACTGGTTCGGAAATAGGATACTCAGCTGCATGGAAAACTATGATCTTTTTTGCGATAAAGGATTTTGTATTTACGATTATTGCAGCTATGATTGCACCAAGAATTTATCATATAGTTAATAATACTAAATCGGCATCTACTTATAATAAAGCAATGTAATCTTTGAAATTTTGCAAATTGAAACCCTTAATCGAAGGAATGAACACAACCTTTAGATCAAGGGTTTCCCCATTTTCACGATATTTATATGTAATGTACAGTGATGTCGTTCAAATGACTATTAACGTGATTCCTGTATACTGATTTTATAAAGCTTAACAGCATGGGAGATAACAACTTTTGCAACAGCATAAGTAGGGATGGCAAAAATAATACCTAGTATCCCGACTAAATTCCCGGCAGTTAGTATTAAAATGATAATAGTTAACGGGTGTATATTCAATGTCTTTCCCATTACTTGTGGCGATATCACATTACCCTCGACTTGTTGTGCAATGAGCATAATTATAGCAACATAAATTGCCATTATAGGCTCCTGGAAAAGCGCAACAAGAAATGCAGGAATAACAGCTAGATAAGGTCCTAGAAACGGTATCACGTTCGTAAACATACCGAAAATAGCTAAGATAATCGAATAATCAAGACCAATAATGAGATAGCCTATAAATAGCATCAACCCAACAGAGACACTGACCATTACTTGACCTTGTACATAGGAAGAAATTGTTTTATCCATATCTTTCAACACTGCAAGAATATTACCACGCTTATTTTCAGGAAAGAATTTAGCGACGCTAGGTTGAAAACGATCCCCATCCTTTAACATATATAACAATATAAAAGGAACGAGGAACAGATAAAAGATCGTATTAACGAATCCACCAACAAAGCTAATGATCCCACTAGATATATTTCCGATATTTTCAGTTAGTTTTTGTTCGAAGTCTCCGCTGAAGGATAAAGCAGCTTCTTGAAAATCAGGGAATAAATCCATGTTTTTTTGTACATACTCGATCCCCTCAAACATAACATTTATCATTGATGGTAAGTTATTCATTAGTCGCTCTAGCTGATCATTAATAACAGGAGTTACTAATTTGTAGAAGATATAAAAGAATAAAATGATTACCAAATAAACGATTATAATCGCTAACCAATTTGGAATTCTTCTTTTTTCTAACCACTTAATAAGTGGCCTACATAAATAAAATAACACCCCAGATATAACAAATGGTAAAAAAATTGTTTTAATTAGTACGAAAACTGGGGTAAACACAAATAACGTTTTCTCAAGGAGAAATGCAATTAATAGAATCAAGATGATTCCTACCATTGTTCTAAACCAACGCTTTTCACTTAAACTCATTTTTTCACTCTCATTCCATAGAATCACTTATTTCATATTCCTATTAATAAGCTTTACCATTATAACTAATCATAAACTGTCACAATTACATTATTGTTAGTCTCATGTATATTATGAAATTTTTAGTTCAACAGATTTAACTGTGGTAACCGCTTATGGAATATAAAATTCTATGACATATATTTTAACATAATTGCCTAAAATTCGTGAAATGAATCGTGAATAAGATTGTAAGTAAAACCAATATGCCTGTAAAATAATAATCCATGTGTCACAAATTTGCTCAAAGCTACCATTACTGTTTACCACAATTGTTTTGTATCGTAATAGACTTTACATGTTGAGCAATAGATGGCTGTCTGTCCATTTTTCATTTCCTCATTTAATTTTGAATGACATTGCTTACATCTTGCATCAATATATTGTAAATATTTAGCTAATATTTTGTCAGACAATATCCGTTTACTATAGCAATGCTTACACTCAAGTGAAATTTTTCCTTCGTCATTTATAAAGCTGCTCTGCTGGTGATTACATACGTAACAGTAGTGCCAAGTTGCAATATACTTCTTCAGTGAAATCGTTGGATGATGTAGAAGTATTGTTTCTCTAACTTGCATTTGATTACGTTTTGCCAATGGGATATTTAAGTATTTTAATAGCAGCCGAACTGTTTGTGGTGCATTCATTTTTGCTGCAACCTGTGTATCTGTATGAGCGATCGCCCATATGATTCTTTCATCTATAATGACAAATGGCTGTAAAACCCTTTTTTGTACTAAATGGTAGCTTTGTAGTGGAATTTGTTCAGGTTCTTCAGTAATTATTGTGATGACCATTTTATTAGATAAACCTTTTAACAATGGCCAAAGTTGATTATGATAGTTGTGTAATTGTGGTGCAGAGATTATAATTCTTTTGTTTGCGTTTAATATATCTTTTAATAATATATCGTTCGCTTCATTATTCCGATACCAAGTTAATTGTTTACTACCTCGGTCATCTGTTAATGATGCTACAATGCTGTCGTAGCTCTGTTTGTGATTTTGCATATGATTTAACAGTTTACTAATCGCTTTATCTTTACCTACCTTGCTCTTAATAAAAGGTTGATCAGCAATAGTTAATAACTTGCCTTTTGCTCTTGTGACAGCTACATTTACTAGTCGTGATGATTGTTTATTAGTTAACAATTGTCCAGCAGTAAGTTGGCCATTACTGTCCACAATATCAAATATGATGAAATCTCGTTCAGATCCTTGAAATTTGTGAATAGTTGCAGCTGTAATTGTCGTACCTTCTGCTAATTTTGATAATGGCATTCTTTCATTTAGCCAAGTGGATATGATTCGAGCTTGGGCACGATATGGCGTCACGTACCCTATAGATTTATGCCCATTTCGATAGGCAACAAATATATTGTGCAGTGCAAGACAGGCTGAGATTATGTTAAACCTTGATTCATAGATTTCATCCTTCATCGCGATAGCTTGAAAATAGGAGCTATCAATGAAAATCATTGCATCACCTGGATAAGGCTTTTTTCTAGCAATGATTGCTCTCTTTTTAACTGTTTTGTGATCACTTACATAGGATTGATACATTTCTACATTAGAAAATGCGGAAATATCAGGATGCATCCTTCTCTGTTTGGTTAGCATATACAAATTCGGGTGTTTTCCTCGTTTTTCCAAAGTCGTCACAATGTTTGTCTTCCGGAATATATCTTCTTTAAGCCATCTGTTTACATATAAATTGTCTGAAAGAGCAATAGGTGGTAACTGTTGAAAATCACCACAAACAACAATTCTCTTACCAAGAGTAGCTGCAAAGGCTATTTGTGGGACATATGCCATACTTGCTTCATCAATCACGATAAGATCATATTTTCTATCAAAAATTTGCTTATCTACTGCCGCTTTTGTTAGAGTTACCCCTATTACTCGTGCTCGCTGAATAACTTCTTTCTCTGCCTCAGATAAATCAGAACGATACCCTTCTAGTTCAGTCTGTAATGATGTAACTGATTGTATCGGAACGTGTTGCTTAGTTTCTATTTTCTCTTTAACATAATCCTTTTGTTCAGTAATAACCATTTTTCGGTCACGTATTTGATGATGGATCTGTTCAGCAATTGTTGAAGACAGTAGACTATCGTGGGCAATTACCTGTTCGTCTCGACTCAAACCGTATCTAATAATATCACCTGTTTTCCAACGTCCATGTTCAGACAAGAAATTCGTAACAGCAAGCATTACTACATCAAGTGCAGCATTGCTATGTGTTAAGACGAGGATTTTTTGTCCTTTTACATAATTTTGCACGATAAGTCTGGAAAGCGTGAATGTTTTTCCTGTACCAGGTGGTCCCCAAACATAAGTTGTATCGTTATATAAACTTCGATTAACAACCTCTTTCAAAGGAGTTTCAGCATGTTGTTGATGATGATTAACAGCCGCATTACCTCTTAACAACTTTGACACTTGCCTAAGTTTTTGTTGATCGTTTGTAGTTTCATCAAGTCTTGTTAATAAAGCTTCAATTAAACGCCAAGGTTCCGTACTCAATTCTAAATCGCTGACTGTTTTCCCTATATATGTCGCTAGTGTGAGTATAAGTTGGTTACCTTCAACAGATATAATCTCTCCATGATAATCTACTTCATTATACTTAATTCTTATTCCTGCACCTTCTACCAAATAAACATCTGAACTTGTATAAAAAACATAAATATATTCATCTTGATGAGAAGAAATCATCTTTCCATGTCGAATATGAACACTAGAGCCACCTTTGTCTTTCAACGTAGATATTTCTGCTTGAAGTGCCTTTTGCCATTGCTCAAAAATCTCATGAATAGTTAATTTCATCTCAGTTTCCCTTCTAATTACCCTTTAATAATTGCAAAAAATAGTATAATATACGAAAATCATAATTATATCAATTAAATCCAACGTGGGAAAGGTGTAAAATAATGAAAACGAACCTCTATTATTCAGAACCAACTATGACTACTTGGCAAACTGTCATTACACATAAATATGAAAAGGATGGTAAATACTTCGTTATTCTTGAAGAAACTGCATTTTATCCAGAAGGTGGAGGACAACCAGCAGATCATGGAACAATTAATGGTGTAGAAGTTATTGATGTGCAAGAAGATGGTACAAGTATCGTTCATCAAGTGACAGCGCCATTAAACATTGGTGAGGCGGATTGTCAAATTGACAAACAACGACGTATAGATCATACACAACATCATACTGGACAACATTTATTATCAGCTGTATGTATTGAATTGTTTGAGATGGAGACTTTAAGCTTTCACCTTGGATCAGATACTGTATCCATTGACTTAGATACACCTAGCATATCTGATGATCAATTGTTCCAAGTAGAACAACAGGTGAACAAATATATATTTGAAAATAGGAAAATAAAAACTTATTATGTGTGTAGTGATGAATTACCTTCATTACCATTACTTAAACTTCCGAAAGTATCAGAAAATATTAGGATCGTTGAAATTACTGGCATTGATGTGTCAGCTTGTTGCGGTACACATGTGGGATCTACAGGACAAATAGGTATGCTAAAGGTACTTATAACCGAAAAACATCGGGGCAAAACACGACTATATTTTGTATGTGGCTTTAGAGCTTTAGCTGATTATGGATCAGCACACTCAGTCATAACAAATATCGGTTTAAAGCTAAGTACGAGTAGGGATAATTTCGTAAATAATCTAGACAAAATGGACCTAGAGAGAAAACAATTACAAAAAGATATAAGCGAGGTAAAAAGTCAATTATTTTCATATGTGGCAGAGGAATTAATTCGCGAAGCAAATGACCATGTTATACACTATATATCAAATGATTATAGTAGTAGAGACTTACAACTTATGTCAAAACAAATTTTAGCAAGTCAGCAGGCTATCGTGTTATTATTATCAACTATCGAAAATCGGCTATTAATAGCACAAGGCGGTGGATTCGATATACATATCGGGGCAATGGTAAAAGAGCATGCGAAAGAGTATGAAGGTAAAGGCGGAGGAAACGACAAACAAGCACAAGTATCATTTACATCAACAAGTGATGCTACAAAATTTTTGACTTTTGCAAAAGAGTATACTAAGAATATTAAGGTTAGTGAATAGATATCGTACTCCGAACAAAAAGTTAAAGTCAGTACCATATATACCCCCAAATCATATGATTTGGGGGTATTAGCAAGTGGGGTAATTATTTTTGGCTACCTCTCATTGAAAGTGTTTTAACGTACCATTATTTTCAACGATGTTAAAATAAGCTACATGATATTTGTACTTACAATCTATTTTAGTTGAATTAAGAACCAGCTTTTGCAAACAGTCATTCATATGCTTATAGTTCACCACCTCCTTAGCTTACATTAGACAAATGAAGCATATTAGGTTTTATACTTCGCCGATGTAAATACTTTAGGCTTTCTTCGCATTGATTGTTGCTAAACGCTCTAAGGTATAAACACGTATACATTTAGTGATCAGGCAATTATTAAGCTCTAATAAAAATAGCAACAAAGTTTACGAAAAGAGCCAAACTTTAACGAGCTCACTTCTTTAAGTTAATGTTATACTTTTCGACAAATTCTTTAACTCTAGGTAAACTAGTTTCAATAAAATCTACAGGATCATTACTAACTTCCAATATATAATTCAAGAAGTTCACTCTTCTAGCGGTCATAAATAGCTCAAGCTCGTAGTCAGTTATATTAGGTAAATTACGGACCTTTCTATAACCTTGTATATAAAAACGTTTTACTTCATCAAAATTTTGTGTCTCCTCATACTTGTAGTAATACAACATAATGGATATGTCGTGTATTGGCAACCCAAACATTGAATCCTCAAAATCTATCAAATGCATTTGTTCCCCGTTAACTTTAATATTCGATGGGTTTAGATCACCATGTATTAATTGAAGGTTTTCACTATTATTTTTATAGTAAGTCGATAATTGCTCATTTAAAAAAGGAATGATCCCATCCATTATTTGATGGTATTCTTTTGACAAAAACTTCTGGAATTTTTCATGTTTATAGATTGCTTCTTCTCCATGATAATAAAATACTTTATCCCATGTTTTTGGAGTAATTTTTGAAGGAATCTGTATCCCATAAGTTGTTTTATGCAGACGAGCAGTTAACTCACCTAATTGTATAAAGCGCTTCTCACTTTCATTCCCCTCTAAATCATCACCTTCCAACCAACTATATAAAGCAACACGTTTAGGTGTAGAAGTATATTTTGATTTAATAACTTGTAATTTTTCCCCATCTTTCCCTGAGATCATTCTCGGAGCAGAGATGTGATTAGCTTCATTTACAATGTCCATAAAGAATATTTCAGTAAGATTATCCTCTAAAGAACTAGATTCCTCTTGAAAGATTTTCATGACATATGTATAACCTAAATGATCTTTAAGTTTATATAAGATGTTAGTCTCTTCACTAAGAAAAACTAACTCCTCAAATTGCAGATCATATTTCTCTGTCGCAAGTTCTGCTACCTTATATAATGCTTTATCTTTTGTTATTACACCACTTTGTTCTTGTTCCATAAATATAACTTCCCTTCTACTATAAATAAAGATTGAAATAATCTATTTAGTTTGTTTCCTAATGTCAACTCTAATTGATGTATAAGTATTTAGAAATAGCAAGAATCATTTGTAATCAAACTTGCCATAAAAAACTGATCATCAATTGAGTGGGATGATCAGTTTTAATCTTCTTTATTTATTTTTTGTATAAACGATTTTTTTTACAGTATCTAGTGAGAGGAAATATAGTTCAGCTAACGGAATTCTTACAAAATTGCACTACTTCATTTTTCAGCAGACCCATTACTAAAAAGTTCATTTCCTTTGCACGATTTAGTTATTACTACTTAGTTAAAATTACTAGTTAGAGTTTGTAGGTTTAGTACCAGCTTAACGCATAAAAAATGTGGCATCCAGAGTATTTGTGTATTCACCTATTAATTAGAATCATCTTTACAGAAAGAAAAACTTCCTGTATAGTTGGTTACATGAGTGACCAACTATACAACTAAGCTGTATTTTTACTTAAAGTGAGGTGGCATAAATGAAATCAACTCTTGATGAATCTCAGCCTATTTTCCAACAAATTGCTGTGATGATAATGGATGACATCGTTGACGGCAGGTTAAAAGTTGAAGAGCAAGTTCCATCAACAAATGAGCTTTCACGGTTCTACAATATTAATCCCGCAACCGCACGAAAGGGTTTGCAGTCCCTTGTTGATAAAGGAATCATTTACAAGCAACGAGGTGTTGGAATGTTTGTTGCAAAAGGAGCGAGAGAAAAATTGCTTATAGAAAGAAAGCAACATTTTTATGAAGAATACATCATGCCTTTACTGGAAGAAGCACGCCGCATTCACATTGATGAAGAAATGATAATTGACTTAATAAGAGGACAACAGAAAAAAAATGAGGAGAGTGGAACATGATTAATGTACAAAATGTCAGTTACGGATACCATCAGACACCTGTGTTGAATCATTTTTCATTTAAGGAGGATGCACCGATTATTTGCGGTATATGGGGGAAAAATGGAGCTGGAAAAACAACACTTATGAGTTTGTTAGCAGGACATGACCGACCAGATAATGGGGAAATTACCATTATGGATCAAAATCCATACAACAATTTATCTGCACAACAACATATATGTTATATTCAAGAAAATCATCCCTTCGGTAAGAATTGGACAGTACAGGATGTATTAAAATACGGGCAATATTTTCATCCAAATTGGGATCAGGAGCTAGCAGAATCTTTGTGTGATCTATTCGAATTACCAGTAAAAAAGAAAATTACTAAATTCTCCAAAGGAATGAAAACCGCGGCACAAATCTTACTGGGCTTGGCAAGCAACGCTACAGTGACAATTCTAGATGAGCCAACGAATGGTTTAGATGCTGTAAAGCGCAAGCAATTTTATGATGTATTATTAAAAAGCTATGAAGACAAACCTCGATTGATTTTACTCTCCACTCATCATATTGAAGAAATCCAGCCTTTATGTGAATCGCTAGTTGTCGTACATGAAGGAAAAGTATTGTTCTATCATCAAATGGAAGAAATGCGTGAGCGTGGCATTCTCCTATCAGGTGCTGAAGAAGATATTCATAAAGTGATGAAGCATGCAAAAATCATAGAATCTTCAAAAATAGGCTCTACAACTAAAATTATGATTGATGCTCCATACTCTAACGAATGGAAAAGAATGGCTTCTGAACAAAATCTGTTGATTGAAAAAGCTACTTTACAAGGCTATTTAATTAACATGACTACGACTAAGAAGGTGGTTAATGTATGAATGCTGTAAAAGGAACATACAGGCTGTTATACGAAGATATGCGTTGGTGGTTATTGTTATTTTCAGCAATAACATTAGGGCTAGCTGTTATTTTTATAGCAATTGGGGTTATTTTTGAAGTCAGTTTTACTGCTACCCTTTTCGGGCCGATATATGGAGCAATTTGTACAATAGCAGCTATTGGAATTGTTTATTCCTTCCCAGTTTTAATAGGCCTAGGCAGTACTCGAAAACAGTTTTTAAAGTCATACTACTTTATCGCTTCCATTATGGTTATTTGCTTTATTACCGTTTTAAATGTTATCTATTTTTTTATGAACACATTGAATCAATTTGGTGTTCACAAGTTATCCTTCTTTCATCCAGGCATGTTCTATTCAATGAATTATCATATACTAGTATATGTGTGGATTGATTTGATGGTTGGTTTTTTATTACTTGGACTAAGTGCCTTTCTTACCGTCAGTTGGAAAAGACTGGGATCCCGAAATTTCTTAATCATTTTTTTCGCATTTAACCTTCTTATTACAATATTAATAAATATTATTAACATTACTTCTTTATTGGAGTGGGTTTTTGAATTAAATGTTATTTATACATTTACAATTGTAGGTTTTATAGGATTTTGTTTGTTAATATGCACTTTCCCAATGATGAAACATGCGCCACTTGTAATGAAAGCAAGAAACGCTTAATTGACCAAACTTCTCATAGAATTTGTATGATATGTTTTAACTCTTTTTCTCATATTGTAATTAGCACGACAATATTATGTAGATATATATGCAGATTAGCCGCATTTATAGTGTATTAGACTGACATTGCCTACTATTTACTCAGCTATAGACATATTCTCAATCAAAAAGTGTGATCCTAAAGCTAGAATGTACGATTGAACTATTACTTATATTAGGAAGTCCTTAAACCAATTTCCATATTACGACGGTTAATTAGATCCTGAAAAATACCCCTTCATAACTACCAACGATACGATCATTTTAAAATAGATCGTATCGTTTTATTATTAGTGCTTTAAAACAAATTCTTATTCCCTCAAGGTGTTCCCATTATGCAACCTTGTTGAAGTGGTATGAAAATTCATTTATCACTTAAATTATTGCTGTTTTCGTATGAATTGTTGTTTTTCTTCTTAAGAAAGTATACAAGTTAACATAATTCGTATCAGCTAACCTTAAGTAATACAACGAAAAACGTATAATAATACATATTATTGTTCTAGTTTGATATCAATAGGAACAAAGTCTAAGAGTATATCTATAGTAAAATATCCTTCCGTTCCATAACTATCTATCTTGATACACTTTGTACTAAAGAAGCTCTTCTTAATACTAACCATGTTAGGAAAATAAATGTGATTACAACTATCGTGACTGCGCCAAAATTTAATTCTATCGTGCGCTCCTCTATACTCATAACAAAATCTATAAATAAATCACGGACGTTAGGTATTAAAATGAATATACCTAGCAAAGCTAGGTTGACGAATCCACCAATTAGACCGAATCTGTAGAATATAGCACTAGAGAAGAAACCCACTGATATGATGAAAAGACAAATGACAAAGTCAATGAAAAAGTGATTGAACCATGTAAATGATAATGTTGTAGCATCTAAAGTGTAAAATATCGCTAAATTTGATAGTTCCGGCGCAGTAGTTATTAATTGAAAAATAAAAGATACGAGTAAATTCATTGCAGACATAAAAATGGCAAAAAGAATAGCGAAAAAACTAGCTGCTATAATATAGTTATTCCGTGTCGCTCCCATTTTTATACAATTAGGAAAAATTTCTTTAGTAATTGAAAATCCAGCAATAGCAGCATAAATGTATACCGCTAAACTAGTATTTATTCTCACAATTGAGTCAAGAGATAATGAAGCTATAGAAAGTACTACTAAACTTGAACACAACACAACCCAAAAGATACTTATCGTGAAGCGAAAATCATAAATGAAATAATTTAAGGTTGCTCGAATATCATTATGCATATAAGCGTCCCCCTTCTTTTTCTGTCAAGTGAACCATTAATTCCTGAATATTGCACCGCCCTACATCTAAGCCTTTTAATTTTGCCTCTTGTATGTTTAATTTTTCACCAAATAACATAGCTGTTTTTCTTCCAATCATCTCATTCTCAAAAATAACATTTTTTTCATGGCAATACTCATTAACTGCTTGTGTATTCCCACTTATTTGAAGACTCATTTCTTGTAATTCATCTGCCGTTTTGTGTAGTAGCAATTCCCCATCCTGGATTAACAAAATTTCTTCAAATAAATTACTCGCCTCATCAATTAGATGGGTTGATAAAATAAACGTTCGAGGATTCCTCTTATACTCGTCTAGTATAAGATCATAAAACTTATATCGTGCTGATGCATCTAAACCGATATACGGTTCATCAAAAATAGTAATTTTTGCTCCGCTTGAAAGTCCTATGATGATACCTAATGCAGATTCCATCCCTTTAGACAATGATCTAGCACTCATATTCGGGTCTAAATTGAACACATGTAATAAATGATCGGCTGTTTGCTTTGACCAAGTTGGATAAAATTTAGATGCTACAAGTAGTACATGTTTAACCTTTAATTTTCTTTTAAAATTGTTGCTTTCATTAATTAAGCAAACATTTTTTAACACATTTCGATTATTGAAAGGTTGTTCGTTATTTATAAATATTTTACCTTTGCTTTGTAATATATGACCTGCAAGTATTTGCATAAATGTCGTCTTCCCTGCCCCATTTCTACCTAATAGCCCATAAATCTTATCCTCCTCAAGCGTTATGTTAAGGTTGTGTAATGCTGTTTTGGAACCATACTTCTGACTAAGGTTTTGTGTATATATTTTCATCATTCTTCCTCCTTGTTAATCAAAATAGAAAGTTCTTCCTTAGATAAACCAAGCTTATTTGCTTCAGCTTTTAATGGAATGATGTAATCATTGTAAAAATCTTTTTTCCGCTTTTCGAAAATCATTTCTTTAGCACCATCTGCGACAAACATACCTATTCCCCTTTTTTTAAATAATATCTTCTGATCCACAAGCTGATTAATCCCTTTTGATGCTGTAGCAGGGTTAATTTGATAATATTTGCCAAACTCATTTGTAGAAGGCACTTTTTCTCCTTCCTTAATAGACCCATCTAAGATACTTGATTCAATATTTTCAGCGATTTGAGAAAAAATGGGTTTTTCACTGTTTAATTTTTGATCCATAATGGTTCCTTCCTTCATTGGTTAGCTATTTATGTAACTAACTTAAATGTTTTTGAATAAAATGTCAATACTTTCTATATAAAAAATTATTTTACCTGTTTTGTGGACTATGCACCCTTTCTCTATGATGGGCACTTCAATTAGTAAACTTATAGCAAACAATAAGTATCTTGTGCTACTAAGATATTTGATTATAATCGAATTTTTGGGCTTGCAAATAACCCCCCCTAGGGGATATAGTGTTCAGTGAGGTGATAATATATGTCAGACCATCATAAACATCGCAAAAGTATAGTGAATCGGTTAGCCAGGATTGAAGGACATGTTCGTTCTGTGAAAGATATGGCTGCATCAGATAGAGATTGCGGTGATCTACTTATTCAAATAGCTGCTATTCGTTCAGCACTTGACAATTGTGGGAAATTGATACTAAAGGACCACCTTGAGGGCTGTGTAGTCGAGGCTGTAAAAGAAGGTGATGATGAAGTATTGGATAAATTAAACGATGCCATTGACAAATTTATACGTTAGAGGAAGGTATATTAAATGGAGCATCAAATTGAACAACAAAAGAATTCACCTGAAACAACTAAACATTTGATCATCACGATTTTAGCTCTAGCATTACCAGCAGTTATTGAGAATTTTTTTCAAACAATACTTGGATTTGTAGATACGTTATTTGTTTCAAAGCTTGGTTTAATTGAAGTGTCTGCTGTTGGTGTAACGAACGCTATTTTGGCTATTTATTTTGCAGTATTTATGTCGTTAGGGGTTGCGACAAATGTTTACGTAGCAAAAAATATAGGAGCAAATAACAAGGAAAAAGCGAGTCAAATTGGGCAACAGGCCATTATTTTGGCGGCATTATTTGGTATCTTCTTTGGTGTTATTTCGATATTTTTTGCTGAATTTCTATTACTCTTAATGGGTGTAGAACAAGATGTGTTAAGCGCTGCAGTTACATATTTTCAAATTGTAGCCATCCCTTCTATTTTAATATCACTAATGTTTGTTCTTAGTAGCATTATGCGAGGAACTGGTGATACTAAAACACCAATGAAAATAAGTGTTACGATCAACCTATTAAATATATTATTAGATTATATTCTCATTTTTGGTTTTTTCTTCATCCCTTCTTTCGGACTTGCGGGTGCTGCCTTTGCTACTGTCATTTCTAGGTTTATTGGCGTAATTGGCTTAACAATCTACTTAGCAAAATCGAACATTCTTGCATTTAAGAAAAAAGATTGGAAGATTAATAAAAAGTCCCAGCTACAATTAATTACTTTAGGTGCCCCAGCTGCTGGAGAAAGACTTGTTATGAGAGTCGGTCAAGTGCTTTACTTTGGGATGATTGTTGCTCTAGGAACAAACACATTTGCAGCCCACCAAATTGCAGGAAATATTGAAATATTTTCTTATATGATTGGGTATGGATTTGCAACAGCAGCAACCACATTAGTCAGTCAAAAGCTTGGAGAAAAGGATTTTGCAGGAGCGCAAAGGTATGGGAATTATTCGATTCTAATTGGCACGATTGCTATGACTATTTTTGGTCTACTACTCTTCTTCTTTGGAGAATGGGCAGCATCATTTTTCACAACAGATATTAGTGTTATTCAACAAATCACTCTTGCATTGAAAATAGATGCATTTATTCAGCCGGTTCTTGCATTTGTTCTCATCTTAACAGGCATTTATCAAGGCGGCGAAAATACTAAATTTCCGATGTATACAACTGCAATCGGGATCTGGTTAATTAGAACACTAGGTGTTTATCTACTAGGATTATACTTGGGTTTTGGAATTGCGGGGATATGGATTGCAATTGGTTTAGATAACTTATTTAGAGCAATCTTTTTGTGGAAACGATATAAAAATAATAATTGGATAAATAATATAACGAAGTTGGAAGCATAACTTTGTTAATATACTAGATTATATATACGTTTTTCACTCAAAAGTCATCGCTATATAGAAGAAAAGATGCCACGAAATGTTGGAGTATACATGTTTTGTGCTTAGTATGATAACTACAATAAATGGGGAAAAAGTACTTCATTCAGACATAAATTAAAAGGGAGTTATAAGATTTCGAATTTAATCTATAAGACTCCCTTTTATTATGCTCATTTATATATCTACGTGTGTAAGTTTTTATAAATTAACAAGGATGAAACTAATAATTTAGAATATGGAAAAATCATTGAAAGTCCAACCACATTATAACCTATCCCTTATTGAATCATATAGTAAATAAGGTTTAGCACAACCGCTACAGTAAGCAAGGTAACTGCGATTGTTAACTGAATGTTGACTATTTCTTTTTTAAGAATATTTTTTTGCATTTGTTGCTGTTCTTGCTCTTTTATCGTATCAGGATCAACCTTGTAATCTACTAAGCTGTTAGCATGTTTTTCTTTCGATCGAAAATCTTTACCCGAACTCATCAAAAAAACAGGAGTGAACCAACGCTCCAATAAATAAAAAATCGTGCAAAGTGTTAACATAAGTAATCCAAATATAAATGTGTAGTTTGTTAGAGTAAATATAAAATCTTTATCATTGCCAAATAAGAAACTTAACACAATACATAACAGTAATATAACAATACTTAAGATGTATTTTGTATGTTTGTAAGAATACACAAAAATCTTTCCTTTCTTACAATGAGTTATGATATATCTGCATAGGTTGTTGTTATTAAACACATATAGAGCTTGCGTATAGTTGTATTTAATTTGTATAAAATCTCGTTTTGCTACATTAAATAACATAACTATTAAATGTCAACAAGAGTTCTCTTTAAAATATAGGTATTAAAGATTTAGTTGTTCGAAATACAGTTATTTTGGCAAGCTATTCATATATATGACAAGCAACAAAATGACCTTTCTTGACCTCAACAAGCTCAGGCTTTTTTTCTTCGCATTCTTTTTTGACATAAGGACATCTTGTGCGAAAATGACAACCACTAGGAGGATTCATTGGACTTGGCACGTCTCCCTTCAAGACGATACGTTCCCTACTTTGTTCAATATCTGGATCTGGGATAGGTATAGCTGAAAGTAGAGCCTGTGTATACGGATGAAGTGGGTCCTCATACAATTCTACACTTTCTGCTACTTCAACTAGCTTACCGAGGTACATGACACCAATGCGATCAGATATATGTTTGACCATCGCTAAATCATGAGCAATGAATAAGTAAGTTAGCTTGTTCTTTTCCTGTAATTCTTGAAATAAATTAACAACCTGTGCCTGGATGGATACATCTAACGCTGATATTGGTTCATCTGCTATAATAAATCTCGGCTGTACTGCTAATGCTCTAGCGATACCTATACGCTGGCGCTGTCCACCAGAAAATTCGTGTGGATACCTGTTTGCATGATTTTTATTTAAGCCAACTAGTTCTAACAACTCATACACTCGTGCAAGCTTAGCCTTTTTATTCTTTTTGTACATTTTTTGTGCATCCATTCCTTCAGCAATGATCTCTGTGACTGTTAACCTTGGATTTAAAGATGCATATGGATCCTGAAAGATCATTTGGATATCACTGTGTAATGCTCTTTTTCTTTTTTTGTCCATTTTTAAGATGTCTTCACCATCAAAAATAATTTCACCGCTTGTTGCTTCGTATAACTGCAATATTGTTCTTCCTGTTGTTGATTTTCCACAACCTGACTCTCCTACTAAACCAAAAGTTTCACCTTCATTTACTGTAAAAGATACGTCATTTACTGCTTTAAGTTTCTGGCCTCCCCCGACTTTAAACTCTTTGTGTAAATTCTTCACTTTTAGTAACGGTTTAACGTTTCCCATTATACTTGTCCTCCTAGCTGCATAGGTTGATGTATCGGAGGAACCGCTGGATCCTCAAGCCAGCAAGCAACTTTATGAGTTGCTGATTTAGTTGTTTCATAAGGATATTCTTCCGCACAAATATTCATGGCATAATCACAGCGCTCTGCAAATGGACAGCCGTTAGGTGGGTTATTCAATGGTGGCGGTGTACCAGGAATTGATGCTAACCTTCCGTGTTCCCTCGAATCTAAACGGGGTACGGACTTTAACAATCCCCATGTATAAGGGTGCCTAGGGTTATAAAATATTTCTTCTAAAAAGCCTTGTTCAACAATCTTCCCTGCGTACATAATCATGACTCTCTGAGCAATATTAGCTACAACTCCTAGGTCATGTGTAATTAAAATAATGGATGTATCGATCTTTTTTTGTAAATCTTTCATTAAATCTATAATTTGAGCCTGTATCGTTACATCAAGTGCCGTTGTAGGTTCATCTGCAATTAACAGCTTCGGGTTACAAGCTAATGCAATGGCAATCATGACACGTTGTCTCATTCCGCCACTAAATTGATGTGCATAATTATTTAATAATTTATCAGGATTAGGAATACCTACTAAACTAAGCATTTGAATTGCTTTCTGTTTAGCAGCTTCCTTTGATAATCCTTGATGCTTTATTAGGCCCTCGCTAATTTGTTTGCCAATCTTCATTGTTGGGTTTAACGAAGTCATAGGGTCTTGGAAAATCATTGATATTTCAGCGCCACGTACTTTTTGCAATTCTTTGTCGTTTAGTTTGGATATATCTTTTCCTTCAAATAGTATTTCACCTGATTTATAGCGCCCTGGAGGCATTGGGTTTAACCCGACAATAGTTTGAGACGTAACACTTTTTCCAGAACCTGATTCACCGACTAAGGCTATTACTTCTCCCTTCTTCACTTCAAAGCTTACTCCTCGTATTGCCTCAACTTCACCTTCAAATGTATCAAAAGAAAAGTATAAGTCTTTTACTTCTAATAGCTTTTTCATTAAGTCTATACCCCCCTAAGCTGAATAAAATAGTTGTTTATAAGGCTATTAATATTTACAACATTTATTGAATTAACATAGAATATCTATTTTATTTTCGAAGTCTTGGATCTACTGCATCACGCAAACCGTCTCCAAAAATACTGAATGATAGAATGATCAAAGTAATAATCGTTGCTGGAAAAAATAACAAGTGAGGTTCTAATAGAAGTAATTTTCTTCCATCATTAACTAAGGAACCTAAAGACGCATCTGGCAGTGGTACACCTAAGCCAATAAAACTAAGTACAGCTTCAGCAAAAATAGCTGCTGGTATCGTAAAAGACATGTTAACCATCATTGGGCCCACCATATTAGGAATAAGATGTACACGTATAAGTTTCATAGGTTTTGATCCTAAAGAACGCGCTGCTAATACGTATTCTCTACTTTTTAAGCTCATTACTTGGCCACGGATAAGACGGGCCATCCCCACCCAACCTGTAAGAGCAATTGCGATAATAATTGCTAATATTCCTCGTTCAATGACCATCAATAGTAAAATGGTAAATATTATGTTAGGTATACTTACGATTATTTCTATAAATCGCATCATGATAAAATCAATTCTTCCTCCAAAGTAGCCAGCAATAGCTCCATAGACGACGCCAAAAATAACATCTAATGTTGCTGCGACAACACCAATGAGTAGTGATATTTTCGCACCTTCCCACGTCCTGGTCCACATATCCCGACCTAATGTGTCTGTGCCAAACCAATAATCATTTTCCATCGTTGGTTCCATTTTAATGCTGTCATAATTTTGGTAGTCTGCATCATGTTCATTCATATATGGACCAGCAAACGCCATAAAAGTAATGACTACTAGGAAAAACAACGAAATCATGGCTGGTTTATGTTTTTTTAAACGGCGCCAAACATCTTGAGAAAAAGACATACTTTTATACTGTTTATCATGATCAGCTTTATAGATACTCTTGTCTAAAGGCTGGAATCTCTTATCTTGGATCATAGGATCTGTATTCATACTATTCAGTCCCCCCTATGACACGAATTCTTGGGTCAACAATTGAATACAATAGGTCCACAATAAATAGACTAATGATGTATAAAATCGCATAAAATAACGTCAAACCCATCGTTACTGTATAATCTCGTGTTATAACTGAAGTTACTAACTCCTTACCAATACCTGGTATCGCGAAGATTTCTTCAACGACTAACGAGCCTGTCATACTGAAAATGATTACAACTGGTAAGCTAGTAATGAGTGGAATCATCGCGTTTCGAATACCATGTCTTATAAGGACAAGAGGCTGAGACAACCCTTTTGATTTAGCTGTTTTTATATAGTCTTGTCCTAACACTTCGAGTAACTCCGAACGCATCATCCTTGTGTAATATGCAAAACCTCCTAACGCAATGGCTAACGAAGGTAGTATCGTATGTTTATATGATTCAAATTGTGCAATAGGTAATAATTCTAGTTTCCCTGCAATTACATATTGGAGTAATACTGCTGCCACAAAGCTTGGAATTGCGAATCCAAATACTGCAATACCGACAGCTAAATAATCTATTAATGAATTTCTCCTTATCGCAGCAATAATGCCAAGTAATATTCCAAATGGGATACTTATCGCAACTGCTTGCAACCCGATTGCCGCAGAAGGTCCAATTTTCTCTGCAATAATGGTCGTTACTTCTCTATTTTTTATTCTATACGATACCCCAAAATCAAGTTGTACAACATTTGACAAATATATTGCATACTGTTCTGGTATCGGTTTGTCTAATCCGTATTTGGCTTTCATATTTTCTAGCACTGCTGGTGGAATTTTTTCTTCTTCAAAAGGCGTTCCAGGAATTGCTTTCATAAAGAAAAATGATAATGTACATATTACCCACAAAGTTAAGATCATAAAAAATAAACGCCGGAGGAAAAACTTTAGCATACTTATCCATCTCCTATCTTGGTGTGACTTAAGTAAGAGTAATTAAGTTAAATCAAGGTATATGCACAAAACATATACCTTGATTATTTTGAAATTCAAATTAGTACATACGTATCAAGTTAAAACAACAGCAATAGAAGTAAAGTTTATATTTTTTACTTTCCTGTAATCGATGCCCATTTGTATGATGATCTTGGACCAACAGCATGAGTGACAATACCATCTACATATGTTCTTTCTAAACTATAAAAACCATCATGTGATAGAGGAATATACGCATAATCTGACACAACAATCCTTTCCAGTTCAGCGTATAAATTAAATTTCTCTTCAATATCAGTCGTTGCTCTTACATCTTCAAGTACTTGATCGTATTCTTCACTTACATATCCATTTTTGTTAAAAGATCCTGTTGAAACAAATAAATCCAAATACGTACTTGGCTCATCATAATCAGCAGTCCATCCTGCTGCTACTAAATGGTAATCTCTACTATCCATCAATGCTCTTCTAATTTTGGAGTCCGTTTGTTTAATCGTAAATGGCACACCGATTTCTCCCCATTTTTGTTGCAAATATTGCCCTGTCTTTGCCCAATCATCACTTTGGTAAACGATTAACTCAAATTCAGGAACATCTTCTCCAATTTCAGCTTTTGCTTCTTCAACGAGTTGTTTGGCTTTTTTAATATCAAATTCAAGTAACTTAGAATTTTCAGTGAATTCCGAGCGGAAATCTACACCTGCTTGTGAACCTGCCATACCTGGAGGAATAATGCCTCCTGCAGGAACCTGCGTTCCTCCCCATGCAACTTGACTCATTTCTGCACGATCAAAGCCAATTGCTAATGCTTCACGAAACTTAGCATTTCTTAAATACTCACCTTGGAGCCCTTCTCCTTCTTGGTTTAATACAAACCACCACGTATTTGCTCTTGTACGCAACGTTGCTTCATCACTATTTGCATATTGATCAATATAATCACTAGGGAGAGCTACACCATCTATATCACCTTGCTCATACATTTGCATTCTTGTATTATCATCTGAGATCCATGGCATGTTGATTTTATCAAGTTGAACCGTATCCTTATCCCAATACTTTTCATTTTTCGCTAAAACAACTACTTCATCGTGAGACCACTCGTCTACTACAAAAGGACCTGCATAAAGCATGTTGCTTGCTTCAGTCCCATACACATCTACACCGCCAACTTCTTCAAAATACTGTTGTTGAATTGGTGCTAACGATGGAAAAGCAAGTAACTCTAGAAAAGCTGGGCTTTCACCATCCACTTTAATTTCTAGTGTTTTATCATCAAGTGCTTTGACACCTACAGCGTCTTTGGCTGTTTGTATAGCTGACTCAGCTTCAGCCTCATTTTCAGGAATTTCCATATAAACCAAATCAGCAGCTCCAGTGATTAATGTAATTTCAAACAAATACCCATACTCTGCTGCATTGCGTGGATCCATTACTGTCTTCCAACCGAATTCAAAATCATATGCCGTTACAGGCTCACCATTTGACCATGAAGCATCTCTTAAATAAAATGTATAGGTATTATCTTCAAAATCATGACTTTCTGCTAAGCCATATTCAAGTGTAGCGCCATCTTGACCTTTTCTCATTAGCCCCTCTTGAATGTTATTTAAGAGAAGTAAATCTTGAGTATAGGCAGCATAGACAGGACTTAATGAAGTAGGCTCACTCATAATGGTGTTATAAACTTGTTCACTATTCGTACCTTCAGCTTCCTTATTGTTATTATCACTACTATTTTCGTTACTTTTTTGTGATGATGAGTCAGATGTCTGTGAAGCACCTTCACTATTACAACCAGCAAGACCAAGCACGACTGCCAATACTACAGTTAACATGACCATTAACCAACTTGTTCTCTTTTTCATAATTTCCCCTCCTCTTATTATTGCGTGTGCCTTGAGTTACGGATAACATTACCGATAACCTATATTGCAACCTTCTGTGTGTGTGATCATTGGAAGATTACAATTGTTCCACGCTCTTACGTATGTATTCTGCAAGATGTGTGCCAAGGCAAATGTGTATAAATGCATCTAGAGTCAATGTACAAATTGGATATCGTGCTCATATACATATGTGTTATAAAAACAGCGCTTTTTGTTGAAGGATTAATAATGGTATATCGGTATGGACGGTAATAAGAGCTTGTTAGTTATGTGTATATGAATCCATACACAATGTAAAAATGTTTTAAATATTCAATTATTTTATCTTCTATGTTGTACATCTAGATAATTCTGTTCTAGTGTTTTTCATAAAATTAGTGTTCTTGGTCTTGGCTTTTTTTCTTCTTTAGAAATCTTGTTTAAAAAATAAAACAACTATCTACCTGCTTATAATTGAAAAGAAATACAGTTAACGTAAAATGTCTAAAGCAATCTTTCTCCTTTCCATTGTAAAATAAAATTATAATAGGCTCTTTCCAAAACCAAGTTCGTATCTTTACGAAAATTGGAGAGCATAAATTTGCTACATGTGCTAATCAAATATTTTATCGTGTTAGTTTTGATTGACATTCATTAATATGAGCCTACCCACATTTGAAACCGTTATTAAACCCACCTACGTATGCTTTCATTGATAATTTTCGATCTATATAACAAAGTAGTCTCAGGAAAATGATTTCCCAAGACTACCTTTAAACCTATATATTCTCCGTTTTTAATGCATCAATAATATTATCTTTTTTTACTTTAGTACTGGAATACAGCATTGCTCCAACTGCTATCAAAAATATAGCAATAATAACAAACAGCATATCTATCCAAGGTATCGTAAAATGAAGTTTGATTGTGTTCATCAGGGCCCGATGAATGGCATAAATGATTACGATACTAATTGGTAAGCCATATAACAAGGATTTTATTCCGTAAAAGATACTTTCATAATTAACCATTTTGTTAAACTCTATAGAGGTCATACCAATTGATTTTAGCATTGCAAACTCTCTTTTGCGTAAAGCAATACTAGTAGAAATCGTATTAAATATATTTGCAACTGATATCACTGTTATGAGTATCGTAAATCCATAGGAAAATGCTTTAATTAATAGCATCAGCTGTTTGTTTTGTTTTCGTTCAACATGAGAACTATAAATAAAGAAATTGGCATCATTTAGCTCTTCGATTTCAGTGTATGTTTTCATTGGGTCGGAAGATGTTACGTAGAGATTCGTAAAAAAATCTTGCACATAACTAGTAGGAAACAGTTGTTCCACTAAGCTTTCTGGTATGACGATTTCAAATTCAAGGAAATCTATCGTAATATCTCCCATTGGATATTGGTCAGTAACGGCTGCTATTTCCACAGAATTTATAAATGTTTCCCCTGCTTGTTTCCCTGTTCCAAATACTTTGTCAATTAAACCTATTTTCATTTCAGGTTGTGCATAAATAGATTTTTCTTCAATTATTTGCTGAGTCTTTTCATCTATGTGTTTAAATGTATCTATCAATATCACATTAAGCTGATCAGAATTCTTCAACTTTTCGGGATCTACATTAATTGATTTAGCATATTCAACGAAGCTATGTTCATCTAGTACATTTAAGTCTACTCTATAGAGGATTTTTCCATCTTTTTTTTTATTTGTTGGAGCAATCCATTTTTTAGAATCATCAGGTACGATATTATCATCAATCCATGAGTATAGATGCATTGTTTTTACAATACTAGCACTCGTTACATTATCTTGTGTAGATAAAGACTTTAACATTGTTGTATCTTCATTTATAGTTGTTACTTGAATGTCATAATTAACGTTCCTTTGTGAAAGTTCTATTGATTTTTGTAAATTATCGGTAAAAAAAGAAACCGTTATAAAAAGGATAATGCTCACCACAAAGGAAAAGATCGTTATTTGGTACCTTTTTTTATTTCTCTTTACATTTTTCAAAGCGATTTCAGCTTGAATTCCAAATAAATTCCGAACAATTTTTGATGTTTTAATTACTTTCCCTGTTAGTTTGACATCTTGCGTTTGGCGTATGGCATCAATAGCTGAAACGTTTGAAGCTTTCCGAGCTGGTAAATAACATGATATGAAGATTGTAATTAGTGAAACACCAATTGTAATCAATATTGACATTGGCGTAACGGTTAGCGTTAATAGTTTCTCACCTATATTTAAAGATTGTTGTATATATGTGTTAATAATTGAGAGAGTAATCATTACACCAATTAACCCTGTAATCATACCTATTGGAATGCTAATGAAGCCGACAATTGCTGCCTCGAACAAAACAGAATTACGTTTTTGAATCTTTGTTGCCCCAACACTGCTTAACATTCCTAAATATCGAGCACGTTCAGCAATACTTATCGTAAAGGCATTATAAATTAAGGCAACCGAGCCAGCTACAATAACCGCTATAATAATGATCTCTGAAGCAAAGATTGTCATTCTTAAGTTTTCTTTGCCTGTTACTCCATAATAATTCAACAAGTGAGTATTATATTGTATCTTATCAGCTTCGATATTATTTTTTTCAGCTAAAGAACTTGAGGTATCATATAAAGATTGACTGACTTTATTTAGAGCGATATATGCATCAACTTCTTTGTTTGCTATAAGTGATTTCTCATCTAAATAGCTTATAATCATATATCCAGGTGTAGATAATGTTGTATCCCATGACGGACTTTCAATCTCCCCAACAATTGTATAAGTTATTAATTGTGTATTTTTTAATGTTTCGATGTTAACTCCATCTGTCTTTTGTAATGGTACCATTTGGTCTAATGGTTCTTCACCACTCTCACCAGTTACATATCGTTCTCCAATTTCTATTGTAAAATGATCACCAATTTCATATTTTTCACCTCTATTTGTTGCGAAATCTTTAGAGATAACGACTTCATTATCTGCATTCGGAAACCTTCCAGCAAGTAATTGAAACGGAAATTGGTTATATGCCTGCTCATTATATTCTTTTACAAATAAATAAGGCTTACTCCTGTTTTGTGCTCCATCTAAAAGAGCAGTCCCAACATCATTAACAAGCGACATTGCCTTTATATTTTCATCCTGTTTAATACTTTCAATCTGACCTTTATTAACATCATTGTAGACAACATGCCATTCCCCAGTTTGTTCCATCGCATTTTTTTGCAGGGCACTTATAAATGACGTCGTAAGCGTGGCTGCAGCCGTCACCATTGCAACAGAAATAACGATACCAATAATGGTTACGATCGTACGTTTTTTATTTTTCTTCAAATGCCTGAGAGTTAGTTTGTTAATAATATTCATGGACGAATGACCTCGTTTTTGACAACTCTTCCATCTTCAATAGATATAATTCGATCTGCTTGCAAAGCAATTTTTTCATCATGTGTAATGACGATCAATGTTTGGTTATATTTTTTATTAAACAATTTTAATAAATTTATTACTTCATTACTGTTCTTGCTATCCAAGTTACCTGTCGGCTCATCCGCCAACATGATTGTCGGATTACTAATTAATGCTCTTCCAATCGATATTCGTTGTTGCTGTCCACCTGAAAGTTGATTAGGTAAATAACCTAAGCGGTTTTTTAGCCCTATCGTCGTAACGATTTCATCAAGTAGCTTGTTATCTACTTTATGTCCATCAAGTAATAATGGCAACGTAATATTTTCTTCAACCGTTAATATCGGTATTAAATTGTAAAATTGATAAATTAAGCCTATTTGCCTTCGCCGAAAAACAGCTAATTGAGTCTCGTTTAACTGGTAAATATCGGTTTTATCGACTAATACTTTCCCGCTTGAAGGTCTGTCAACACCTCCAAGCATATGAAGCAATGTTGACTTCCCAGATCCTGACGGTCCAATAATTGCGACAAATTCACCTTTATGAATCGAAAATGTAACATCATCAAGTGCTTTAACTGCCGTGTCACCTTTACCGTATATTTTAGACAGATTATCTATTTTTAAAATTTCCAATGGTATAACCTCCAAAAGTCGACGTACTTCTAATATAACTGTCTAAAATGACTATCCAATGACTCTAAAATGACAATATAGTCACCTACTGATATTATATAACTTGTTTATAAAACTTAATCAAAAAGCGTGTTCCCTCACCTTCCTTACTCTGAACCTCAATATCACCGTTTTGACTAGTAATGATACTGTAAGCTATCGCTAAACCAATACCGATACTATCGGTATTCGCATTTTTTCCTTTATAAAACCGTTTAAAAATATATGGTATATCTTCCTTTGGAATCCCTTTACCATTGTCAGCAATGATGACTTCAGTGAACAGCGCATTTTCTGAAAAAGAAATGGTGATTACACCACCGTCAGGCGTGTGTTCCACACAGTTTTTTAATATATTTATAACAGCTTCGGCTGACCAGTTAAGATCACCAATAAAAGAGGTTGTGTCTTCACCATTAATTGATAATACTTGTTCTTTAATATCCATCGGAATCAAAACAGGATCAATTGATTTTTGGATAAGCTTCTTCACGTTTATTCGATCTTTTTTGAATTGAACCGTTCCTGCATCGATTTTTGATATCTTTAATAATGAGGAAACAAGCCATTCAATACGCTCAATTTGAATACGTAGATTATAAGTGAATTCATTTCTTTTTGCTGTTGGCAGCTCATTATCACTTAACAAATCTGTCATTACCATCATTGAGGTGAGTGGGGTTTTAAGCTGGTGGGAAATATCTGAAATTGCATCAGTTAGCTTGATTTTATCTTGTTGCAATAGAGATTTATGCTCCGATAGCATCGATGTGACCTTATAAATATTGTTCTTTAGTATACTTAACTCACCTTCTTCATTATCACGGACGTCAAGAGTATAATCACCTGAGCTAATTTGGCGCAAATAATAAGAAAGACTTTCTATTTCTCGGTATCTCCTGCGTGTAAAAATGAGGTTGATAGCAACTAACAATAGTGAACATATGAAAATAAGTACCATTGCACTAATTGATAACAAAGCTCCAAGGATCGTTCCAGAAAGACTAATCAAACACATGATAAATAAATACAATTGCATCTCTTTATGACGTAACAAGCTACTCACCAACCCTATACCCTAACCCACGAATTGTTTTAATAATCGTCGGTTTTTGGGGATGATCCTCTAGCTTTTCACGTAGCCTCTTAATATAAACGGTTAAAGTGTTATCGTTTACAAAATCCCCAGCAACATCCCAAATCTGTTCTAATAGCTGATTTCTTGAAAGAACTTGACCGATATGGTTAGCGAAGATAAGTAAGAGACGATATTCTAAAGCTGTCAAGGTAATTTCCACCCCCTTTTTATACACTTTTCCCTCATTTGTATTAATTTGAACATTTTCTATTGTAATGACAGATTTTGTCTGTGTCTGCTTTTGGTATCTTCGTAAAACTGATCTGATCCTTGAAAGAAGCTCACGAATACGAAACGGCTTAGTTATATAATCGTCTGCCCCCATGTCTAGACCCATTACCACATTTACTTCATCATCAACTGCAGTTAAAAAAATCACAGGAACATCCGCTTGTTTTTTTACGATACGGCATAAATCATACCCGCTGCCATCAGGCAGAGATAAATCAAACAAACATAACGCAAATTCGTCTAATTGATCTGAGAGCACCTTTTTCGCACATGCAACATCATGACAAAGAATTGTAGCATAGTTTTCTTCTTGCAAAGAATATTCAAGTCCTGAGGCAATTGTTTTATCATCTTCCACAATCAATATTTTCATCACTTATTCATCCTATCTTTATATTTCTTGCACCTAATTAAGTTCTAACCGTTGATTAAATAACCTAAACTTATTTTAGTTTTTAAAAATATAACTTATGTAAACGAACTCGCCGTTGTAGTAGTTTATAGACTATAGTGAATTAACTGTTGTTTTCAGAATTAAGTAATAGAAACGTACACAACTATCAATCGTGGCATTTTCTCATTAAAGAACGATGTTAAATGTATAACCCCCCTTTTTACTATGCTAATTTGGTGACAATATTAACATAGTTTCCGAAAAGAGCCGTATATATATCCATCACACTAAATTAGCTTACTAAGAATTATTAAACTATAGTTCGCCAAACCAGTAGTTTATACAAACTACATATCTCTGCTATATCTAAGTGCTATTTTTTATACGAGCCTTTGTAGCATTTAGTTGTTGTTTTTGGAGCTGAAAATAACGATCTAGAAAACGATGGAAATCTATTTTAAACACCTGGTCTCGCTACTGTGCTCCTATAACAAAATAACCACCTGATATATAGGTGGTTATTTTTGTTATTTTATATTATTATCGGCGGCTATGATCATGAGGAGTAAACCATTCAGCTTACCTCTCAAAGCTCCTTCTAGTTGGCAAACACTATCCTTCCAAATCACTCGCAGGGCCGAAGAATTCATAATGAATTTTATCCTGAGGTACACCTATTTCTTTTAGTAACTGATAAACTGTTTTCATAAATGGAAGAGGACCACAGAAATAAAAATCAGCGTTTCTGTTATGAACTATTTGTTGTAACCACTCTAGTGTAATGAAACCTTCATGATCAAAGGCTGTATTATTTTTATCATCTACCGTTGGAGCATTGTAGCTATAATATGCTGAAATATGATCATTTTTTGTCGTAACAGCACTTACCTCATCTTTCATGGCATGAACATTTCCGTTAATAGCTGCATGGATAAAAGTAACTTTACGTTCAGGTTGAGTATCCGCGATGGTATTAAGCATACTTACCATCGGTGTAATTCCTACCCCTCCACTTAATAAGACTACATCACTTTGTTGATCAGTATTAAGTATGAAATCACCAGCTGGGGCACTAAGATTTAATATATCTCCTTCTTGTACGACGTCATGAAGATAATTAGAAATTTTACCGTCAGGAATGTCTCCCTGCCCAGTTTCTCTTTTAACACTTATACGATAATATCCTTTATTTGGAGCATCTGATAAACTATACTGGCGTATATGAGTGTATTCTTCACCTTCTATGCTACATTTTACACTAATGTATTGACCTGGTATAAAGCTAGAAATAGCTTGTTTATCTTCTGGTTTTAAATAGAAAGATGTGATAACGTCACTTTCCTTGACTTTTTTATCTACAATAAACTTCCTAAAATCTTTCCAACCACCATGGCTTTGTTCAGCTTCATGATACATATCTGCTTCAACTGAAATAAACGCATCTGCAATTACACCGTATGCTTTTTCCCATGCATTCATTATTTCGTCTGTCGCAGCATCACCTAGCACATCTTTAATAGCTAATAACAAATGCTTTCCTACAATCGGATATTGTTCCGCTGTAATTCCTAAACTTCGATGTTTATGGCCAATTTGCTTCACCACAGGAATAATGGCTTCTAAATTATCAATATATTTTGCCGCATTATATACTGCACTAGCTAATGCTTTTTGTTGTCTACCTTGTTTTTGGTTAGCGTGATTAAAAATATTCAATAATTCAGGATGATTGCCAAACATTAATTCATAAAATCTAGTTGTAATAGCTTCACCATGCTCTTCAAGTACTGGAACTGTTGATTTAATAATTTCAATTGTTTTTTGATCTAGCATCTTCTATCTCTCCTAGTCAAGTTGTTATTATCGTTTACAATGTAATTATAGTAAAAACTAAGACCTCTCCTTGTGATTTGAATCACATATAATTTGTCTAATTTGTGACAATGCTTTTTCTTCAGAAAAAACGACCTTTCAGATTTGGATATAAGATCACTAAAAACCGATTATAATAGTATACGTCTAAAGTGAGGAAAAACCTCTTACAGCTAAAATATGCCCTTTTTAATGGAATTTATGTATTTTAATCGTAAAGTATGGACGTTTGAATATTCTTTCTTTATAATAGTTCCATGAAACATATATTTCACGGAACTATTAATACGAATATTATAGACTCATAGTTAAGGGTGAACGATTATGTCAATCTTTCATAAAATTAATCAATCAGATGAACTACAAACTCTAGCAATTGACAATGACTATACTGATGTCGAAAAAAACTATCACTATTTTTCTAACATGCCTCAATTTATACAGGCATATTTAATAAGTAGAATTTCTTTAAACTATTCAACAAATACAATTCAACGCTACATATACGACTTCAAGTTTTTCTTCGAGTACGTCATCGAAAAAGCGAGTATTGAGCTTAATATGAATGACATTACGTTGGATGATTTTATAGCTTTGGAGCCCTCAGGCGTTAGAAATTACGTTCGTTATCTTGCGATTGAACAAAAAAATAATCCAAAAACAATTAATAGAAAATTATCAGCGTTAAAATCTGTCTTCTCTTATTTGCAGCAACAAGACGTAATTATAAGTAACCCAATTGAAGGGATCGAAAGACCTAAAGTAGGACGTTCTGAGCCGGTATTCTTAACAAAACAGGAATGTAGTGAATTATTAACATTTATCAATAACGAAGATAATTATAAATCTAACAGGGAGAAAACTTATCAACAGTTATTTAAATATAGAGACATTACAATCATTCACTTAATGATGATGACAGGATTACGGATTTCAGAATTATGTAGCTTACAAGTACATAGTATTTCATGGCATCGTAAGGAAATTACAGTCATTGGGAAAGGTAATAAACAAAGAAGTGTCCCCTTATCAGACGACACACTTAACAATATACAAATGTATCTACATAAGCTTGATGAAGACATCCGTCCCAAAAAACCAAATGATCCACTCTTTGTCGGTTATGATTTTAAATGGAAAAAACTAAAACTCGGAATTTCAATTAGTGCAGTACAAAAGATGATTAACCGTCATCTAGTTAAAGCAAAGGAACACCTGCCATTTTTGACATACAAACATATTACTGCACATAAACTCCGACATAGTTTTGCGACAGAGCTTGCTCAGCAAGGGGTTGATGTATTAACGATTCAAAATTTATTAGGGCATGAATCTGTTGCAACTACTCAAATTTATGCACATATCCAAAGTGAAACGAAGAAAAAAGCTATCGCTCTACTTAATGAAGGATAGATCATTTGCCTAATGATTGTTGTACAATGCTCTTGCTAAATTACACAAATAAAAAGATATATATGATTGCAATGGTTTTGTTTTATAGGAGATGAGCTGCCTCAACCTTATCGAACGACAAACTTCACAGCATGCCATATGCACCTTAATATATTGATGAGCATTACACACACGTTATACAATCACTCAATAGAATTATCAAAAATTCAAGTTCATTATAAACATAATCAAACTAATAAAAAGGACTATATAAGTCAGAAATGACACTTATATTAGTCCTTTTATTTGTTGCTTTCATAATCCTTGTATAAAAATACATATCTTCTACCTCTTAAGTTAATACTATACATTAATAATAAATATTTCCTGTTAAAAAATATAGGAGAACAATCATGCAAGAAAAACTTTTTCCTTATCAAGTTGCAATCCTTATCTACATGACCCAAATTAGTGTAGGTATTTTTAGTTTACCCCGTGTTACAGCAGAAGCTTTTGGAACGAATGGCTGGATCGGAATAAGTATTGTATCAATGATTTTCATTGTGAATATTTTATTAATAGGGCTTGTATTTCATTATAGTAAAGGTAAATCGATCTTCCAGATTTTTAATAGTCATTTACCAAATTTCTTAGTAAAGCCATTTTATATTATTATTGCATTAATTTATAGTTCACTTAGCATTTTAATAGCTAAAAACTTTCAATTAATAATAGGTATGCAATATTATCCGACAATGCCAGCATCATTATTTGTAATAATGGTTCTATTTATCACCTATTGGCTCGTTAGGAGTGGTATATATCATATTGCAAAAGCTACAGTTGTTTTTTTTATAACAATTTTAATTGTTTTCGTATTGGGATACAATCTAGGAGAATTTAGACTAACAAGATTGACACCCTTTCTTTTTGAAGGAGAGAAAGAAATATTAAAAAAAGGTAATCAAGTTGCATTGCATTTCTTGGGTATCGAAATGTCATTATTTTTAATACCATATTTCGCAAAATTAAAAGGAGCTTTTAAGCCAGTTTTATTTTCCCAATTATTACTAACTTTCATCTATTCTATAACGTGTCTGATTTCATTTGGTTTCTTTAGCTATGGACAATTATCTAATGAAACGTATCCGTTATTAACGATGTTTGAGTATATTGAGTTTCCTTTTATAGCACGAGTTGAAGGGATTGTTATCCATTTATTTTTATTTGAAGTACTCATTACGATTATTGTATTTTTTTGGGGAGCCGACCAGTTACTTCAACATGCAATACCTAAAATTTCTCCAAGGGTTTCGATCATATGCTTATTGCTCGTTTCTTTTCTATGCACAATTGTAATAAATACTCAAGTTGAATTAGAAAAGTGGATTTATTTTCTTCGTTCAGCTGAGTTCATTATTGCATTCTTACTCCCCATTTTACTTCTATTATTAATTAGCATTTCAGCATTACGCAAAAAACTTAAAAAATAGTCTAACATGTTAATGTGCAGTTACGTTTGAAATTAAAAAATAATAAGAAGAACATATATTAGTTTACATAATATTATTATTTTATACTCATATGATAACATAGATAATTTATGGATATTTGGTTATCAATATACAGCTATTACCGTATCACATATTATAACAATAACCTTTATTTTAAATCAGTTAGTACGACTAATGAACGCAATATAATTAGCTAACCCTTGTTAAATACTTTTTCATAACTATATTCAGCCATATGATATGAACAAGAAGACCGATAGCATATAATAAAGCTACACGATTACTATCCTCCATAAAGATGATTGCTGGCCAATAAAAGGGTACAATTCCAAACAACATCGTCCAACTATTGTGAAAAATATATGGTGGGACAGGTGTGAAAAACATTAGTGTAAGGACCTTCGAAATTGCTAACCCTTCTACTTTATTTGATGAAACAGTAACCATAATAAGTGATAGTAACGGTGCTTCCAATGCCAACATGACTGCAATTGGGAAAAAATTAATAACATGCCAAGGTACTAAACCTTGTAACATAATAACTATATAAGATAGAAAGAATGTTAGAACAGCTGGGCTAAAAACCCTGAACATGAAGTACCCAGACTTCATTAATGGAGTCACAGCAAAATAAAGATCAACACCTTCATCTTTTTCATCTAATAAAATAAACCCCATTAACACTCCCATCCATAAAGGCGTCATTAATAATAACAAACTAATAATAAAGGGATAATGATTTGATAGATCAAATTGAAATGTGCCAAGTACCCAGCTCTGAATAACTGGTAAGGCGTACCGTGCAGTCAATCCTAAAATAAAGGGAAAACAAATTGCGATGACAAGTATCGGGTCTTTAATAATATTTCTAGCGTCTTGTACAGCTAATGCAGCTACTCGTTTCATTATTTGCTCCCTCCTATTCGTAACACAATAAATTTATAAAAAGCCTTATATGCAAGTACATAAACGATCAATATCCAAACAGCTTGAGTGATACAAGCATTTATGAACTGTGAAACAGTTATTGTATCGAGACTGCCATCAAGTAACAACAGTGTAGCTCTTGTCGGTAATAAATTCATAAGCCATGTATCATAAATGTTGAAATACTCTAATAATGGAAGAAAAAACACAATGATGTATAGAGGTGATAAATATAAGTATTCGTTCACTGAAGAAACCCTTACAGCTAAAATTAGTCCAAGTAAGGTAAAGAAAATTGAAGTTAACACCACTGCAACAGAAAAGGTGAGTATATTCAATTGATCATGATGGAAAATGAGCATGGTGAAAGTACTCGACATTAGTGCTAATATAGTAAGTGACATTATTTTTGAGATGAGGTACTCATGGATGCGAAGTGGTGTAACGAATAACGAATTTAAGGTTGCTTGCTCACGCTCTAATAACATAATTCCACCAATAAAGAAAAAGCCTAAGGCAGAAGGGTCAGAAAAAACTATAGCAATAGAGACTTTTTCCAAATGGGCATCAGGTAAAAAGTGAAATACGATCACATAGAATAGACACACTAATGCGTATGCATAATAGAACCCTTGACGCATCTGAAAGCGGATATCCATTCCAACCGCATGTACAAGTCTCATGCCAATCTCCTTCCTGTCATTTCAATAAAAATATCTTCAAGTGTCGCTTCTTGTGTATGAATAGTTAAAAGTTCATAATTTCTAATAATTTGCTGAAAATCTTCATTCTCCCCTAGATTCATTAACGGAAATTCGTCAGCATAACAAGATTGATTGTTCCGATATTCTAATTTAACGATTTTTCTTCCTTTTGATAACTTTAAATTTTTTGGAGAATCGATTGCCGCAATTGTACCGTCTACAATGAAAGCTACACGATCACATAAATGTTCTGCAGTCAGCATATTATGAGTTGTTATAATAATTGTCGTACCTCTCTCCTTTTCTGCTAGAATGAGGTCTTTTATTTTTTTTGCATTTACTGGATCAAGCCCAGATGTAGGTTCATCTAAAAATAAAATGTTTGGATGATTAAGTAAGGCACGACAAAAATTCAATCTCATTTTCATACCTTTTGAAAATTTACTCACTTTCACATTAGCGTATTCCTCAAGGCCAACGAGCTTTAATAGCTTTTCTGGGTCACTCGTTTTTTCTGCATACATTTTGTTAAAAAATCTTAAATTTTCTAATGCAGTAAACTTTTGATAGAAATTAGGAAATTCAAATGCAACACCTATTTGTTCATAGTAAGTTGAGTTTAGAGAATGCAACTCATTTGAATTAACTTTCACGCTACCCTCGTAATTTTTTAACAGTCCTATCAAAATCTTTTGTGTTGTACTTTTTCCTGCACCGGATGGGCCTAAAAAGCCAAATATTTCTCCTTTATTCACACTGAAATCAAGGCCTCTAATCGTTTTTTCAGTAACGCCTGGATATTGATATCTAAGCTTAGCAACTTCAATCAACAAAATCACCCCATAGTTAGCATTTGATCTAAGAGCATTGAATGTATAGATGCTTACCCTGAAACCATTACCGCTTTTATTTAAAACCTGATTCCAATTGCGCTAAAGCTTGGTCAATAGCGTCAACAACATTAACGTTAGGATGTTGAATACAATAATATGCGACTGAAAAAAGTGCACCTATTATAGATCCAGCAAGTGTAGTGACAGCTAAATCATTCTCATCACAACCAAGCCTCTCGGATATCAGCTTTGCAATTAACTTTGCAGTCCCACTAGCATGAATTAATGTTGCTGCACGGAGTTCAGGTACAGACATAATTAGCTTCATTCTCTCTTGAAGTGCTTCTTTCCCTTCCTCTGGAATGTAAGACATTCCCTCATTTACTGCTCCTCGAAAAGCTTGGATTGGTGTAAGTTCCTTCGACTGCGCTTGAAATGCTTTAATTAAGATTGGATCATAATCATCGTCAAGTACGACAGATTCCTTCGTTGGGAAATAGCGAAAAAACGTACTTGGCGATATTTCTGATGCCTCGGCTATTTGTTCAACAGTCGTATTGGCATAGCCTTGCTGTTCAAACAAGGCTAAAGCATGATGTTGGATAACGGCTCTCGTTTTTGCCTTCTTTCTATCTCTGAGACTTGCCTTTTTATGCTCAGTCATCGAATCGCCTCCTAGTTTGAAGTCGGACTTTAATTGTGGAATTATATTGATAGTCTATGCTAATTGACAGTCACTGTCAATTTTTATGAGACATATTTTTTTTTCATTTTCCTTATGAACCTTATTAGCTAGGTAGCCCGCTTCATTCAATTGAATGGTTTTATTTGACTGCAAACTTTTATGTTTCAAGTGCTAAATGTATTTGTCTAATGTCTAAATACACTAATCAATACTCAAGGATCATTATTAAAAACATACGTTCTTACCCTCAACTTGCACCTAGTATGTAGTATTTCTCAGAGTCTTTTCGTAATCTTTTATTGCAATTGTAGCTAAATTAATACCAACTAAGTGGTTTTATTTGTTAGTCATCGTTGGTACAGAATTAAAAATGACAAGAAAAGTACCGTCTAATCTTTCCGTATAAATTATTGCTATTCGTTCTTAGCTAAATTCACACATACACTTACGTTCGTAATATTTTTCTACTTTAAAAATTTTTGATTTAAAAAAACACATAGATTGTTCTTTGTTAGGAAGGCTGTTCTCATATTAAGAAATAAACATGTACTCAACTAGAGAGAGTGATCTTTGTTCATTAAATAATTGATTAAACGTTTGTTGTTTACATAATGTTTTTATAATAAACACTTATATTTCTTTTACGTTAATTCTATTCGATGGAACATTTTCCCCTATTGAGATGGTAAAATTAAATGAGGAACACAAATTGGGGGTGTAAGCGATGCCAGATTGGTCCTACCATCAAATATTTAAACCAGTAATTAAACACCTGTCGCCGACCACCTCTCGTGAGTTTATTCATAGAAGTATGAACATGGTTGCTTCTCTCCCAGGTGGTCATCATATTATTAACTTTTTGGGTAGGGAAGAATCCTCACCCTTACTTACGATAGAAGTTAACAATATTCACTTCAAACACACTGTTGGTTTATCGGGAAAAATAGACCCATTACTTTCTGGGACAAAGGCCTTTTCCAACTTAGGATTTAGCTTTATTGAGATCGGGCCGATCACGATAGACTCAAAGAAAGGAACTACACCAGAAGTTAACTTTCAGGAAGAGTATATTAAGTTTTCAAATGACTTCCAATCCATTGGTCTAGATGAAACTAAACGAAAATTACATAAATTAAAGCCACAACAGAAACTATTAATGCGTTTAGTTGGGAATGAACAAGAACTTAACACGTTGATGTCAGAATTAGATGAGCTAGCTGATGTTTTTATCATTCAATCAGACATGGCGATCAATGGGAACATTTTCTCTACGACTAAACCTATTTACGTCGCAACACCTATTCAATCTCTTAACGATCACACGCTCGACTTCTTTGATACTTTCGATGGTATTGTATTAGATGAGGATTGGTTAACTACAAATATTACAGACGATCTCATAAAAAAAATAGGATACTTGAAAAAAAGTGAGTTCACAAAACCTATAATTACGGTTGGAGCGGTTAAAGAGCCTAATGACGCCTTATTGCTTTTAGAAGCTGGTGCAGATTTAATCTTGCTTTCTAGTGGTTATGTTTTCGCAGGTCCAGGCTTAACGAAGCGGATAAATGAAGCTGTATTAACAACTAGACAAGAAAAAATAATACCCGAACGAGGTTGGAAATATTATTGGTTGTTCGGTTTATTTATTTTCATAGGTGGTATAATCGCTCTTATTATTAGCTTGACGTCTGTTCTGTTGCCATATGATGAACAGTTCTTACGAATGAACAAGGAATCAATTTGGATTTTTAATGAACGAATTCTGTTATTTATGTCTCACGATCGAATGACGCTTGCTGGAACAATGATTTCAGGTGGCATTGTTTATATGAATTTAGCTTTATACGGTGTTAAAAAGGGGTTGTTATGGGCAAAGCAAGCGATTGATCTAGCAGCTATAACAGGATTTCTCGGCATCTTTTTATTTATAGGGTATGGTTATTTTGATTGGCTTCATCTGCTGTTTTGGCTGCTACTATTACCCTTTTACGTGTTAGGATTTTTAAAAACGAAAGGGCTTACTAATACCCCTACTTCTACGAATACAAAAAACCATAAAATATGGAAGCAAAGTTTGTTTGGCCAACTTGCATTTGTAATGTTAGGATTTTCATTTGTACTTGGGGGAGTTATTATTTCTTATATTGGTGTTACATCGGTATTTGTAGCGACAGATTTATTGTATATTTGCATGCCACCTGAACTTATTCAAATGTTTAATGAGCGGTTAACCCCTGTAATCGCCCACGATCGTGCTGGTTTTGGCAGTGCCTTATTTAGTGTCGGCTTATTAGTGTTAACGGTATCTTTATGGGGATTTCAACAAGGTAACAAATGGGTATGGTGGACTTTGTTCATTGGAGGTATCCCAGCTTTTATAACTGGGATTTCAATACATATAGCGATCGGTTATACGACCTTTATACACCTGTTACCAGCGTATATAGCATTAATCTTATTCTCTACTGGTCTAATATGGAGCTATCGATTTTTTCAAAAACAAACAGATGAACTCGGATAGTAAACTACAATAATATTAGTAGTTTACTATATTTTTTTCTGTGAAATTTAAACATTTCATTATCCAAGCACGAATTATGTTATGATGATATATCATAGCAAATCATAGAGAATACTATAGCGAAGCCATTAATTTATTCATTCGAAAACAACAAAAAAGACATGAAAAAATGGGGGTAATAATATTGAAAAAATGGGCATTTGTTTCCGATTTCGATGGTACAATTTCGAAAAAAGACTTTTATTATATCGTCATCGAAAAATATTTTAAACAAGGTGAAGAGCTACGTAAGCAATGGAAGGCTGGAGATATAAAGGACATTGATTTCTTATCAACAGTATTTACATCCATCCATCAAGAAGAACAACAAATCATTGATGATATTCTTGCTATTCCGATTGATGAATACGTACCTACATTCATCAAACATGTTCAACAAAACGGTGGTGATTTTTATATTTTAAGTGCAGGAACTGACTACTACATAAAACATATTTTACAGAAATATCATGTATCTGACGTAGAAGTGCTTTCTAATAAAGGATTTTATCAAGAAAGAAATGTGCATTTAAATATTGACCCAGAACATAGACATTACTCTGAACGGTACGGAATTGATAAAGCAAAAGTAATTCAAGAGTTAAAAGAACAATATGACCTTGTGTTTTTCGCTGGAGATAGTGAACCCGATTCCCATCCTGCTGCACACGCAGATATCACTTTTGCAAAGAATGGCCTACAGAATTTATTAAGTGAAAAGAAATTACCATATGTTGCTGTAGAAGCATTTACAGAAATTGAACAGTATTTGGTGAACAAAGGAATGATATCTCAATGATTAATCCTGTGACTTCTATACCCATCCCTGCTATTTTGGAAATACGGCAAGGGGCTTCGCTACATCTAGAACAAATATTACAGAAGCATGGTTTTACAAATGGGGTTATTCTTTTCGATGATTTTACTTACCATACATATAAAGATACGATTCAACAATCGATTACAACGTTGAAGTTAGATATGAAACTGTTAACAAGTAATTTAGATATACAAGCGCTTATCAAAACTGCCTTTGAGATGGAACGTTATGAAGTCGTTTTGGCAATGGGCGGTGGAACAATCATTGATTATGGAAAATATATTGCTTTTTCTAGAAGAGTACCATTTATAAGTATACCTACCTCAGCGTCCAATGATGGATTTGCAAGCAGTAATTGTTCTATCGAGGTTAATGGCAAGAAAACAACGGTACCCGCAAAAGTCCCTTATGGTATTATTGCTGACTTGAAAATTATAGAACAAGTACCTAAGCGATTCATATTAGCAGGTATCGGTGACTTAATGTCAAATATCACTGCATTGTATGATTGGGAATTTGAAGAAAACCATGGGGTGAGTTCTGTTAACGCTTTTGCATCAATGCTTAGTAAAAAAGCTGTAAATAGCTTTATACGGACCCCGATGAATGAAATAAGTAACCCCATTTTTTTAAAGGAATTAATTAGTTCCTTGACTATGGGTGGAATTGCAACCGCGATAAGTGGCAATAGTTCTCCTATTAGTGGTTCAGAACATCTTATATCTCATGCACTTGATAAAACATCCACTACACCACAAATGCATGGGATTCAAGTTGGCCTCGCTACATATATTATGGCTAATGTACAATGTCATCGTGCAGAACGAATGATGAAAGTATTTACTAGAACTGGCTTTTTTGAATATATAAAAACGTTACAATTACATAAGGATGAATACCGACAGGCCATTGAAATCGCTCCAACAATTAAACCGAATCGGTATACATATTTGCATGATGAAGAGTATCGGCAGCAAGCCTTGCAATTTCTAGAGGTAGACCCTATGTTGCAACAAATTTTTGGGTGCTAAAGGGGTATGACCCCCACTGCGTAAAAGCAGTGAGGGTCATACCCTACTACGATATTGATCAACTAAATGAGTTTGCGGGTCAAATCCTATAGTTTATCGGTCAATTTCCTGGATTTACGGGTCAAATCTTTTAGTTTATCGGTCAATTTTTATCATTTTTGGCTCAATTACTCGGGTTTATCGGTCAATTCGCATTATTTATCAGTCGTGATTATTATCGGAGTGTGAAATCACCAGATGATATGTCAACAATTAATTCATGATCCCCAGATCCAATCGTGCCAATTATCCGATCATCAGATTTTTCGTCATAGCTCACCCCATCTAGCTCAACTATTCCATCACCTGAACTACTTCTAAAATTAATGTAAAGAGATGACGGGGACTTTACAAATTTAATATCTACATCACCACTCGAAGCATCTGCGGTAATGTTACCAGAAGATTTCTCATTAAATATGGAAATATCTCCTGATGCATTATGTGCTTTAACATCACCTATCACATTAGTTAAAATCATATCACCAGATGATGCCTTAAATGATGAATGAACAGCTTGCTGATCATCTACTGTAATATCTCCTGATGCAGTTGTTACAAAGATTCGATCAGCTTCTATGCCTTCCATTTCAATATCTCCCGATGCTGCTGATACATTAAATTGAGAAGCCATTATTTGTTCAGCTTCAATATCACCTGACGCTGTGTGTACTGTAACTGATTCATATAACTTTGTAGGCAAAAATACTGATACAGTAGTATCCACTATAGATATACCAATATGAAAATAAGTATCTGGATTTTTAAACTCTACCTTCAGTAAATCATCTTTTTCTTCTACTTTTAATTGAAATTTATCTTTCAGCTTTTCACTTACTTTACCATTCACCTCAATAGTAAAGCGATTATCGTCAGAAGGTAAAACTTCTATATCAGTTGATGTAAAATCTATTTCAATTATTTCTATCTCTTCATTCTGAACTACTTTTTTATCATGTAATGTTACCGTATTAAATGATAGGCCTCCTGTTGTATTAACTGAAACAACTGTTCCAACAATTCCTATAAGAAATACTACTAGTAACCCAAGTAACAGTTTGTTCATACTGCCTGACCTCCTTTTATAATATGAATGTTAAATTTAATGTAACGGAGAATAATATTATATAGATACTTTCCGACCTTTATCATACCTATCCCCATTAATAAACCTAAGCTACATAACGTGATTGTCACAAAGAAGTTAACAACTAAACTCCCTACTGCGCCATTAAACAGTAACGATAATATGAGTAAAACTGGCGAAAGTGTTAGCGCAATAGCAACTCCACATAACGCAATATATACACCTAATAAACCTAATACAGGACCCAATACAAATACAATATTAATAAAACTAAGACTTGTCGTAGCAAAAATTGCGTTCATCATATTTGAAACTGACTTATCTTTTTCAGCTAGCTCAACACGGTACACTGTCAAAAGATCACGCGCAATCTGTTCTGGTTCACCGAGTTCATTTATCAACTCCTCTTCACTCTTTCCATTATCTAGCCCTACTTCAAAATGCTCTATATAGTCATATAACATTTCTTTTCGTTCATGTTCTGGAACACGCCTTAATAATCGCTCAAGCTTAGTAAAAAATTCTTGTTTACTCATGATTTAATCCCTCCTCTATAAATAAATTCACAGCCTTCGAAAATTGCTGCCATTCTTCAACTAGAATAGTCATATAGTCCCTTCCTTTAGTTGTTAATGAATAATACTTTCTTGGTGGTCCTTCCGTCGATTCTGCTAAATAAGTTGAAACATATTCGTCCTTCGTTAGCCTTCTAAGTAATGGGTATAAAGTTCCTTCTGCCATTTGAATTTTATTCGATATATTTTGAGCAAGTTCATAGCCATATTGATCTTTTTTTGATATTAAAAGTAAGACGCATAATTCTAAGACACCTTTTTTAAATTGTACATTCACTATATGCACCTCCTATTTTGCTTTTCTTCAAGTTATTGCAAATTTACTACATATCATTTCTAATATTTACCACATCTTAATGATAATATACAGTATTGAATAATGCAAGGTACTAAACAAAGTTTTACCGCCCATATTTCATATATACAAACTGTGCATAGAAAATATGCAATAAAACAACATAGAATCTTTCTCAATTTAATTCTAACTTTATGATGACCATAAATCTTCTTTTAATTTTGTTGCTATTGCACTCATTTTTTAAAATGAGCACAAAACGTCAAGAGTGCTTCATTTATACGCAATTATTCCAAGTTCGAAAAATAGCGAACAGTATAATTTCAAAATAAGGAAAAAAAGAAGACGGTAAGTGTAACAACACCATACAGTCTTCCAGTTTATGTACTTATTACATTTGTTCACTTATAAATCTTCATTTCTTTCTTGCTTTAAGAAACATAGACATAACAGTTAATAGTACAGCTACAGACAGTAATATATCCGTTACGATTTGAAATAAGGTACTACTTTCCATACCTAAACGAATGATTATGTAAAGAATTACGAAAATAAAAAAGATAAATATCCCAAATGCTCTTAGTATATTCATGTTGTGTTAAGGTGTATATGAACCACCTTCAAACCTCCTGTAATAATGTTATACACTTATTAACCATTATAGTACATATAGTTTGTGGATTCTAAGTCCCCTGGTAGATATGCTATAAAAATTCATTTTTTTCACTCCCAAACTAATGTTAATTCCATTATTCTTAAGTTTCTAAAAATGTTTGGAATGCCTTTTTTTATCAATATAGTCATTGTTGGGTCTTTTGTTGAATCCCCGCTTTGTTAGCAACACAGTAAACGAAAAAGAATAATGAAATAAGAAACACTTTTCTTTAAGACAAAAAACTAACATTTAGTTAGAGTAAAGTATTGAGCTCTTCTCTATTTTACTCTATAATAAAGAACAAATATTCTTAAAGGAGTGATTATTTTGGCACAATCTAAAGCAAAAAAGATTCGGCTGAAAGCAATAAGAGAAGGAAAAAGGAACCCTGAAGAAAACAGGAGCCCCTTTATATTTGCTGATATGAGAACACGGAAAACGAAAACGAAGAAAGACTTAGTTTATAAACACAAGCATAAGAACCAGTCTCCAGATAAAAATAGAGATGGTTCTTTTTATTTGTTGTTTTCGTATTAATACATATAAATAAGCTGTCTTCGATATAAGTGTTAATTTCGTAATAACATCTAAACACGAAAGAGCTATCATATTCGCACATCTTTTCTTCTTTAAAAACTATACAAATTGTAAGTGAGAAAAAGCAATATAGTATAGGAAAAGAATCTTTAAAGAACGCTGAAATTTAAGAACATTAACAACAAAGTTAAAGAAACTGTTATTTTATTCTTTGTTGTTGTATAGCTTCCTTGCCATTTTTCAACACCGCCTGAAGTAGTGAAAGCCAGACGGGATGACTATGTTTAACCTTTTTCCCTTGCCCTAACCTCTTCATTTGCTGTGAATACCATATCATTTCAAAGGGTGCTTTATTATCAATGCTTCTCACCCCGATTTTCTTTTGAGATAAGACGACTTCTTGAAGACTTTTGTTTGCCATTAAATGTGGAAGGTCTGGATAAACTGCTAGTGGACGAGCAATTCCAATAAAATCTGTTGCATTAGATTGTATTGCATTTTCCATTCCAATTGTTGACCGAAATCCACCTGTAACACATAATGGCATATGTACTGTTTTTCTAAGCTTTTCAGCAAAATCAAGAAAATACGCTTCTCTAACTTTTGTACTCTCCTTCACATTTCTTCCTGTCATTTGAGGATTTTCATATGAACCTCCTGAAATCTCTAATAAATCTACTCCTTCTTTTTCTAATTGTTTAGCGACATATATCGCTTCTTCCTCAGTAAAGCCTGCTTTCATAAAATCAGCAGAATTCATCTTCACACTTATCGGAAACGATCCAGTTTGATTTCGTATTTCTCTATATATTTCTATCAAAAATTTCATTCTACCATCTATGTCTCCTCCCCATTCATCATTGCGTTGATTATGTCTTGGAGATAGAAATTGACTAATAAGATATCCGTGTGCTCCGTGAATTTGCACACCAGTAAACCCTGCTTTTTTTGCGAGTTTTGCACTGTTACCAAACCGACGGATTAAATCAGAAATTTCTGAGCTTGTAATTTCTCTAGGGTGTGGAAAAAACCTACTTAAACTTTCATGCAAAGGTATTGCGGATGGAGCAACTGTTTCTTTTACAATACCTTTTGGAGCTTGTTTGCCAGGATGATTTAATTGCATCCATAAGTGTGTATCATTTATTGTTCCTTTTTCTGCCCATTTTTCTAAATAAGGTAACATACTTTCATCTTCAACAACGACATTTCTCGGTTCACCTAATGCTTTTTTATCCACCATGACATTACCAGTCACAACTATTCCCGTACCACCACGCGCCCACGTTTCATATAAACGATAAATTGCTTCAGTAGGTTGGTGATGCTTATTTGCAAGAGCCTCACTCATTGCACCTTTGAAAAATCGATTTTTAATTTTAATACCATTGTTTAACGTAAATTCTTTGAAAAGAACTGAATCCACTTATTTCACTCCTTTGGTTTCTATATGTTATGTAAAAAATATTCAATAACTTATAAACCGTTTTAATCAGGTGGAGAATGTTTTCCACCTGATTATTTCTATTGTATAAACGGTGTAGCAGAGAATAACCCTTTGTATCTAATCGCTCTTGATTTATGAAAATAAACTAGCTCAGCATATCTATAGTAAGAACTAGAATTACTTGCAAAAGCCATCATCTGACGTGTGTAATGCTCTGCTAGTGCGGCATGTTGCATAAATAGTTGCTGATAATTAGCGATATCCTGAGCTTGTGTAGTGCCCATTTGCTGATACTGCATATATCGTGCAAACCTCCTTTTTCTTACATGCTAATATGCTATGTAAAGGCAGTTTGTCACGTCAAAATAAAAGTTTATCATACAATATCACAAGCTAAACTACAGAATGTTTACGAAGTAACAAGTTTTTTTCTGCTGTGTATCTAATCGTAATATAGATGTAACAAAAAGTGCAATCAAAAAAGTTGTCAATAGTTATATACATGTAATATTTCTCTTTGATGTTTATATATGGTATTCCAACATATACACGTATACCTTTATACTTTCAGCTCAGCCTTGATCTCTCAATGTTTAATCAGTTTTTTAATTATTCTTTCATTTATATTGGGAATTCGAACCACAAATATGACAAAAAACAGCTGTTATAGTGGATATGTAAGATAAACAACGAGGAGGCATAACAATATGAAAAAAACATTCTTATTATCAACTGCAGCAGCTGTAACGTTATTAATCTCTTCACCTGGAATGAGTTCTGCAGCTAGTAACCCAAATACTAATACTTCTAATTTTAAAATAGATTGTCCAACACCACAAGAAATCCAATTTAATGAAGGTCAATTAAATACAAACCTACAAAAAGTAATTACGCAAATGACAGAAGGCAATGTAAATATACAAGATATGCTTAACCAAATTGCTGAAAAATATAATATTGATTTAACTGAAGCAAAAAAACTTTTAAATAACGGCAATGTAGCTGTGCCTGAACAAGAAGTAACTAAACCGAAACCAGTTGAGCAAAATACTTCTAAACCAGCTCCACAAACTGAAGTTAAAGAGCCAGCTACTGAACAGTCAAGCGCTTTAAGCAAGTTTGAACAAGAAGTTGTAGATTTAACGAATGCTGAGCGTGCAAAAAATGGATTATCTGCGTTAAAAATTGATGAGGAATTAAGTAAAGTAGCACGTACTAAATCTGCTGATATGCAGTCTAACAAATATTTTGACCATAATAGTCCAACTTACGGCTCACCGTTTGATATGATGAAAAAGTTCGGTATCACATATAAATCAGCTGGAGAAAATATTGCTTACGGTCAAAAAACACCTCAAGAAGTTGTGAATGCTTGGATGAATAGTGAAGGTCACCGCAAAAACATTTTAAATTCTAGCTTCACTCATATTGGTGTTGGTTATGTTGAACAAGGTAACTATTGGACTCAAATGTTTATTAGTAAATAATAAAACTATTAATCTCAAAGTTAGCTATTCTTAGAAATATAGAATAGCTAACTTTTTTTCGTATTTAAATTTTCTTATTCGACATTTTAAAAGGTTATATACATAATTTTTTTGAAAGTAATTTACTAATATCTCTCTACCTTTGTTCATGTTCTGTGTACTTTAATTGTCATTGCAAGGCTTTTTTCGTAAACATTGTTGTTATTGCTAACAATTTAGTACCAAAAAAATGGTTTTATATTGTTAGTCATCGTTGTTCAGAAGAAAAGAAGCCACGAACTCTAGTTGTGTATGTTAGTTTGTTAATACGAAAAACAACAATCAATCCGAAAACAGCCTCTTAATAAGAACGTAAAAATATGTCTGAAAAAATTTTTTAATGAACTTACATGTTTTTATAACCTATTCATTAACTCAAATCATACAAAAAATATAATTTATAGCATGGATGATCATAGTAATTCATCACTACATATTATTATAGCAATTTTTACTATATATTAATTACAAGTATTTTAATACTAAGTTACTTAATGTAATTTACTTGAAATATAATCTGTATTTTAAAAAGTTGTCAATACTTATATCAATGTAATATTTTTCTGTCTTAACTAATTTTGGTACAATTACCATTATCAATTTTATGCTTCATATTCCCTGTTCACCTTGATCTATCAGTATGTCTCACCTTTTCATCCTGACTTTTGACTAAGTGATTAAATAAATAAGGTGATTTATTCCAGTATTATTACAAAAAACAGCTGTTATAGTGGATATGTAAGATAAACAACGAGGAGGAATAACAATATGAAAAAAACATTCTTATTATCAACTGCAGCTGCTATAACATTATTAATCTCTTCACCTGGAATGAGTTCTGCAGCTAGTAATCCCAATACTAATACTTCTAATTTTAAAATAGATTGTCCAACTCCACAAGAAATCCAATTTAATGAAGGTCAATTGACTCCAAACTTACAAAAAGTAATTACGCAAATGACAGAGGGCAATGTAAATATACAAGATATGCTTAACCAAATTGCTGAGAAATATAATATTGATTTAACTGAAGCAAAAAAACTTTTAAATAACGGCAATATAGCTGTGCCTGAACAAGAAGTAACTAAACCGAAACCAGTTGAGCAAAATACTTCTAAACCAGCTCCACAAACTGAAGTTAAAGAGCCGGCTACTGAACAGTCAAACGCTTTAAGCAAGTTTGAACAAGAAGTTGTTGACTTAACAAATGCTGAGCGTGCAAAAAATGGATTATCTGCGTTAAAAATTGATGAGGAATTAAGTAAAGTAGCACGTACTAAATCTGCTGATATGCAGTCTAACAAATATTTTGACCATAATAGTCCAACTTACGGTTCACCTTTTGATATGATGAAAAAGTTCGGTATCACATATAAATCAGCTGGAGAAAATATTGCTTACGGTCAAAAAACACCTCAAGAAGTTGTAAATGCTTGGATGAATAGTGAAGGTCATCGTAAAAACATTTTAAATTCTAGCTTCAGTCATATTGGTGTTGGTTACGTTGAACAAGGTAACTATTGGACTCAAATGTTTATTAGTAAATAATAAAACTATTAATCTCAAAGTTAGCTATTCTTAGAAATATAGAATAGCTAACTTTTTTTCGTATTAAAATTTCTAATTCGACATTATAAAATGAAATATACATAATTTTTTTTACATCTTAAACTTCTGTTTGCTACCTTTGTTCCAAACATTAAGACTGTACATATTCATGATCAGCATTTTTATTTGTCGATGAATGGCTCTTTTCTTAACTTTTGTTGCTATTATTATCAATTTAGTAAGAAAAAGTGGATTTACATTGTTAGTCTTCGTTGTACAAAACAAAAGATGCCACGAACACAGGTTATGTACGGTTTATTTCATTATGCCAAAACAGCCTATTAAAAGAGCCTAATAAATTATTTGAATACTGTTTATAGTCAAATTGCCTTCGTATCAAATTTTATTTAATGACAATCTTCGTATTCAGAAACCGTAATTTTCAATCATGGCTATATATAATTTTTTAAATATTACATGTGATAATTACACATATTTTAACATCATGTTACTTAATGTAATATGCTTGAAATATAATCTGCAATCTAAAAAGTTGTCAATACTTATATCTATGTAATATTTCTCTTTGATGTTTATATATGGTATTCCAACATATACACGTATACCTTTATACTTTCAGCTCAGCCTTGATCTCTCAATGTTTAATCAGTTTTTTAATTATTCTTTCATTTATATTGGGAATTCGAACCAGAAATATGACAAAAAACAGCTGTTATAGTGGATATGTAAGATAAACAACGAGGAGGAATAACAATATGAAAAAAACATTCTTATTATCAACTGCAGCTGCTATAACATTATTAATCTCTTCACCTGGAATGAGTTCTGCAGCTAGTAACCCTAATACTAATACTTCTAATTTTAAAATAGATTGTCCAACTCCACAAGAAATCCAATTTAATGAAGGTCAATTGACTCCAAACTTACAAAAAGTAATTACGCAAATGACAGAGGGCAATGTAAATATACAAGATATGCTTAACCAAATTGCTGAAAAATATAATATCGATTTAACTGAAGCAAAAAAACTTTTAAATAACGGCAATATAGCTGTGCCTGAACAAGAAGTAACTAAACCGAAACCAGTTGAGCAAAATACTTCTAAACCAGCTCCACAAACTGAAGTTAAAGAGCCGGCTACTGAACAGTCAAGCGCTTTAAGCAAGTTTGAACAAGAAGTTGTAGATTTAACGAATGCTGAGCGTGCAAAAAATGGATTATCTGCGTTAAAAATTGATGAGGAATTAAGTAAAGTAGCACGTACTAAATCTGCTGATATGCAGTCTAACAAATATTTTGACCATAATAGTCCAACTTACGGCTCACCTTTTGATATGATGAAAAAGTTCGGTATCACATATAAATCAGCTGGAGAAAATATTGCTTACGGTCAAAAAACACCTCAAGAAGTTGTAAATGCTTGGATGAATAGTGAAGGTCATCGTAAAAACATTTTAAATTCTAGCTTTACTCATATTGGTGTTGGTTACGTTGAACAAGGTAACTATTGGACTCAAATGTTTATTAGTAAATAATGAAACAACTAAGCTAGCAAACTATTTAAAAAATGAGCTATTCTATGAAAAAATAGAATAGCTCATTTTTTATCTTTTTCCGGTAGAAGACTCTCACCTCAACACCGAAGTTGCGAAAACCAAGCTAAAGTAGGGAGCGTGTGAGTATACGTACAAGCTTTGCTTTCAAAGTAGGGACTACCTGTAGAGCCTGCTAAATAACTTGCGGTTACGCTAGTGTTCGCAGGAATCTCCCACTTCAAGCGAAGCTAAGTGGAGAGTAGTTCAATTTATTTGGAATTGTTTCAGTATTCACTGTTGTTACTTGAGTTAGAAATCCACTATTTCGTAAATAAAACGAGTTTATTTAAATATATCAATATAGGAGCTTTATTGTTTATTAAAGAAAAACGAATTGACAAGTGCTGCATATTCTCTAATATGCGAGTAGACTGTCTCAAATAATGGTGTTTTAGCAGAAACTCCGTATGCATCATAGTCTAGACGTTTTGCTAACATTTTAGCACGAAGCAAATGAAAGTCACTAGTTACTATAGCTATGCGATTGTTGTTTTCAAAATCAGCTATTAACCCTTTGGAGTAAAGTAAGTTTTCAAATGTACTCGTTGCCTCTGTTTCGGGAATAATTAGTGATTCTTCAACTCCTAAGGATATTAGATATTCTTCCATAGCTTCTCCTTCAGATCTTACTTCACCGATACCAGTTCCTCCAGAAGTAATTACCTGTATGTCGGGATACTCTTTCATAAAATCGACAGCAATATTCAATCTATTTTGTAATGTTGCTGATGGTTTGCCATCTTTTAAACCCGAACCAAGAACGATAATATAATCAATATCAGTAGGAATTGAATCATTTTGTGCTTTATTCATAAGAATTTCGAACGAGAGGCTCATTAATATAAATAGCCCTAAAAATAAATAAAGTAAAAAGCTAAGCTTTTTTCTTTTTGAAATATAAAACAACACTTGTTTGTAATAAAATGAGCACAATAATAAAATTATTGCTAAAATCGATAAAAAAATCGTTATAATATCAAGATGACCTTTGATAAAAATTATTGATAAAGCATAAAGAAAACAAACTATAGAAATAATTCTAAATAGAATTTTCATGAAACCCCCCTCTATTTTCATAAATTTTATAAACAATACTTTTTCATACTTAATTATTCAAATCTTTAGCTCGACATTGATATAGCGATTTATTTGTCAACATAAACGACTCAAATATATTAAAGTCTATTTTAGAAACGCTATTTTCTCATTGATTGTTTCTTCTAGTACAAAGAACTAAATACGTATAAACCAAGCATTCGTGGCATCTTTTCTCATTTATAATGATGTCAATTGCATATAATAATTAATGCTGTTCTATATATGTCTCAATAGGACAGAAGTTTACGAAAAGAGCCCTTCGTATACTTTTGTCCTATTAATCTGACTCAGAGGATTAAGACGTGAATTTATGAAACAGTCATCGCTTTATAGCAGAAGAGATGTACAACATCTAATTGTATATGTGTAAATATTTAGTGCTACCCCATGCAAAAATAGCGAAATACCATATACTATTATCTTTCAACGTTTACTATATATTATTTCAGCCTACTTAATAATATATATTATAACTTCCAATATATCCACATTATTCCTATCTAGAGCCTCCAACAATAATTTACATTTAATTACAAAAAAAGCAATTTCCTTTTATTATGAAGGAATTGCTTATGTCATATTATATCGTTAAATGGTACTTATCTTTTATCTTACTTTAAGACGCTTGCTTTGTATGTTTGTTTTTTACATTAATTGTTTCTTTTCGTTTTCAAGTATAAGGTACATATATGGTATTTTTGTTATTTTAAAAATAACTTTCTTATTTCTCACCATACTGTCTGTTCATAGTAAAAAAGCAACGGAGTTACGATAAGAACCTATTGTATACATATTTACTACTAGTTGCTGCGATAATATTAATCGTGAATACTACAGTTAACTTTTTCACAATAAAGCTCTCCTTAACTGTTTAATTAGTCATTATAATTTCTATTTTAATTTCGTAAAGTATGAAACCATGTAAAAGTGAAAGAACATTTGTGATAAATTATACTACCATCTCATGTTCGTATAACGTCACGATTATACCATCTACATTATTCCCTGAAAGCTCATAGCGTTTGTTTAGTGGTAACTTTACGGAGCTTATTTGTGTGATATGGTAATAATAAACAGTATAACTATGTCCGTTCACAATAACAGAAACGATCTTCTCTTCTTTTAAATAATCTAAATATTCTTCTAAAACAAGATTATTATCATACATTATTGCACTGTGTGGTAAACCGACATAACGAATATGCCACGGTTCGTATTGTATACCTGTAATTTCAGTCTTATCCTTTGGATAGCGTAAAATAAAACCAAATCTCCAAGCATTTTTTTCAACCCATTTTCCTTCAGCTGCATGAATCATTTTCGATTTAGTTGAACCCACATCAAGTGATAAGCCAACATTATGTTCGCTATAACCTGGTGGCATTGCAATGGTAGGTCCCATCGCTTTATATAGTTTATTTTGCTCATCAAACCCTCTAAAACCACTATTAATTGTGAAATTCCGCACACCATCTCTTTTAGCGGAATATACCATTTGCGAAAACCTTTGTGCTACATCTCTAGACAATTGAATTTTAGTATTACGTAATCTATATCCCTGCTTTAATTCTTTATACTTAAATAATTTTACAATATCTGATCTTACACTCTCTTCACGAACGGGGTATTGAGAATTGATTAGGAGTAAATCTCCCTGATAAATAAGTCTTTTAGTTAATCTTTGTTTTACTAAGTTTTTATGTGTATTGATATCGTCTACTTTGACGACAACATTATTATCTTCATTAAATGGTTGATTTCTTTTATTACCTTCAAAAATAGGGTCAACGACTACATTTACTGCTGCAGCACCTAGACATAATATTAAAACTAAAAAATATCCCCACTCAAGCAACTTCTGTTTCCTCCTCTGAATTAAGTATTTGTAAATATTGTTCAATGGGGCAATCATTCAGCAAAATGTTATCTTTAAGTTACTATTAATATACTGGAAATTTATTAACTATAAACTTATATAACTATGAAGAACTTCTTAAGATTCTTTTAATATAGTTATCGTCAATTAAAAGAGGCGTCTCAAAGTGTGCATTTATACTTTTAAGACACCTCTATGCTATGCAAATTTGATAAGAAAGAGAAACCGATACTTTTATTTCTATATTTACCTTTTCATTCATCTTCGATTTACGGAATAAAAAGATTTGTGTTCGAAAATTGATAGGTCTTCAAATAATTTCAAGCTAAATGAAACGTAATACACTTCTGTAGGCTTAATTCCATCAAAATAAATCATAATCGCCACTTGCTCTATGCTACCTTCTGTATAAATTTTTCTCAACTGTATAAAAAGGTTCGTCGATATTTACGTGCCTTATCTCTTCTCGTTAGTCGCCAATATCACTAAAAAAACGATTAAATGTATTTTTCACTTCACTGCCTTTTTTGCTAAGGCTCTTTTCGTAAAACACTGTTGCTATTGTTATCACTATTAAAAGTGGTTTTATGCTGATTGTAATTGTTGTCCAGAAGAAAAGAGGTGTATACGTGCTTAGGTCTTAGAACGAATAACAAAAATCAATGCGAAAACAGCCTTTCCATAAAACAAGAAAGATCTAAGTTCTATATATAAAGTAAGATTGACCCCTTTGACCTTATTTAAATCAAGAAATTCGAAATTCATTCAAATTAAAATAACAACATATGCTTCTATACTAACTTTCCTACATGCAACACTTCTTCAATAACCTTTAGTATTTCTAACTTCACTAACACCATGCTTTGATGAATTGAACTAATTGATTGATGTGATATGTTTCTTTAATCAAAATCATATTTCTTGTTGCTTTCATTGTCATTCTTTTTATCAACTTCACCTAGAAACGGGAAAATTTTCGAACCTGAGAAACTGGTCAATTAATGGGGAGTTGGTCATGTTGATATAATATTTTTATCCAAGTTCTCGACTAATTACTATTGTTTATGTCATGTAAAACGAAAAAGATTTAATTGACTTATTTTTACATTTGTATAACTTTATACTATATAGTACAAAGCTTTTTTTATCACATTTGACCAACTTTCTAAATATGTTTATGGAGAAACTTAAATCGCATTAAAAAAGAGGACGATATAGATGTTATATCCATATCTACTAACAGGAGAATACAATGTGTCCCTTATCATTAATTTTTACAAATATGTTATATATCATCAAAATTATGTAATAAGTTGTAATAAAATTGTAGTAAATATAGCAATCTAAAAAGTTGTCAACACTTATATCAATGTAATATTTATCTTTAATGTATTTATATGGTATTTCAGCATATGCACGTAAACCTTTATACTTGTCGCTTAGCCTTGATCTCTCAATGTTTTATCTGTTTTTCTACTATTCTTTCAATTACATTGGGAATTCCAACCATAAATATGACAAAAAAGAGATGTTATAGTGGATATGTAAGATAAACAACGAGGAGGAATAACAATATGAAAAAAACATTCTTATTATCAACTGCAGCGGCTGTAACGTTATTAATCTCTTCACCTGGAATGAGTTCTGCAGCTAATAACCCTAATACTAATACTTCTAATTTTAAAATAGATTGTCCAACTCCACAAGAAATCCAATTTAATGAAGGTCAATTGACTCCAAACTTACAAAAAGTAATTACGCAAATGACAGAGGGCAATGTAAATATACAAGATATGCTTAACCAAATTGCTGAGAAATATAATATCGATTTAACTGAAGCAAAAAAACTTTTAAATAACAGCAATGTAGCTGTGCCTGAACAAGAAGTAACTAAACCAAAACCAGTTGAGCAAAATACTTCTAAACCAGCTCCACAAACTGAAGTTAAAGAGCCAGCTACTGAACAGTCAAGTGCTTTAAGCAAGTTTGAACAAGAAGTTGTTGACTTAACGAATGCTGAGCGTGCAAAAAATGGATTATCTGCGTTAAAGATTGATGAGGAATTAAGTAAAGTAGCACGTACTAAATCTGCTGATATGCAGTCTAATAAATATTTTGACCATAATAGTCCAACTTACGGTTCACCGTTTGATATGATGAAAAAGTTCGCTATCACATATAAATCAGCTGGAGAAAATATTGCTTACGGTCAAAAAACACCTCAAGAAGTTGTGAATGCTTGGATGAATAGTGAAGGTCACCGTAAAAACATTTTAAATTCTAGCTTCACCCATATTGGTGTTGGTTACGTTGAACAAGGTAACTATTGGACTCAAATGTTTATTGGTAAATAACTAGAATTATAACTTTAAAGTCACCAATCAAAAGAACAGTTTGAAGATTGGTGGCTTTTTTAATCTTATGATACACTTTGTTGCCATTTATACAATTGAGATGGCAAACAAGGTATTTATGATTGTTAAAGTTATAAAGCACAAGATGTTGCAAGTTTTAATATAATCCGTCCCAATGCGAAAATTAACTTTAGGTAAAATCCTCCAACAACATTCATCAAACTTTCATCCTAACCTGAAAATATCCTTATCACTCTCAATCCCAACTCATTATTAGCAACTATGCATGTATAACTTGAAGTTTAACTTAATTTCTATTACACTTTCGGTGAAGTAGAAAAACTGGAGGACTATTAATTGAACAACTTGTTACTTCAAGAAGCACAGCGATTTATTAAAGAATGTTACATGGAATTAAAAAAAACAGAACGAGAAGTTAATGATCGAATAACGTGCATAACAGAAGAAATTACCAACTATGGCACATACTCCCACACGTTTGAAGAGTTAGAATACGGGGCCAAGTTAGCCTGGCGCAATAGTAATCGATGTATTGGCAGACTCTTTTGGGACAGCCTAAAAGTTTTTGATTTTCGACACCTCACAACTGAGGAAGATATAGGTGATGCATTGTTCAAACATATTGATTATGCTTCGAACAATGGCAATATAAGATCCACCATTACTATTTTTAACCCAATGAAAAAAGACGGGCAAATAAGAATCTGGAACCATCAATTAATTCGTTACGCTGGCTATGAAACGGACAATGGTGTAATCGGAGATCCAAGCTCCATCCCCTTCACTAAACAATGCCAACAGCTCGGTTGGAAAGGTGAAGGTACACACTTTGATTTATTACCGATTGTCATACAAATAAATAATAACATACCTAAGTTTTTTCATATCCCTAAAGAAAAAGTCATTGAAGTACATTTACAACACCCCGAATATGCTTGGTTTAAAGATTTAAATATTAAATGGTATGCTGTTCCAATTATCTCTGATATGAAATTAGAAATTGGAGGTATACAATACACAGCTGCTCCATTTAACGGATGGTACATGGGAACAGAAATTGGTGCAAGAAACCTCGCAGATGAATTCAGGTATAATTTACTTCCCAAGGTAGCTTCTTTAATGGGACTTGATACGACAAAGCAAGCTACTCTATGGAAGGACAGAGCACTTATTGAATTAAATACAGCTGTGTTATACTCTTATAAACATGATGGCGTTAGTATTGTTGACCATCATACTGCAAGTCAACAATTTAAGATGTTTGAACAAAAAGAACAAGCTTGCGGGAGACAAGTTACTGGGGATTGGACATGGCTAGTCCCACCTGTATCACCTGCAACAACTCACATTTTTCACAAAGAATATAATAATTCACATATAACACCTAACTTCTATAAACAGGAAAATCCGAATTTATAAATACCATTTAGATCGTAACTCATTAACATTACATCGAACATGTATATTGAGTTACGGTTTTCTAATGTTCAACAAGAAGTTTTTTAACCCCTCATCTAACCTCTTTCTAAAATTTGTTTCCGTAAGCCTATATATTATATTACAAATATATAACATTGCTTGTTAACAATTTGTAATGAAATTGTCTTAAAAGTTAGCAATAGAAAATGTGTCAACAGTCAAATTAATGTATTATTTATCAGTAATGGATTTTAATAGTAAAATATTATTTAATGTATTTATTTGGTAATGTCTTATAGTCACTTAAGTGATCATTGTTTTCATCAAATTAAAACTATTAGGACATTCTTATATATGTCACTGGCATGTTCTCCCTTAATTATTACAAAAATTTCATGATATAGTTGATGTAAGAGAGAAATAAAACTAGATACAATTTTCTTAAACACCGAGGAGGAATAACACTATGAAAAAAGGAATATTACTATCTACTGCAACTGCTATGACTCTATTATTTGCTTCACCAGGAATGAGTTCAGCAGAAAGCAATCAACCTACAATAAAACCTATCGTAAAATATGAAGTGCATTCACAGATCCCACAAGAAACAATAAATGAAATGATTCAACAATTATTACAACAATTGAGTAAACAGTACAATATTAAGCTTGACATCCCAACTCAACCATCTAATGAAGAACAATCGAATAATACGCCTATAGATACGCCTATAGAAGAAGCTCCTGTTGTTCAACCACCGACAAGTGCACCAACACAGCCTGAAAAGCCACAGGCAGAACAACCACAAGAGGAATCTTCAGCATTAAGTAAATTTGAGCTACAAGTAGTTGAATTAACAAATGTAGAGCGTGCAAAAAGTGGACTATCTGCACTAAAAATAGACGAGAGTCTAAGTAAAGTTGCACGAACTAAGTCTGCTGATATGCAGTCTAACAAATATTTTGATCATAATAGTCCAACATACGGTTCTCCGTTTGATATGATGAAGAAATTCGGTATAACTTATAAGTCAGCTGGAGAAAACATTGCATACGGTCAGAAAACACCTCAGGATGTTGTAAATGCTTGGATGAACAGTGAAGGTCATCGTAAAAACATCCTTAACTCAAGTTTTACTCACATCGGCGTAGGGTATGTTGAGCAAGGAAATTACTGGACTCAAATGTTTATCGGTAAATAAATAAGTTTTCAATTTAAATATTACAGTGTAATTACAGTTAGTATTTCTATATATAGAATTTATAGAAATACTAACTTTTTTTATTGCTGAAACATTGTAAAAATGTTTATCTTTTTCCTTCTCAATTAATTAAACGAATTAGATTAATAAAAGTTTTAAAAATGTCATAATTATATTTATAAACTAAATGGTTAATGTGTTATTTTATGGTACGTCTATTCGTTAGTGAAATGTCACGAAATTGTCACATTTTCAGCACACTGCTGACATATTTATAGTTCATAATACTTACTAAGTGGTGAAACAATTTTTCTCTTTTTCATTTTAGTCCTTTCTCTCACAGGGTGAATAGGGCTATTTTTTTGCACTTAAATTATGATCTTTGAATATTAGACACTCTTCTCTTAAAATAAAGACACAGCCTGTACACCCTTTCCCTAGTGATACTCAATAAAAAATAGAATTCGTACTAGTTGTAGTTTAAGTACATATTGAATCATCTTCTCCACATTCAAAATAAAATGTGCAAAATAGACAATCATACATTAGAAGCTCTGTCGTATATATTATTTATTAACATGGAACTTAATCAATATCGTGTATGGTATGAGCCACTTAAGTTAGATGGAACAATTGAAGTAGGTTCGATTCAGTCATAAGTACGAGAAAAAAAACAATCTATTGCTCGATTTCAGAAACTCGATGTCATCCTATACTTAGAGTATCAAATGTAAAGGGTGATAACATTGTTAAAAGATATGTTAAAAGGTATACGAAAAAAAATATCCAATATTGATATATATAATGAAATCGAACAAAAAAAGCAAGAATTGATCAGAAAGTATTATTTAAATATTTGATTATACTAAACAGCTCTTCATGAGGGCTGTTTTGACTTAGCAATAACTACTTACTTTTTTACGTAAGTTATGTTGTAAGCTTTATTAATAGTGGATTTTAATGGATTTTGTAAGACTCTTTTTAAGTAAGAAAGATGCCACTGATGTAAGAAATACATGCTCGAAAATCATTACGAAAACAACATAACAAATCAATGCTTGTTTCTATACAAGTGGTGTACTCCTATAAGAATTAACAAAATAATTGGTAACAGCATCGCTATTAGTAGTTCACCTGATCGGAGCCAGTATATCCAAAGTTCTAATTCACTCCTTGTATTTATAAACGCCGTGATTAAAGAAGAAACTATTAATAAACATAGTATTGATAAGCGTGGTGGAATTTTTGGTAAGGCTTGCTGTAAAAATTGGTCTGCTCCCCAAAAAAATAATACAATGGTAACTAGGACTTCAAACATAAATAAGTTAATAACAAAACCTTCAACTCTTTCTACAATTGGAAATTCAACATATTCAAGTAATGTTATAACAGGGTATACATCATTTATTAATTGCTCAAAACTAAAAAATCCAAACGATATAAAACAAGTAGCTAGATAAATAAATGTGAGTAAGAGATGAGCAAATAATATAGGTCTCACAGCAGTGCTCAGTTTCGAAATAAAAGGTATAAAAAGTAAAGCGATTTCAACACCTAGAAAGTGTAAGCCTACTTGGTTCCCTTTCATTAATAGTTCCTTTTCTCCTTCAAAAAAAAATGGAGTTAATCTTGTGAACGAAAATTCTGGTATATGGAATCCTAATAAGAGCGCAATTAATATCGTTGAAAAGAATACAACAGTGGCTTTAGCGATATGATAAATTCCTCTACGAACAAGCCAGTATGTTAAAATAGCCATTAGGACAACAAATAAAATAGACATGTTCGGGTAATAGAGCATACTGAGTATTAATTGAAAATTTTTGGCTATTAATATTCCAAGGGCACTATAAAGCAATGCAACACAAATATAAAGTGGACATAAGAGGAACTTCGGTAGGATATCCATAATATTAAAGATTGTACGTCCCTTTCCAAAACTAAAGACTAACCCGATAAGTAGTATATTTACCACAAAAAATACGGACACTATTCCAATTCCTAGCCATCCATTTGTTCCAAATGCTTCAGCTGTTATGCGGGGTAAACTAAAGATTCCTACACTGATTTGACACATATAAATAAGAGCAAATATTTGATGAGGTTGTAGTTTTTCTTGCATAGGCTTCTCCTATTAGTAAAGGTAATCCAATAATAGTAATATTGATTATTTTTTACTATTTCCAGTATTTTATTATAAAAATACTATGTCTTTTACATAATAGAAGAATATTACTTATATTGTTTTCACATCCCAGTTGTCACATGTATCAGCTGTCTACCTTAAATAATGGAACTGGTGAATCACTGGTCACTCTAAACAATCATTGCAGATGCATTAACATAACTACTTTTCATACAAAATATAACGCCTACTCTATTCATAGAGTAGGACAATTTTCATAACATCATGTCATTGCATTCCATTTTATATTCTCCTGACTACTTAGTGCACATAATTGTGTTTACACAAAAATAAAGCCATTACTTTAGCTATCACAAAATAGTATACTAAATAAAACTTGTGTTAAAATTCTATTGTTCTCCCTCTGCCCAATTCAGTTTGTGTTCTTCAGCTTGTAAAATAGAGTGAAAATGATAGTAATATTTAGAAATGCGATTAACAACAGAACCTCCAATAGTATACTCCTCTCATACAAAATATTATTCCAATTTGCATAAACAAATTGACATTATTCAATTATAATCTAAACAACAACACATTTTTATCGTATTCCTGTAAGCACCAGTTAAATTTATTAATTATTGATTCATGAATATCATCTTCTTGTGGGCGAACTTCTATAAAGCCATATTTTTTATAAAAAGTCCCAAGGTTTTCAAATGGTATACAATAAACATTAGTAGCACCTATTTTTTTTGCTTCTTGAACTAAAAATGATACTAGTTCTCCAGCTAGCTTACGCCCTCTGTATGCTGGAAGAATATAAATACCTCCCATTTCCAGATTATCCTTATCAATTTGAACTAAACGCCCTATACCTGCATTTTTTCCATTGTAAGTTACTATTGCAACAATTTCATTTTGTAAATCACTTGGAAAAAATCCTGCTATCTTATACTGGTGGTTAATCCATTCTACATTCTTTTCTGTTGCTAATATAATCCCCATATTCGTTCACACCTTTTAGTTTTAATTACCTTTATTGTAAACGATATGGATTTATTTGTAATTCAATGTTTACATACAAAACAAAATTTAGAAACCACATCGACATTAAAGCCTACTAAATATGAAAGTGTCTTTTGTTATTTGGTAGGTTTCAATAAGAGTTGGAATGATATGGGGAAGCAATGTTTCATTTGTTTTAACCAATGGGATTAAAGGTAAAGGGGCAGACAAAATTGATTTTTTTTGAAAATTAACAGGAACTTTTCTTTGTTTGTTGAATTGTACATTCAATGATAATATAGGAGGTATTTATATGGATTACAAAGTTTATCAAATCGCTGGTCAATTAGAACGGGAAAACCTTGTTGAATTAGAATCAATTTTATATGAAGAGGAGCAAGCTGGTTATAAGTTACACTCTATTATTCCCCAATCGAATGAAGGATATTGTGATAGTAATATTGTAGTATTAGAAAATGATGATAATGATCATATCGAAGTACAAATTGTCGATATCGATTCAGGAGATATAATAATAAGTTATTTAAGAAGGGATACTGCTGGTTTTCTGGCATTAGTAAAAAACAATCAAGATATAGAAATAAGAAAAAATGATACGGTTTTTAAAGGTACATTTAAATACTCTACATTCCAAATAATAGATGAAAAAGAAGAATTAATTGAGATATTAAAAATCTACATAAAATTATTAACCTCAGTTAACGCTAACTAAAAAACGCCACCTACACATTTTAACTTCCAAAGTATACATTCTGTTAGGATCATGTTTCTTTCCCTGTTTACAAATACAAAGGATGTTATCATCATCTTTCTTGTTAATATTAATGAAAAAACGAAGATAATCAATGCCACCGTTTTACTAGGCGATTTTTGCATTCTGTAGCTATATATTCTAAGATATATAAAGTGTTCAGGAAATCTTTTTTACTTTTACAATTTTTAAGTTTTTTAAATTTCATCCTATTGTACATTTATCAAATTGCCACTACAAAGATAAAATATATAAATTTATGGTGTAAACCGATAAGCAATGAATTTGAATCAAAAAAAAACGTAGCTTAAAACACAAAATACAAAGAGCCTACTTTACTAACCATCAACATTTATTACAATGTTACTACCAAAAAAAACTTCAAAACATAATCTGGATATATATCCATTAGGCTTTCTTAGACTTTCTTAGACTTTCTTTACCTTTGTTTATATTTCTTACAAATCTATCATTCTCCTACCTTCTTAATAAGATATTTTAACGTATTCTTAATTCCTTGTTCCAGTTGGAAATTTGGATACCAATTTAACATTTTTTGTGCTTTACTATTACTTAAATAGCTTTTATTAATCTCACCTTCTCTTGCTGTTACATAAACAGGTTTAATTTCTCTATTCGTAGCCTTTGACAACAAGTCTATTAGTTCGTTAATTGACGTTTGACTTCCTGTACTAATATTCATTATTTGATTATCACCACCGCTTAGTGCCAGATAACTTGCATTTGCAACATCTTTAACATGAATAAAGTCTCTCGTTTGATTACCATTACCAAAAACTTCAATCCGCTCATTTTCAAGGACCTTGTTTAAGAAGATAGAAATAACGCCAGCTTCACCTTTCATTCCTTGCCTTGGCCCATACACATTAGCATATCTTAAAATACAATATTTGAGTCCATACATACTTTCGTATAACTGAATATACGTTTCTGCACATACCTTCGACACACCATAAAACGATTTTGGACTGAGCACGTGACTTTCATCCACAGGTGTTACATGAGGTTTACCGTATACCGCGGCTGTTGACGCAAAAATGATTTTTTTTACATTATATTTGATACAGCATTGCAGTAAATTAATTGTACCTTGTATGTTCATTTTGCTGTCGTCTAATGGATTTTTCATAGAATAAGGGACAGATGCTTGTGCCGCTTGATGAATAACGAATGTCGGTTTCTCTTTTAAAAATACATCTTCAAGATCAGAGCTTGTAATATCAACATGATGAAGACATACATGTCCAAGAATATTCTCCCTAGCCCCATTTGACATATTATCTACTACAGTAACTTCATAATTCTCTAGCACAAGCCTTTCTACAATATGTGAACCAATAAATCCTGCTCCCCCGGTTACTAAAACTTTCAAAATCCTGCCCCCTTTCATATAAATAGCTTTGATTGCTCTCCTTTAATTAGCTTCTTTTTATATACTTTGTTGCTATTGTTACCAAGTCAGTGCTATAAAAAGTGGTTTATATGTCAGTGAAGAAAATATGCCAGGAACTCTAGTTGACGCATGTTTATTTTTTCATACGAAAAACAACAATCCAGACGAAAACAGCCTTTGTAAACCGACAATTTGATGAGTGTAAAAACTCAATTAATAAAAAAGATGCTATGAGCTCAATTTTTCACTTATATATCTTTGTTCGAATACACAATGAATGCAAAAACATCCTTTAGACAAACAATTTTTTTGAGTACGTGAAGAGATGCTGAATTTACCGTATTTAAATAAATAATAATTTCTTCCTTTTTTGTAATTTGACAGCCGTTATAATGGGTGTTCCATTAATAATATGAAGAGCATTTTCCTTGAAGTAGTTCGAATAATGTAGTGATAATTTTTTGTCAAGAAACGTGTATGCACATACTAAATCAAAAGATCGACTATTTGTATTGTGTGCATCTGATGCTATGAAATGAACAAGGTTTTGCTTAATTAATGATAATGTTACTTTCTGTAATCTATGTCCCCATAAGCCAATTACACTAGCTGCTGTAACTTGCGCTAATGCGCCTTGGTTAATTAAATGCAATAGTTTAGTTGGGTGTCTTCGAATTTCTGCATTCCTTTCAGCATGAGCAATGATCGGTACGTATCCCATAGATTTCATTTTTTTAAATATTTCTTCCGTGTAATGAGGTATATATTCACTAGGTAATTCAATTAACAAGTATTTATGTGAATCATTCAAAGATATGAGCTGATTCCTCTCTAGGTCTTTAATGATACCTTCATATAAGCCAATTTCCATACCAGGGCAAATCGTTAACGGAATATTTTCAGATTTTAATAGTCTATTAACCTCATCTAGTTTTTCATATATATTTGTTGGTGGATTATAGTAATTTTTAAAATCCTGATGAGGCGTAGCAACAACATGGCTAATTCCAAATTCAATAGCTTTCTTTGCCATATCAATTGTATCCGTTAATGTTGTAGCCCCATCGTCTAATCCATACAAAATGTGGTTATGGATATCGACAACCAATAAATTCCTCTCCTTCCATTTTTTATATTAATTGCTCTATTTTAAATTATGAGAATATTGATTTAACAATATACGCAGAACGATAGCTCATTATTACAACATTGCCATTTATTCTTAAGCTATTTTGGATATTATCACTATTTCATATTTGTTGGGACTTCAATTGCATTAAAAGTTGCTGTTTTTATCTCCACAAACAAGTATTTTCATTAATAATTGAACCGTTTCCTCGTATTGGCTAAGGCTTACACGGAAGGATTCAATATTTAAAGATTTTACTTATACAATTTTATCTTGAAATCCAGATTATCATTCTTAATATTAACCATATACGAAGTTTAGTTTTTAATTTCACAGTACTTGATTTCTTATATACACATATACAGCATCAATCCCCCATCATATAAACTATTACTATGATGGGGGACTGAGCCTTTAATATTATTTTAATTGGGCTCGATTAGTAAAGAATGTTTTGTAACCGAACTGGATAAATAAGAAAACTGATAATGATACACTTCCAGTAATGCCTAAAACGATAGCAATTTGGTATTTTATTGAAACTAAAGGATCAGCTCCTGATAGGATAACTCCTGTCATCATTCCTGGTAAAAAAACAATTCCCATACCAACCATACTATTTATCGTTGGTAGGATAGCTGCATCAAAAGCTTGATTAACAATGGTTTTAAAAGCTTCCTTTGGTGTTGCCCCGAGCATAAGGGCAGATTCGACCAAATGTCTTTTACTTTTCATTCCTTCAATTAACGTATTCACTCCCAAGTTAATACCAGTCATTGCATTGCCAATGATCATGCCTGAAATAGGTATAAAATATCTAGGATCATACCAAGGCATAAAATTGATAACGACAAAGTCGAAATACAATATCGTTGTTATTGTTCCGATAAATAACGAGATCGTTATATACCATTTTAGCTCTGATGAAATAGTCTCCTTTGACCTTTTGAAAATATTATAAACAGCAAATAATTCCATAAGTAATATTATAATAATAGTTAACCAAGGGTTAGAGTGTTTAAATACATAAGTAAGTATGTACCCAACTAATATTAATTGGAAAGTCATGCGTATAGAAGCAATTAAGATTTCTCGTTCTCTACTTATGCCCTTCCGTTTTACGATAAATAATAAAATAATAATAAATATATATGCGCTTAATAGTTGACTTAGTGAAATATCTTCAATCGTATTCATGGCTTTCACATCCTATATCACTGTTGGTATTTGCTATATGTTTTGAGAAGATAAGAAAATTACTTTTTTGTCATATACTAATTAAATGTATCATTTATAAGCATTAACATCTTCCATGTTTATTATAAAATCTGAGTATGTCTCCGCGACTTTCATAGAATGTGTTACCACGACAACAGTTGTTTTCTCTGCTTTTGCACGAGAAATAAACCGATCCATAACCAAATCCTCTGTTTCTTCATCAAGGGAAGATGTGGGCTCATCTAATAGGTACACAGGTGCTTTCATAAGTATTATTCTTGCAAAGGCGAGACGCTGCTGTTCTCCCCCTGACAATTTATTCGCATCTACATCCAACTTAGTTTGTAAGTTAAACATTGCTAACGTTCTTGATAAGACTTCATCATTCACTGATGTATAATTCTTTTCTGATAACTTAAGCCCTAAAAGCAAATTGTCTTTAACAGTTCCTTCAAAAATGGCAGGATATTGTGTTAAAGTCACTACTTGACGTCTTAATTCAACTGGCTCTATTTCTTCTATAGATTTATCATTATAATAAATTACGCCACTATCACTTGATATCATATTGTTTAACAACTTTAATAAAGTAGATTTACCTGATCCACTTTTCCCGATAATACTTGTTACACTGCCAGTTTGGATTTGCAATAATTTTAGTTGTAATATGTTCTTATAAGTAACATTTTCTAATTGAAACATCACAATGTCCCTGCCTCCAAATAATATTAAAAAAGTTACAATACCTTCTTGGGCATTGTAACTCTCTTCATACCTATATAAGGAATATAATAATTAGTTTACCTCTTTATAATAAGAAACATTCTTTTTCCTTTTTCTATATACTGAAATCATAATAAAAAAAACAAACAAAGGAATCACAAACATAAATGTAGTTATCAATAAGCTACCTTCTTTGCTTTCAGTAGCCTCTGTTTGTTCTCCATCTTTCATATTCTCTTTCATGTCAACCTTATCCAACTGATACGTATTTATTACTCTATTTTGTTCTCCTAAAATGCTTAGCATTCCTTGCTCATCGGTCGACAATGAAACATCTTCGTTGCTTTTTTTAGTATAGGTCACATCCTCAGAAAGGACATATTCATTATTATGTTCGTCAACAAATTGTTTGTTTTTAGGAATCACATTCTTTATAAAATTTTCAAAGCCATAATCAAAAAGTGCAGTCGTATCCTCATAGGCTAAATTTTTTGAGGATGCTTTTAAAACAACTGCTATTAAGTTTAAGTTTCCTTTAGTTGCAGAGGTAACTAATGTATGACCTGATTCATCAACATATCCTGTTTTACCACCTGTAACACCGTCATACCACCTTAATAGTTCGTTATGTGTATATAGAGTCGTTTCCCAGCCTGTGCCCTTCCACTCTAATTCCACTGTACCAAATATTTCACGAAAAGTATCATTTTGCATCGCGTATTTAGTAATTTGAGCCATATCTGAGGCTGTAGTATAGTGTTCAGGATCATATAAACCGTGTGGGTTCTTGAACTGAGAATGTTGAACATTTATTTTTTCTTCACTAAATTTGTTCATTCGTTCAGCGAATTTTTCTTCGCTGCCATCAAAGTATTCAGCAATAGCTACACCCGCATCATTACCTGAATTAATTAATAAACCTTGAATTAATTTAAGTAAAGTAACTTGTTCACCTTCCTCTAGATAAACACGTGTACCATCAACATTCCTAGCATTTTCACTTACTGTAACTTGATCCTCTAAATTTCCTTCTTCTATAGCAATAATAGCCGTTACTATTTTGGTTAGACTTGCTGGATACATTAATTGATCACCATTTTTACTATATAATACATCCCCAGTGCTTCCATCAAGTAAAATCGCCGCTTCACTATTAATGTTGAAGGTCGATTCATCTGATGCATAAGCAATATAATTCTTTATTTGAATGGAGCACATAAATGTAACTATTATACATAATTTCACTAGTTTCTTTATCATAGTTGCCTCCACATATGTTGTATCTAAACTAATAGACTCACTTAACTATGATATCATAAATTCTTTTACTTTTCAGGCCGTTACAAAGCTCTATATCCTAGTGTTCATATCAATATAAATGAAAACTGCTATAAAAATGTATTCTATTACCAATCAATTCGTACAAGCAAAGCAATTACGAATACATATATTATTACTACCACCAACCTTTTCTTTCATCTATCCCTATCACTACATTCTTATTTTTTGTAATAAACAAAGACTCTTTTCGTAAGCTTTGTTGCTATGTTTACTAAAACTTGGACAGTATGTGTGTTTTATGAAAGCTCAATAATTGTATAAATAGAAAAGATTTCACGAACGCAAGGGGCTATGTGTTTAGATCTAATAACGGAAAGCAACAATCAATGCGAAAATAGTCTTAAACAATATTATTCACTTGATAGGAGGTTTTATAAAATGAGCCATACTACTACATTAATACCAATCTTGGTTATCGTATTATTTATCCTACTAATTATCGTCTTATGTAATTGTAATGTTGTGTGCTAGAAGAATACAACTTTTAATATTAATATACACAACTTGAAAGGAGGTAGAAACTATCATGTGTTACGGTACGTCACGAAGTTATGGTTATGGTCCATCTTGTAGTTATGGTTACGGTCCATCTTGTAATAGTTCTTTCGCTGTAATTGTTGTATTGTTTATTCTATTAGTTATCGTACTTTTTACTGTAGCTAGAGCTGTTTGTTAATTCATTATCTTCGAATATAACAAAAGAGCATTAAATATAAAGCGTCTAATTATCTGCTTTTATTTCATGCTCTATTTGATATTCTTTATTATACTGTAATCTTGCCCTGGAGATCCCTTACATACGTATGAACGATCATTTGTAATATGTTCTCATTACTTAATGGCTGAAAGCTTAGAAATTACGATGATTGATTGCACAAGCAATCTACTACGTGATCATTTACCATACCAACAGCTTGCATAAAAGCATAACAAATTGTTGTTCCAACAAATTTAAAACCTCGCTTTTTTAAATCCTTGCTAAGCGCATCGCTAATTGGAGTTGAAACCGGTACTTCTTTAATAGATTGAAAGTGATTTTGGATAGGCTTTCCATCAACGAATGACCATATATAGTTAGAGAAAGAGCCGACCTCTTCAACCACCCTTAAATAGCTTTGTGCATTTGTAACAGCAGATCGTATTTTTAACTTATTCCGAACTATCCCCTTATCATTTAATAAGCTTTGAATCTTTTCTTCATCATATTTAGCTATTAATTCGGGATCAAACCCGTTAAATGCTTTGCGATAGTTCTCTCTCTTTTTTAAAATGGTGTACCAACTTAATCCCGCTTGTGCTCCTTCCAATAAAATGTACTCAAATAAAAGTCGATCATCATAAACAGGTACACCCCACTCATGATCATGGTAATGTATATATAAAGGGTCATCATTAACCCATTCACAGCGTTTAACAGTCATATAGTATACTCCTCTCATTACATTAAAAAAACTATTATTACTAGAACTATTTTGTTGTCATATCATATCTACAATCACTCGTATTTTTCAAATATGCTTCAAGGTATGTATAGAAGAAGCTCGGAGAATAAACATAAGGGATCAGTAATAAGATAGTTCTTCGTTAACAACATACATTGTTTAATGACTAATTTACAGAATATGTATATCTTCTAGATGCAATTATTCCATCTTTTACATAACTAAGCTGATTCATATTTACATGATAATACCTATATGATTTGCATTTTTACCTGGCCGTTGTCATATTCATTGTCAATTTTCTTAATAAACATTAACAGCAATCACAGCCACCTCATTTTAATAATTGTACAACATCCCACCTAGAGATTGAATCAATAATATTACGAACCTTATTTACGACAATAGTCAGAAAATAGACGAATTAATTATGGACATTCGTACACGCAAATCACCCATTCTAACATAGGTTATAGTATATTCCAGAAAGGAGGAAAAGTTATGGTGGATGGTTATGGTGCTGGATTTGGGTCAATGTTTGCGTTTGTCATAGTCATTTTTGTTCTGTTAATTATTGTAGGTTGCGTATGTACAGGATTTTATTAAAAAATAAAAAGCTTCTATAGAAAAAGATAAAAAGCTAAACTAACGTTACACAGCTAATAGTAGGATGCCAGAATTTTACTATAATAAAGATAATTGGTTGCGAATTCCTGTAATCGACAACCTATACACTCCTCAACATATAGGATTCCAATAAGAGTGGTGTTTTCACCACTCTTTGCATGCGTAAAATTAATGATTAACTATTTACTCATTAATTTTTATCTCATTACTACCCATAACTGTGTATGAACCGGTAGCCTTGATATCTGCAACTACACTGTGTAACCCTTCTTCTTCTAATTTAGAAAATAATTCATCAGGTTTGTCAATCTTAAACATTAACATTTGATCTTTATCTAATCCAGTAATTCTAATATCATCTAATAAATGATTATAATCGGGATCAGCAAATACACCAATTGCGATTTCATAACTAATTCGATCTGTTTCAGAACCATCTAGTTCTATTTCTTCAGATTTTAAGTACCAAAAATCAAAATAAATCTTCTCCATTCAATTCATCCTTTCTGCTTATTCATTTCATTTTGGTTTCGAAAAATGAAGTGAATCATTTACCTCTAATAAAGAAAAAAAACAAATTATATTTTTGATTATGAAAAAACTATGTTATAATCAATTAAACCTTTTTACTTACCTGTTTTTATTTGAGGGTGACTTATGAATAAGGCTGGGAAACATTTCTATTGTGACAGACCCTTTAGTATTTACATATAGAAATTTCGAACAAGCTCTTCTTAGTCACCCTTTTTATAATGATTCAATTACCTAAAATACAACTCACAAAAATTTATATAAACGAGAATAACCGGGTTTAACTTTCAAATATTTTTATAAATGTATTACACAACTTTCGTTCGTGGGATCTTCGTTCAGCCTTGCTGTTCTAATTTGACGATAATAGTAACAAAAAACAATGCGTTGATAAAAAAAGAGACTCAAGATGAGTCTCTTTTCAAAAGTTTGAATTAAAATTTTTGAACGTTAGTAGCTTGTGGTCCACGGCTACCTTCTTCAATTTCAAATGATACTTCTTGACCTTCTTCTAAAGATTTGAATCCGTCACCTTGAATAGCTGAGTAATGTACGAATACATCGTCTCCACCTTCAACTTCGATAAATCCAAAACCTTTTTCTGAATTAAACCATTTAACTTTACCTTGTACCATTATACTTCCTCCTGTGTGGATGTTTCCCACATTGTATTACTATTCTTGCTCTTAATGATATTCAGATGAAAAGTTTAACACTCGTTCTATCCTTACATACGAACAAAAATAATTCTAATTAATAGTACCAATAAGAAGCAAAAAATGCAAATACATTTAAAAAAATAATTCAAAATAATTTTATTAAAAACATTATATTAAAGCTATCTTTAGCAAATATGCTGGTTTAACCACATCCCAAAATTTCCTCACTATAGCTACAAATTGACTACCATCAGTATCTCTCTTTTTTTGTAATATGATATTTTGAAATTATTGTGAAATTATATTAATAGCCGATTTTTTGTGTATAATCATTAACAGAAGTATGAGTTTAAGTGCTAAAATGTGAGAGCAGTTCGAAACTCCTACTCATTGAATTCACACCGTTCAAAAAAACGAAAACAAAGTTTAAGATATCATACAATCTTGGAGGTAGGTGGTCATCTTGAAAGCTGAAGAAACTAAAAAATCTCAATTAAGTTCTGGTAATATAAATGCCTTATTAGCCTTCGCTAGTCTCATGGGAGCTTTATTTTTCGCTAGCATGCAAAATCAAATTGCATATGTATTTGCCGTTGCATTTATTTATTTTTTACTAATGTCAGTGTCTAAACTGAATTTTATTAAAAAGCGAATTAACAAATGATTCTTTTATGTCATGATCAGGTGGTTACATCCTCCACCTGATTAAATATGATCAAAATCACTAAGAACAAATTTAGCTCTTTCGTAAACTTTGTTCTATTTAATAATGACCATTAAGAGGGGATTCTACCCCAGCCTAAAAAGATGCCACTAAGGCTAGATGTATACGAACTTTTCTTTTTGTCCGAGAAGCAACAATCCGTGCGAGTACAGGCATTTTTCAATATGGACACTGGCTCCGCATTCATTGTAACTCACATCATTTATCCCCTGTTCGTAAATTGTGTTGTTGTATTTACTCAATTTTAAACAACAAAATTCATCCTTATGTAGAAGACAACAATTGATAAAGAAGTTTTATATGCGCTTATTGCCACATAAAAATAATTGATGTAATAACGGCCTCTATTTACATCACAAAGCCCCTTCCAAATTACATATTTGACTTCAAACTGTATAAGGCATCCTTGTCTTCCGTGCCACGCCTTTGCTTTGTTCCACCCTTCTGAACCTTCCCGAAGTATGTGATCTCAAAGTATATCTCCGTCATATTTACCTAGTAAGCAAATAAATAGATGTATACATATTATGTACAAAAAACTAAAGCAAGCATGTAGAAAATAGACATAATAAAATCTCTGAAAATATTAAATATTTCTTTTATTTATATGCATATATGCTGTATAATAATTAAAATTAATAGCTACAAATAGGATTTAACAATGAATATATTGAATAACTATACCATTAAACTTAATTAATATGTATATACTCATAAGGGTGTGAACAGAATGCAACAAAGAATTGTAGTTAAGATTGGTAGTAGCTCTCTTACAACAGCTGATGGAGAACTAAGCAAGCAAAAAATAGCGTATTTTGCTAATGAAATGTTCGAGCTTTATAAGTCTGGTTATAAAATAATATTAGTTACTTCTGGTGGAGTTGCTGCTGGGTTTAAACAAATCGGATATAATAATCGACCAAAACAATTATTCGAAAAACAAGCTGCTGCTGCTGTAGGCCAAGCATTGTTAATGCAAGCATACAATGATGTATTTTCTAAACATAACTGTACCACAGCACAAATATTACTAACACGTGCGAACTTTACAAATCGTAAACAAATGCATAATGCATCTATGGCGATTGAGGAGCTTTTACGGCAAAAAACCATTCCAATTATCAACGAAAACGATACCGTTTCTGTAGAGGAATTAAATTTTGGTGATAATGATACTTTATCTGCTCTTGTTGCCAACTTAGTAAAAGCAAATCAGTTACTCATATTTACAGACACGGATGGTTTATATACAGCAGATCCACGTAAGGATGGTAATGCAAAGAAAATTGATGTTGTTAAAGAAATTACTGAAGATATGTTTAATAATGCAGGCGGCGCTGGTTCATCAGTTGGTACAGGCGGTATGCGTTCAAAAATTGAAGCTGCAAGAATCGCAATGCGCGGAGGAGTATTGGTGTTTGTCGGAAGAGCCCGTGAATATTTAGATATGACGAAAGCTGTAAACGGAAATGGCAAGGGAACATATTTTCATACACACTTGAATAATCTTCCAATAAAAAAACAATGGGTTGGCTTTCACTCCATGTCACATGGCACAATTACTGTTGATAATGGAGCAGAACATGCACTATCTTCTTGTGGTAAAAGTCTTCTGCCAGCTGGAGTGACTACAGTCGAAGGTGATTTTCATCCCGGGCATGTTGTAGAAGTAATAAATGAAAATGAAAATGTCATCGGACGTGGGGTTGTAAACTATGCATCGTGGCAGTTGAAAGCTGTAGTCGGACTTTCAACAGAAGAAGTAAAGAATAGAATAGATGTACAACGTATAGAGGTCATTCATCGGGATGAATGGGTTACGCTGTAAACCCCTACTAGGGCAGATCCTATACGCTTACATTGTTTGTTCTTTTTTCCCAATATAAACAAAAACAAATAAATGACGAGGTGGTCTAAATTAATGAGTGAAGTGAAAAAGAAAGCTTATCTTGCAAAAGAAGCTTCTCATAAATTGGCTAGCATCACAACTGAACAGAAAAACAAGGCATTAACTGCGATTGCAGATGCACTTGTCCACAATCAGACATCTATTATTGAAGCAAATAAAATAGATTTAATGAACGGCAAACAAAACGGTTTAAGTAAGCCTCTACAAGATAGATTAGCATTAAGCACTGATCGAATTACAGCAATAGCAGACGGCTTAAGACAAATCGTGGACCTTCAAGACCCTATAGGAAAAACAATAGATGAATTTCAACCAACTAATGGTCTATGTATAAATAAAGTCACAGTCCCAATAGGTTTAATTGGCATGATTTATGAAGCACGCCCTAATGTTACAGTAGATGCAGCTGGTCTATGTTTAAAAAGTGGAAATGCAGTCATATTACGAGGCGGGACATCGGCACTATCTTCTAACATACGTATTGTAGAAATCATGCATGATGTTCTTGACAAAACAGATATACCAAAAGATGTTATCCAACTAATATCAAATCCAGACCGATCTTCTGTTAATGAAATGTTAAAATTAAATGGGTTAGTAGATGTCGTAATTCCTAGAGGAGGTGCTTCTCTTATTCAAAACGTAATACAAAATGCTACAGTACCAGTTATTGAAACGGGTGCGGGGGTTTGTCATACGTATATTGATAATGAAGCCAATCCTACTATGGCAACAAACATTGCCTTAAACGCAAAAGTTCAACGTCCATCTGTATGTAACGCTATGGAAACACTTTTACTTCATAAACAATTTGCAGAAACACATTTTCCTTCGCTTGCAAACTTATACCGTGAACAAAAAGTTCATTTAAAAGGTTGTGATAAAGCTAAACAAATCGTCCCATGGATTAATGATGCAACAGAAGATGATTACAGCACAGAATACAATGATTACACACTAAATATAAAAATTGTTGAGCATATTGAAGAAGCATTAATCCATATCAAAACATATGGAACGCATCATTCTGAATGTATAGTAACAGAAAATAGTCAAAATGCAGAGTTGTTCTTACAAGCAGTTGATGCTTCAGCTGTTTATCATAATGCATCTACTAGATTTACAGACGGTTTTGAATTTGGCTTTGGAGCAGAAATTGGTATTAGTACACAAAAATTACACGTTAGAGGGCCTATGGGATTAGAGGCTTTAACTTCAACTAAATATCGTATTTATGGCACAGGACAAACTAAAAAATAAAGCTATTAACTCTTTTCCTTAATAAGAATGTTTATACAATAATAGATAAACTTATTAACATTCAACCTAAAAAACTCATTTGACAAATAATAGTGTCAAGTGAGTTTTTTTACTAGTTTTATATTTACTAATTACATACTTGTAAGTAACCTACGCCATTTTCTTCAACAAACTCACCTTTTATCTCTCCGACACCTTCTATCGTTATTGTATTCTTTTTAGTAATCGGTTTCGAGGATAGCACAAAATGTATTTAGTAATATTACTTATATCACCTTCAAAATAAGGAAAAATTGGTTGTTTAATTATTGTATATGATTATCCGTAAAAAATTTTTATCTAATATCATATTGTCCATATAGATAATATTCATTGAATCCAAATTACTAATCATCATATTACCTTTTAAACCTGCTAATCGAAAGCTCTTCAGTAGGTTGTGGTTGTAATCCAAAACTTAATACACAGGATTACATCTATCTCCTACCCTTTAAATACTAGTAATATATTTTAAATAACTCCTGGATTTCTCAGCTTCATAGGATCAAGTATATGATCCAACTGTTCTTCTGTTAATACACCTAACTTTAAACAAACAGTTCTCACACATTTGCCAGTTAAAATAGCTTGCCTCGCAATTTGTGATGTTTTTTCATGACCTAAATACGGTGTTAGTGCAGTTAGACCTGGAACATTCCTTTCGATATTCTTCATTATTTGCATTTCATCAGCTTCAATTCGTTTTAAACAATAATTTGTAAAAACATTAAATCCATTCTTCATCATATTGATTGATTGAATTAAATTAAAAACTAATACAGGTTCCATCACATGTAATCCATAATTTCCTGTTTCAGTTGACATCCCAATATTCAGATCATTGCCAACAACATGGTTTGTAATATGATTGATGATTTCGCTTATAACTGGGTTTATTTGTCCTGACATTTCTGATGTAGCAGACAAAGAATTTCTATATATGCCAGCGTTTGATCCAACTGACATTAACCTTAGGTCGTTACATATTTTAGATATATTTATCATGTTATTTTTTAAAGCTGTAATAACATCAGAATATACATCTGTTTGATCGTTAGCATCAACGATCTGTTCGGGCTTTTTAAGTTGAAACCCACTAATTTGTGATATATTGTCAACAACCTGATCGCTAAAAATAGTTACTTCTTTAAGCCTTGTTCCTATCGGTTTTGTCCCGATATGGATCTTAAATAATTGATCTTTTGAGTTAGTAATCCTTTTAATATCACGTTGAATCATGTTACGGTAGCTTTCAAATTCTTGCCCTAACCGTATAGGTAAAACATCATGAAGGTGTGTGTCACTAAAGTGGAATAATTGTTCAAATTTGTTTACAATTTGTATTATAACTTGCTCCATATTTCGCATCGTTGTTAGTAGTTGTTCTATCATATCAAGTGTAGCTAATCGAAACGAAGTAGGAAACACATCACCTGTTGATTGAGACATGTTTACATGGGTATTTGGACTAATAAATGAATAATCACCTTTTTCTCTTCCGACAATTTCAAGGGCACGATTAGCAATAACTTCATTTGCATTCATATTAAGTGAAGCACAAGCACCAGGTTGTATAGGATCTACGATGAATTGATCATGCAATTTACCAATAATAATCTCATCTGTAGCTTGAACTATAGCTTGTCCTATCCTTTTGTCTAATACGCCATTTTTAATATTAGCTAGAGCAGTAGCTTTTTTAACTATAGCGATTCCTTTTATTAATGAAGTATGCACCCGATACCCTGTGATCGGGAACATCTCTATTGCTCTTAACGTCTGTAATCCGTAATATGCAGATTCTGGAATACCCTTCGTACCTAGAAAATCTGTTTCGCTCCTTTGGCCTATTACCATCATAATTATTTCCCCCTCTTAATTACGGTTACAACTTTCTCTTTTTCTATATATTTAATCTTTTATACTATTTGCAAAAAATATGCCAATAAAAAAAGCTGAAAAATCCCGATATTTCAGCTTTTTTATTGTCGAAAAATAATAACGGGACAAAAAAACATCCCGTTATCAATCCCATTATCCATTTTTATTTTATTTTCCGTGTATTATAGTTTTAAGCTACACAATGTTGCTACACCTTTTTCTGTAACGACAGTCCCCTTCATCCCTGTATAACTATGAATTAATTCTAAATTATACATCCTTTTCAGTAATCTGCGAATCTTACTTTCACCTAGATCAATTCCTTCACTTTTCGCTAAATCAGTGAGAGCTCTTCTGCCAATACCATTACTCTCATTAATTTTATGTAACAGCCATAACATGTCTTCATCGATAAAACGATCATTCTCTGTACATAAATCATCAAATCTTTCAGACAAAACATACCCTGGTAAGTCTGTAACTTGTATTCTTATAGATGGATTTTTAATATTTACTAAATATTCAATAACATTAACTAATTCTCTGACATTCCCTGGCCAGTGATAACCTACTAAATAGCGAGTAGTTTCATCGTCAAAGAAACTATCTAGCGGTATATTTTTCCCATTTGAAAAACGTTTTAAATAATGTGCTATTAAGAGAGGAATATCTTCTCTACGCTCTCTTAAACTTGGAGAGTAGAGCGGTAATACATTTATTCGGTAAAACAAATCTTGTCGGAACTTTCCCTTTGCTACTTCTTCTTTTAGGTCTTTATTTGTGGCTGCGATTACTCTAACATCAATAGGTATCCGCTTTGAACCACCCACTCTTCGAACATCTTTCTCCTGTAACACTCTTAACAATCTAGCCTGTAACTCTAATGGGGTATCTCCAATCTCATCAAGAAAGATCGTTCCGCCGTGAGCAAGCTCAAAAAGTCCGACCTTTCCACCTTTAACAGCACCAGTAAAAGCCCCTTCTTCATATCCAAACAATTCACTTTCTAACAAGTTTACAGGTAATGCTGCAAAATTTACTGCGACAAAAGGACCTTTTTTACGCTTCGAAAAATTATGTATCGATTGGGCAAAAAATTCTTTTCCAGTTCCACTTTCACCTTGTATTAACACAGTTGAGCTACTTAATGACAATCTTTTTGCTAAATTAATATTTTTTACGATCATGTCACTATTTCCAATAATGTCTTCAAATATATATGTTGCATTATGATCTGTTTTTCTCATACGTCGTCTAAGCTCATATTCTATGTTTTTAATCTCCATTACATCTTCAAATGTGATTAAATAGCCGACTATATAAGCATTCTTTTTGACTGGAACTTTTTTTATTACAACCTCTCTTTCACTGATTTTCATGATTTCTCTATCAACCTCTTCAACTTGCCATATATGTAGACTCGGTAATACATCCTTAATTCTTTTTCCTAAGATGATATCCTTTTCTTCTCCTAAAATTGATAGCATCAACTCATTTACTACAGATATTTCTCCCCTTGAATTTAAGTAAATAATTCCATCGTTCGTATTATCTATTATCGTTTGAAACATATTTTTAATTTGCTCTGATTCTTCAGAAATTTTCGTTAATTTTTTCGACAACTTTATTATTTCACTCACATATTCAGATGATAGCACTTCACTACTTTCTGACAGTAAATTTAACTCTTGCAGTATTTCTATAATTGTTGTTATATCTAATTTTCTTATTCCAATATCAATCACTTTGTTAACGCAATCAGGGATCCATTTTGTTTCACCTGGGGTAATAGCTAGTGTTAATTGTTTATATTGTTTTATTCCTGGATAATATGGATGGTAATTGATGTGATCAATACCGTAATTTTTTAATTGTTTAATAACGTGTAAACTCGAGTCCTTATGATCATTCACTAGTAATACATCAGTGCCAGCTGGGATATCGATTAATTCTTTTAAAAATTGATGATTGATAACGCGCTTTGCATAAATATGCTTTACATGCTGTGGAATTTTGATCAACCTTAAATTATCTATTTGTAAATCTACCGAATTTACAACTATACATTTTGAGAAATCTTCATTTATCGTATCACCTATACAATATCCTTTTACCTCAATACGATGTCCAGTAATTTCTCGTACTTGTCTACAAATATATTTATTTGTTTCTCTACCTAGGCTCATAACTATTACTCTCTCCACTTTTGCACATCCTATCGTAAATCCATTGTTTTTGTATTATTCTAATAATTATTATACCATCAGTTGTGTTGGATGAAGCTTCCAAAAGTTTATTTATTTTGAATAAGAGGATATAAAATTGTATATATCTTTCCGGGCAATTCTTGTTGCATTCGTTCTAAGATACACACGTATCTCTCTAACTACCCGGACACCTTTATTTCATATACAATTATTTTGTTCACTTAACACTTATCATGCTGCCCATTATTAGTAATAATTACAACAAAGGTTATGAGAAAAAGAGCTTTGTAAAAAATTAATATAGTCGTAAAAGACCAAAAAAATATGACCTGAGTTCAACTAAAATTGAACTCAGGCTTAATATTTCTAAAACTCTGCTTATTGATAAGTTTGTTAATTTATTGTTTGAGATGTTAAATCAACTATCTGGAATATTTACAAAGATCTCATTTAATATTAGTATAACCGAAGTCATCTATCCTTTTTAAATGGCCACCAGTTTGCTGTCCCAAACGTGTTTACCATCACTGGAATGAATAGTGGCAATATTACACACGCGTATAATAATAAGCCGACTAACAGTATCGTTGCAATTTGTATGAGTGAAAGAACCCCTGAAGGTATCATAGCCGCAAAAGTTCCTCCTAATATTAGCGCAGCTGAAATAATTACTGTCCCCATGTTTTTCATCGCATACTGCATGGCTTCTTTTACTGATAAAGATTGATTTTCATTAAATCTATCCATTAGGAAAATGCTATAATCTACACCTAATGCAACTAACATAACAAAGGCAAAAAATGGTACAGCCCAACTTACTCCAGCATAGCCTAGTAAATCTACAAATAAAATTTCTGCAAAAGCTACCGAAGTAAAATATGTTAAAATTAATGATAAAATGATATAGATTGGCATAATTAATGATCTTAATAATATCGTTAGCATGATAAAGATGCCTATGATCATAATAAAGACAGTTCGCAAAAAGTCTTCTGATGACATCTTCTTCAAATCTGCATTAATACCTGTTTCTCCACCTATCCCAAACGTTGCATTTTCTAATTTGCTACCATTTATACCTCGATATATTGCCTCTTCAATATATTCAATTTGACTTAGCGCTTCCTCTGAGTATGGGTGTTCATCAAAAATCACATCTATAGTAACGATCTTTTGATCAGCCGACATATATGTTTCAAATACACGACTAAAATCATTATCTTCTAAGACTTCATTAGGCAAATACCAACCTGTTAAAGCTTCGTCTGGAGCAGAAGATAATTCAGCTAGGTAGTCCGTTGCCGTTTCCAATCCAGTATAAACTTCATTTAAGCCAGTAACACTTTGGTCTAAACCATCTGTTAACTCAGTGATTTGACCACCTAAATCCTGAAAACCTTCCCTTAATTCCTGCTGACCAACAACAATTTGTTCGATTCCACTACTAACACCTGGAAGCGAAACGATTATGCTTTCTTGCCCTGCTGCTAAGCCGGATATACCTGAAGCTAATTGTCCAATATTGTCAATGAAGCCTGCAAACCCTTCAGCCAATGCTTCTTGACCCTTAATCGCTTCATCAAATCCTAAATTTGCTAGTTCAACACTTTCAACAACATTTATAAATTCGATATTTAATTGTTGTAAACCTGTGCCAAGCTCTGTTAAACCACCATAAACTTCATTAATTGTTGTAGTGATTGCTATAAATTGTGGGTCTTCTGCTAGATCGGGATATTTTTCGGTTATATGTGAGAATTGGCTGTTCACATTTGCTAAAGCTAACTGAAGATTTCCTAGGTTAACTTCAATTTCTTCATAACCCGCTGAAAAACTAGTTAGTCCATTTGCAATCTCATTGTATCCATTGAGCAGTTCAGATTGTGAGTTTGCTAATATTTGAGCATTATACTGTAACTCGATAAGCCCATCCTTTAATTGATTAGCGCCGTATGAACTATCCCACATTCCTTGTTCAATTGATTTCAAACCATCTGCAAGTCCCGCTACACCACTTTTCAGTTGATTTGTGCCATTAATCAAATCACTTATTCCGTCAGTAGCTTCATTCAACTTAGGGGTATTTTGTGACATCAAGGTGCTAGCTTCTTGTAAGCCTTCACTAATTAGCTGAATTCCATCATTGCCATCCGCCAAACCACCATTTAGTTCGGCTAGTTGATTTTGAACGAATAACTCTTCAAGTGGTTCTCCAATTGGTCTAGTAATACTTCTAACTGAAGCTACTCCATTTACTGTAGCTACTTCTCTACTAATTTTTTCAATAATAGAAATTGATTCTAAATCGCCCATCGGATCATCATTTTGAATAACAATAGTCGTCGGTAAAGATTCACCAGGTCCAAAGCTATCTGAAATAATTTGAAAGGCTTTCACTGAATTAAAATCGTCACCTAATTCATCTAAGTTATTAAAGGAAAGTTTGTTTTCATAAAAAATGAGAAATGGAGTGACAATGACGAGTACTGTAACTAAAGCGATAACAGGTCGTTTAAAGGTAAACTGTCCAGCTTTATCCCACAGTTTGCTTTCACGATGTTCAAGTGATTTTTTCACTGGCCAAAATAGTTTTCCACCTAATAGGCTCATAAAGAATGGAACAACAGTAAATAATGCAACAAGCAATACCGCGATGCCAACTGCAACCGCAGAAGCAGATTGATATAGCTTAAATGTTGAAAATCCAATAGATGCAAAACCAATCATTACAGCTATTCCACTGAAAATAACAGTCTTACCAGCAGTACGATATGTTTCAACTATTGCATCTGAAACATCTTCATGCTTTGATATTTCCTCTTTAAATCTACTTAACAATAAAATACAGTAATCCGTTCCGATCCCGAACAAAATTGCAACGAGGAAAATTTGTGTAAACGTTGAAACTGGGAAGTTGAATCCATCAATTAAAAATGCGACGATTGACTGAGATGCTAAATATGTAAGCCCTACTGTGATGAGTGGAATAAATGGAGCAATGAGGGATCTAAAAACAAAGATTAGCACCAACAAAATAAATCCGACTGTAATGAACTCTGTTTTTTTCAGACCTTCTTCAGAGTTCACAATCACATCCTCATTTATAATCATGGAGCCTGTATAAAAGTGATCTACCTTAATATTATTGATGACATCATATAAATCATTTTTAATTTCTATAGGCTGACGATTCATACTGTCAACAGTTAATGTTACTAATATGGTTTTACCATCTTCTGATACAAATTGATCTTTTAATTCTTGCTCGTGAAAATGGGAGAGCACCTCAGTGATACCGAGTTGTTCCTTCTTTGTATCCAATATTTTTACTGCATCTTCCGCTTCAGCTATATCAGCCGTTGAAAGAGTGTTTTCGTTATAAAATACGAGGGCGATTTGTTCACCAGAGACACCTTGCTCTTCAAGAATTTTATTTGCAAAGCCTGAAGAGTATTGTTCAGGCATAGTTAGTTCCCCTTTTTCTCGAACTAGATCAACGAAGCTGGGTGCCAATAGCATAAGTGACGTTACAAGCACTACCCAGGCTAGTAAAACTATCCACTTCCCTTTTATAACATACTTCATGTTTCTCCCCCTAGTTTATTTATTTACTAAATACATTAATTTTTCATAAGTATTTAAAAATGAATGAATTTCATCGTCATCAAAATTACTTAAATAAGCACCAACTATTTTATTCACTTGCTCTTCTGTCCATTGATAAATCTTCTCTCCTTCCTCAGTCGTAGACAAATATATGACTCGACGGTCATGATCATCCCGTGACCTTTTAATATACCCCTTTTCAACTAGTCGATTGATTATAGCTGTTATAGCACTTTTTTGAACATTAAAAATTTCAGATAATTCTGTAGAAATACAAGGTCCAAACTTATGAATGTAACGAAGAATTAAATGTTGATCACTCGTAATAACATCTTGAATTTGCTCCTTGATTTCAGAACCAATCTTTTTCGACACTGTAAATGATGCAATTTCAAATCGTTCTATCGTTTTCTTTAACTTTTCTTGGTTCATCTATTGCCACATCCCTTTATAGTTCAACTGTTTAACTATTCAACACTTAAACTATAATTCGTGAACTCAGTTTTGTCAATTTAGTTTTTTTAAAATTATATATAAGGTTAGGGCTAATAAGGTGAGCTAAATGGAGGTGAGTTTATTTCTTTTAAGCTGACTAATCATTTAACTAAATTCAACAGTCACTTCTTATCCTATTTATTAAAGAATGACCAAGTAAAAACTTCTCTAATAAGTGGTTTTATATAATCTAGGTTCTTTACGTCTTTGAATTTTATATTAATTTGGTTAGAACTTACTGAACAGAGCTAGATCATGGTTGGTTTTATGGGATGATAGATAAATTTACCAATGAAAGCTCTTTAAATATTTACGATAATAATGTATGTCTAATACAAAGAAGTATATATACAAGGAGATTAAGATGATAAGTAAACTAAAAAACAGAGCAAAAGAATTTTTAATAAGTGTACTTAAAAACCGTGCAAAAGAAATTTCAGCATGTCTTTTGGTGATTTCTATTGTCTTCAATTATGTTCAACACAAGCAAAATAATATAATTGAAGACAGATTGAAAACAACATATTTGGAATATATTACAGATATTTATTGGGTTAATTTTATTTTTCCTGATTATTCGACTTCAGAATTAGCAGAGTTAGAAGACTTTAATTATTTACAATTGTTGCGGTACCTTTCAAAACTTACTTTAACTAAAGCCCCACATGCCCCAATAGAAACAGATTGGTTAATAGCTAATACGTTAGGGCTTGTAAATGACTTATATGATAAAAGTATAAAAGGAGATGCGTTTACGGAAGAGGATTTGACATTGATTAGAGAAACAGGTGATTTATTCAAACTATACACGGAGGATAAAGAAAACATTAGTCTTTCTACAATGTCCTCAAAAGAAATTCTAGAAGAATTAGATAAAAGAAATCAACGTTTAATAGACGCTGGATATGCTCAAATCTCAGATAAGAAATAGTAAAAAACAAACCCTTGTGAATCTGTAAAAAAACAGATATTACAAGGGTTTATTTATCAGTCTTATTGACAAGGAACAAATTAGGTGCTTTTTAAATTCCTTAATTCAATGCTGGATAAACATTAATAGTTGGTTCAGCTATTCAACCAAAGAAATACATTTATTCATTTATAAAGTTAATAAATATATAGCAACCTGGTTTTAAATCTCTTATCATTTTAATTTCTCATAATGTTATGATTTAGCATACGTTATCGTCAGAATACGCTCTCTCGCCAGTTGGTAATAGCTCGTCATCGATAATATTGTATCTAATCATTTCAGATCCTTATACAAAGTTGTTATGCGTTATCAATTCGACAAGAGCATTTTCCGACAATATTAAAAAATGACTATAGCATTATAGCTACAGTCTAATGGTGTAAACTCATAGGATAAATTAATTTCAACCTTCCAGTATTATCTACCTAGTTCCCATTCCATGAAATAACAACAATGCCTACAAGATTTTATTTTAATAATTTGTTTATACATTATTATATTTTCTAATACATATTTCATCATAAAAAAGGGAATAGCTATTTAGAAGATTATTTCTTTACTTATTCTATTCTTTTTGAATTTTTAATTACTTTTAAATCTCTTCAACACTCTTGTCTCTTAATAAAGTTTCATTGATTTATCATGTGTAAAATTCTATAATTGTAGATATTAGCATTTAAGAACATACGTTTCAGGAGATGGTTGTTTTGATAGAATTTTTTGAAGCATTACCCTTATTATTATATTTGTTTGGAGCTTATTTACTTTTAAGTGGAATTAAATGCATTTTTGAAGAAAAAACATACAAGAAATTGAACATAATAACGAGGATTTTGTTAGGTGCTCTAGTGCTATATTGGTCGTTTTCTTCACCTTTTTACTATTATATATATACTGAAGGGCATGCAACTAGCCTAGAAAGTAAAATAAGCGAAGAATATAGAATGAAAGACTCGCATTTTAGTAAACTAACTATTTTTACATATCCAGGAGTAAAGCAGAAAGATTTGACAATCATTAAAAAAATTACAAAGGAAACGAATACAAATATTAACATAATATTACCTCTTACAAAGTCCATTGTTTCATCTTCAATTGACAAAAGTAAAGAAAGCAAATTAAATGGATATAAAGAGGGAATGATTTTCGCAAGCTCTTTCTTAAAACGTGAAATCCCTGAAGATATGATAATAATTAAAGATGGTGAAACTGGTGGTTCTGACGGCATGATTATGACTCTTGAATTGATTCACCAACTTGGAGATAAAGACTTAATCAAAGGGCGAAAAATCGCAGGGACAGGAACTGTAAATAGCAAAGGTGAAGTAGGTAGTATTGATGGGTTAGAAATTAAAATAGAGGCAGCAGAAAAATCTGGTTATGAATTTTGTATAATTCCAAAATCATTGGAGAATAAAGGAAAGAATATAGTTGAAGAAAATTATTACAACATCCAATTAATCCCAGTTGAAACAATTGAAGAGGCATATAATTATTTAACGAGTAAATAATTAATTAAAAAATCATTATTTATTACTGGTTCGGTTCGGTACGGTTCGGTCAACCCGTACATCAAAAAGTCTCTGCTTTTAATAATTGGTAGGGACTTTTAGTTTTTAAAAAGTGCGTGAAGTTCATAGAATTCTAAAAACTTTTAGTAGATAAATAGATGTGAATTTAAGAGATAAAAATGCACTCTTATTAAACGCTATTTTGCACTATAAGTAAATATAAAGCCAAATTGCTGAAAAACATTGAGTTAGTAAACAGGACCAACAATCCTGTTACATAATTATGCTTTGTTGTTTTCATTCACATAAATTTTGAGAAAGCGTTGTTGATTAATTTGACTATTATCAGATTTGGATGTCACTAGCGTTAGTTATTATCGTATTTAGTTCTAATTTACGATAAAGCAATAATTAATGAGATTAAAATGAAAAAGCCGGTTGCATATAGAAGCAACGCGGCTTTGAGTTGTTGTTTAAGAGTTATTTTTCAATTAAATTTGCAATTCGATGTAACAAAGCAGCAGTGTGTGCTCTAGTCGTTTTGCCTAACGGATCGAACGAGCCGTCTTCACGACCTTGAAAAATGTCCCTTTCTTTCATAATCGCTATTGCATCATGCGACCACCTTGATGAATCTACGTCTGAAAAAGGATTTTGTGGTACTTCTGAGACATCCCCGTTACCAAGTATTCGATACAGTACTGTAGCAAATTGCTCCCTAGTTATGTCGTCATTTGGATTGAAATTGCCATTACTGCCTTTAAATATATTATGTTGGGCAATAATTGCAATGTCAGTATAAGCCCAGTGCTCAGTAGAAACATCATTGAATGTTTGACTAACTTCTTTTGTTGGCTGTAAATCCAATGCTCTTACTAAGATAGCAGCAGCTTGTGCCCTAGTAAGATGGTCATTAGGTGCGAATATTGATGATGATTTCCCATTCATCCAACCTTTTTCTTTCACAAAGATGATATCAGCAAGCGCCCAAAAGTCGGCTTGTACATCTGAGAAATAGACAGTTTCTTTTTGCGGATTGTCGTTTGTCTCATTGCTTTGATGCCAATCGGCATAATAAGTCCAAAATGACGGATCTTCCTGGCCAAGACTCCAGCTCCCTGTCCCCTTCAAGTTATACTTATCTACAAGCTTTAGTTTCTCATTATATGATTGTTCGTTTTCGAACCATAATTCATATTTGCCTGGCTCAAGAGGGTCTTTCCAAGATGCTAATTGAAATTCAGGGTCTCCTTCTTTTATTTCAAAGGTAGCTTTAGGAGTTTCATATTCATCCGAATAACTTATCGTTACATCAAATGTTTCAAATAATTTATTCGCTTTTGTGAGTGATACCCCATCTCCGATGATTTTATCACTTTTAGGTTTTACTTCATCATCCAAATCTTCTAATTTCCAAATACGTCCGTAAAATGGTAGACCTAACACGATTTTATTTGCTGGAACGTTGAAATTAAATGCAGCTTCGATTGACTTTTCCACAAACGAAATGCTTGCAACAGGCCCCGGATTACTTCCCCGATATGATTGATCGTAGGTCATGATCATTAAATAATCTGCATAGTTTGCTAGTTTTTCATAATCATATTGTCCTGCCCAACCAACAGTTGATCCATTTGGGTTAGATGCTACAGCGACTGCAATTTCCTTATCTGCTGGAAGCTTTGAACGTAAGAGTCTTACAAAATCTGTCATCATTTCTCTAACAGTCTCATTTAGACCTTCAATATCAATATTAATTCCATCCAGATTATAAGTTTCAATTGCTTTAGCAATGTCAGTAGATAATTTTTCCCGATTCTTTAAAGCATTTTCACCTTGAGTAAAATCCCAATGATTACTTAAAAAAGGAACAATTTTTAAATTCTGATCATGGATCTCGTTAACAAAGTTTGGATCAATGTTTTCTAGTGCTAGATCACCATCTTCTGTTAAGTTAAAGTAGTTAGGGCTGACGACATCTAAAAGCTCATTTGTATTCTCTATTGATTCTAGATAACTATCGTTTGAACCACCATACAAATATGACATATTAAATCGCCCTTCAGCTTGTACAACACCAGTAAGTAAAAAAACAGATACAAGCAGCATTAAGCCTATTTTCTTCATTTCCGCACACCTTTCTCTTAGAAGTATTCTGCCCGTAAAATAAAAAAGCCTTCATTTTTTAATCTATTATCTAGGAATGAAGGACAGTTTTCTTTACAATCTACTATACTACAAAAAAGGACATTTTAAGTGTATTGTTGCAGAAATGTAACTTAAATGAAACTTTCAGTCTTAAAATGTTATTTCCACACTTTCATTCTATCATCTAATGTCGAAGTATGTAGTTCTAGCTGTGTTCCATCAGGGTCAAGAAAGTTAATCGCCCACCCAGTTCCTCTTTTTATTGGGCCTCTCACTATTATTACTTCGTTATCATTCAATATGTTAACGGCAGCATCAAAATGATCCTCTGAAATAGAAAATGCAACATGATCTACACTCAGTTGTTCAACTAGTTTGTTAGGGTATTGCTCTCGTTCCTGTAAGCATATCCAAGCACTTCCCCATTCTAAGTAGGCATCTTTCTTCCCTTTGTGAACAAGTTCCATTCCTAAAACTTCAACATAAAACTTAAGAGAGTCAGTGAGGTTACTAATGTTTATTGTTACATGATTAAAGCCTTGCACGTGCATTCTTTTTTAATTCTCCTTCTTTTTAACCGTTGTGATAGACTAAAGCTTACTGCTTTAACATACAACAGTAGTCCTTACGTCTATTATCTTGTGATTTATGATAGTTGACAATTTAAATCCCAACAAACACCAAACGTATCTACCACTTTACCATACTTTGCTCCCCAAAAAGTGTCTTGAAGAGGCATGATTATTTCTCCTGATTCTGCTAATTTACTATATACAGTTTCAATTTGATCAACTTTTGAAAACTCGATCGTTAATGTCACTTGGTTACCTTTCTCGATAGCTTGGGTATCTAGACCATCTGAAAAATAAACTGTTTGCTCTCCCATCTGGAAACGTGCATGCAACACCTTATTTTTGTTTTCTTCGTTAACTGGCATATCAGGTGCTTCATGAAATCGTTGCAAAGATATAATTTCACCCTCAAATACATCTTTATAATAATTTAAAGCTTGTTCACAATTCCCTGCAAAATATAAATATGGTATTATCTTCATTCTACCATCCTCCTCCTTAATACTCTTACGAATATTATTTTCTACTTGGAGAATGAAAAACCTCTTTAATAAATGAAACTTTTGTATGAATAACTCCTTTCTAAAACCATTACCAACTAAATTGTGTAGGTGTTTTTAAGTATAAATAACACGTTTGTTGTACCTTTGTTAACATAATATTTTTATGTTAAACAAATATTTTTTAACTACTTCATCAGAATAATGTTGAAGACTTAAGTTGTAACATTATTTGCATTCTCAGTGTGTTTATAATAACGAATAAAAAATCGTTTTAAATATAACCATAAAAGTCATACAATTTGATCTCTTACGTAAAGGCTTCACATCTATTTAATAGTTTAGTTAATTTTCAAAGTCTCAATAGACGGTGCTTAACGATTTTTTTTAAAAATAAAAAAGGATAATTTCTAATAAATTTGAATTTATCCTTCTATTTGTATTCGTCATTTTGTTGTTAAAGATCAATATAGTATGGTTGATAACAAGCTAATTAGTTAAATTTAATGGCAATAGTTTTTCACCACGTTGTTTATTAATTCCGAATGGTCTGTTTCATCATTATTACGACCATTAAGAATTGTGCTAGAATACAAGATTGTTTATAACACTTTGCTTTCATTGTTATGAGTATCTTTATCATTTTAATGAGAACTAGTTAACAGCCACTAGTACATTGTCCAGCGGGATCACTCGTATTACAAACATTGTTTACGACAGTGTTCGTATTTGGATTAACGACAAGGTCTATATTTTCATTGTCGAGAGTAGTATTCTTGATCACGATATTTTGTTCACTAGATGAGACTACTTCAATTCCGTTAACCTTATTTTTTAAAATCGTATTTGATTCAAGCGTGTTATTGTCCGAAACTTCTAATTCTATACCATCAGAACCATTATTTTGAACCGTATTTTTTTCAAGCACATTGTCGTGAGAAACTTCTAACTCTATCCCATCAAACTCATTATTTTGAATTGTATTATTTATTAGCGTATTGTTTTGAGAAACTTCTATTTCAATCCCGTCAAAGCCATTATTTTGAGCAGTATTTTTTTCAAGCATATTGTTGTCAGAACCTACTAGTTCTATACCATCAAAGCCATTATTTTGAACCGTATTTTTTTCAAGTGCATTGTTGTCAGAACCTTCTAATTCTATACCATCAAAAACATTATTTTGAACCGTATTTTTCTCAAGCGCATTGTTACTAGAGCCTGCTAATTGTATTCCGTCAAAAATATTATTTTGAACGGTGTTTTTTTCAAGCGTATTGTAGTCAGAACCTTCTAATTCTATACCGTCAAAAACATTGTTTTGAACGGTATTCTTTTCAAGCATATTGTAGTCAGAACGTTCTAACCCAACCCCGTCAGAACCATTATTTTGAACGGTATTCTTTTCAAGTGTATTGTTGTTACCCACCAATACATTTATGCCATTAAGAAAATTATTCTGAACGGTATTTTTCTCGAGCGTATTGTTGTTACTAGTCATTAAAGTTATGCCATTAAGATTATTATTTTCAATAATATTTTTTTCAAGCACGTTGTTGGTACTAGAAGCTATAGTTACACCACTAACACTATTACTTTGCGAGGTATTTTTTTCAAGCGTGTTATTATTACTGGATGCTAAAGTTATACCATGAATACTATTTTTTTGAGCAATATTTTTTTCAAGGATGTTATTGTTACTAGAAGATAACCATATACCCTGAACACTATTATTTTGAACGGTATTCTTTTCAATAATGTTGTTGTTACTAAACGCTAAATTTATTCCATCTACATTATTATTTTCAATCATATTTTTTCCAATAGTATTGAAGTCACTAGCCAATAAACTTACACCACTAACACTGTTATCCTGAACAGTATTTTTTATAATAGTGTTAGTGGTGCTTGACATTAAATTTATACCATGAACACTATTTTGGACAGTAAAACCCTCAATTAGGACATCCGAAACGGCGTTAAGAAGAAACCCATTAACCGAACCTTCTATTACTGGATTACCTTTACCTTTGAGGGAAAGATTATCCGTTGAGATCGTCGCGCCAACGTAGGGTCCACCAGCTGCAAGTACCTCGATGACATCGCCTTGATTTGCTGCGTCAACCGCTTCTTGAATTGTACTAAAATCTGTTGGAACTGTAAGTGTGTTCATATTTTCATCTCCTTTCATTTTTTCATTCTTTAAGCGAGAAAGTTAGGATTATTCAGATTATCAATTTAATTTTTAGATGCTATCACTTTAACCATTTTATGCGTGGACAGAAAAAGCGTATAGACAAGTGTTTTAGTTTTGGTAAAAAGGCGTGTAACAGATAGGGAGTATCTGTTACAATAGATAGAATCCAACTCGATAGATTTGTTTTAACGGCAGCCGCTAGGTAAAACAAACAATTGAATGGATCATCATAAAATATCTTGCATCATTTTTGTTAAAAAATATTCATACAATCCATCCTAAAATGTTGTATAATGTATCCAAAAAAATTATACTAATTAGGTTTTCTACTAGGAGGGGGATTTTTTTGGAGCAAGATAGAAAAATTATGATCGTACCTTTTTAAAAAATTAAACTGTTGTCGCTAAGTATTTAACATATATAGTAATAACTTAAAACAGTGCTAAGTCATTATGGCCAAGAGCACTTTGCGAGGCTGAGGAAGGTTCTACTATACAACAGCATTTTAATAATAGGATAAAGTGGGTTCTTTTTAGAATATTATTCGGGGGGTACCTAAAATAGCTACTATGAACCTAGTAGTATACGTATTAAATTAACAACATAAGTGACTCCATCAAGTAAAATTCAATATCGATAAATCAGGCGGAGACTCTACTCCACCTGTTTGAAAAATACCACCATTAAAGACTCTGATCGTTAAAAGCAGCAGTTGAGTAAATAACAACGTTTTGCTAATCAATCCACTAAATTATTCCATACGTACAATCGCTTCAGCTTCTATCTCAACTAATAATCTTGGATCTATAAGTGCGTTGACCTCTACCATCGTAGCAACAGGTTGTATATCTTTGAAAATCTCTCCATGAGCTTTTCCTATTTCTTCCCATTTTGATATATCAGTTACAAACATTCTAGTTCTAACAACATCATTTATTGTTGAACCAAGGTTTTGGAGTGTCTCTTCTATTATTTTCAAAATACAAACAGTTTGTTGATATGCGTCATCCTCACCAACAACTAGACCATTTTTCATAGAAGTCGTTCCTGCTATTTCTATTCGATCGCCTACACGAATACCTCTTGAATAACCCACAGTTGATTCCCAGGGTGATCCAGTCAAGACCTTTTTTCTCTCACTCATTCACGCTCTACCTCCCAATTTTACAATATTATCATATGGTATCTCACTATTGTGCTAAATCAAATTTTAAACCTTCCCATAATAATAGTATTGTAGTACTTACCATCTGATAGCATTTTATCATTTATTAATACTCCCTCAACTACAAAACCGAGTTTTTTATATAGATTAACTGCTTTCTCGTTATACTCTAAGACATTCAAGGTCATTTTTTTAATGCTATTTGCATCAGCCCACTTAATTGATTCATTTAATAGATTTTTTCCTATACTATGTCCCCAAAAACCTTTTAATACACCTACACCGAACTCTACTTTATGAGCGAACCTTCTTAAATAAACACCTTCACATCTTGCAAATCCAACAATCTGATTACGAGTTTCAGCAACTAAAAATAAATTTCTTTCTTTTTCACTATCAGTCTTTATGATCTCTTCAAATCCTGATGAATCAATAAATGCCTCACCTTTTTCCCTATCCAAGTTCTCTGTTTCTCCATCAATCTGTAGTCTTAATTCGGACAACTCTTGTGCATCTTGAACGTCTGCTGATCTAATGGTATAGTGTAAACCCTTTTCACAAAATTCTTGTTTACTAATAATCATAATTTACTCCCTTGTATATATTAAATCTTCTTTCTACTATGCTGAAACTAGAATAAAAAATAAATGATTACATAAAAATTAATTATGAATATTTAGCATCTAGTTTTCTACATATTTTGTTACCTATCCATTGATCTACTAAAAATTAGAAAATAAATATATAGTTAAAGTAACATTTTAACAAAAATTTCGTCTAATAAACGAAAATAAAAAAATTAGTGCAGTTACACTATTATTGGAGTGAAATAGGTTGATTATATACGCCACAGCTATAATGATCATTATAGGAAGCTGGTATTTCTTTGTAAAAAATATTAAAAATAATAATTCCAACTTAAAATTATGTTTGATAATGCTAGTTGTTCCTTTTCTATACTTCTTTATTGGTTTGCAACTGGCTATGTTTCTACATAATGAAGGACTTGGTTATGTCGTTGCAGCCTTATTATACTTATTACTTTTTAATAGCTTGATTTTGCTTGTTGCTCATTTTGTTCACTTTTTCGTTAAAGGCTCTCTTCGATAGTGTTCTTTTTTATTATTTCTAAATTGAATTTTCTTTCTCCATCTTACATTTTTCCAATCTTTTTCTTTTCCATAGCTTGTGTAAAAGGCTAGTCTCATTTTTCGTCAATGTAAAAACAGTCTTTAAAAAACATTGTTAATAGTTTATAGTTATTACATTACACACTTGCGAAGAGATGTGAAAGAAATGAAAAAATATATGCTAATTTTAATTCTATTACTTAATAGTCTTCTTTTTGGTATAAATATACAAGATTATGATCATATTATTGCAATTGAAGAGACGTCAAATATTGAGGCCTCCCACTTACAATCATTCATGCCAAAAGATAATAATAATCAATTGGATATGTGGGTACGGCCGTTAACAGTAGTTTGCTTCATCATATTAAACATATTAATAATACATTCTAATTATATTAACTTAATAAAACGCCAATCCACACTGTTTGCCGTCTTTTTTAAGTCAAATTATGTGGATAAAGCCCTCCTTTAAAATAATATTTCAATAACAAGGGGGAGCATGAAGATGACATGGATTAAATTAATTATGATGGGATTTTTCTCTGCTACTGCAATCACTCTACTTTCTTATCAAGGTTTCGAAATTTATCATGCAATAGTAGATTATATCAATCAAAGATAATATAAAAGGCACATGTTAAAATACATGTGCCTTTGTCATGCTAAACGGTATATATTTTTATCTTTCCTTTTTCACTTGGCTGATAAAAAAGAGTTCATAGACTATAGGAATAATGATTAATGTTAACAGAGTAGACGAGGTAAGCCCCCCAATCACAGTAATTGCCAAGCCCTTTGAAATAAGTGTCCCAGATGATGTTGTAAATGCTAAAGGCAACAGCGCAGCAATCGTCGCGAATGCAGTCATTAATATCGGGCGTAGCCTTGTTTTGCCTGCTTCAACAATCGACTGTCGTATAGTAAAGCCTTTTTCTTCACGGTTTTGGCCAATTCTGTCAACAAGAACAATCGCATTTGTCGTGACGATACCGATTAACATTAAAAATCCAATCATTACACTTACTGATAGTGGTTCACGTGCAATTGACAACCCAACAAATGATCCGATCGGTACAAATATGAGTGAAGATAGGATGATAAATGGAATTCGAGCTTTACCGAAAGTGATCAACATAGTGATGTAAACGAGTCCAATCGCAAAAATCATTGCTATCCCTAGTTGTTGGAATGTCTCAACAGTCTCATCACTACCTCCGCCGCCTTCAAAAGACACACCTTCAGGAAGAACTATATCTCTTTCAACTCCCGCGATAACCTCCTGTGTAATCTGTTGAATATTTTCTGAATCAATTTGAGCTGAGATACGTGCAAATACTTTTCCATCTAATTTTTGAATCGACGTAAACGTTTCAATTTCTTTAACCTCTGCAAGCTCTTTTATAGCAATAGGTCCTTGCGCAGTAAAAATTTGTGTATTCTTTAATTGCTCGAGCGAGGTGATGTCATCGTTATATGATAACTGAACACGATGATCTTTCTCATCAAATGCGAGATTACCGAGGGAAACTGGCTTTGTTTGATCAACAACCGTCCCTAGAATTTGAAAACCTGATACATCGTATTGCTGTGCTTTATTCGAATATATATTCACAACAACTTGCTTTTGCTTATCTTCAAAGTTATTCGTTACATATTTCAACGAGGAGTGATTTAGCAAATAATCTTCCACTAATTTAGATGCTTCTTGCAGTTTTTCTAAGTTGTTAGAATACAAGTCGATATTGACATTATTATTCGTAGGTGGTCCTCCTGTTTCAAGCTCTTGAATGCCAATCTTTGTTCCAGGTGCATTATTGTCAACGATTTGTTCCATTTTTCCTTCTAATTTTTTCACTAATGAAGCAGTGTTTACATCTTCATTTAACGTAAGAAAATAACTAGCCTGATTTTGTTTTTTTAATCCGGTTCGAAAATCTCGGCTACCTACACCAGCTGTAACCTCATTGATTTCGGATTGATCTATATACATTTTTTCAATTTGCAAAGATACATCATTTGCTTTATCTAATGATGTAGAGGATGGGAGCTCGATACTCGCAACTAGTGTCTTTTCTTCTTCATTAGGGATAAATGTAAATCCTAAGGATTGAACTAAGAATCCCGAACCAACGAGTAAGAGAAGCGAAACTACTAACACAAGCGCTTTATGGTTCAATGACCAAGAGATTGTTTTACCATAAAACCTCTGTAAAACACCCTCTTTTTCTTCTTCGGGTATTTTTTTGAAAGAAAATTTTGCTAATATAGGTACAATAGTAATAGCTACAAGCAACGATGTTAATAATGAAAACACAATTGTTAAAGCAAACGGTAGAAAAAATTCTCCTGTTATCCCTCCGACAAAGCCGAGAGGTAAAAACACTACAACAGTCGTTAGTGTAGAAGATGTGATAGCTTTTAATATTTCTTTCGTTGAATCTTGAATAATGTCGTTTGTTATACTCGTCTTTGACTTCCTTACTCTTCTAAATATATTTTCTATGACTACGATACTATCATCTACCACTCTTCCTACAGCTACCGCCATTCCTCCAAGCGTCATGACATTTAACGTAATATCCATTTGAGCTAGAAATATTGAAGACACAAGTAAAGATAAAGGTATGGAGATAATGGCAATAATTGTTGCTCTTACATTTCGCAAAAACAGCAATACTGCTACTGATGCAAACAGCGCTCCTAATAAACCTTCTCGTACTAACGTTTCAACTGATTTCTCAATACCTTCAGCAGAGTCTAAGCCTATCGCATAATCTAGTTCATTTGAATATTTATCCAACACAGTTCGCACTTTTTCGGCCACTTCAACAGTATTTGCATCTTGTTTTTTAATAACTGCTAACGACAGTGAATCATTTAAGTTATACCTTGTTAATTCTGGTTGTTCTATAACCGAATCTATTGTCGCTATATCTTTCAAATAGAGAGGTTTACCGTCTTGTGCAAATGGCGATGAAACAATAAGATTCTCTAAATCTTGAACTGATTGTAAGCCCTCTTGAATACGTATGGGGATCTGTATATCATCTGACTTAATATTACCAGCCGGAAACGACAAGTATTTTCCGTTTATTTGTTCCTTTATTTGTGCAAGACTTAAACCCGCACGCTGAGCTTCTTCTCGGTCAACAGTAATTTGTACAAGTTCTTCTTGTATACCGCCAACGCTAACACTACTTATGCCTTGAATTTTATTAAGTTCTGGTAAAACTTCTGCCTCTAACAATTCCTGTAAGTCATTATCGTTTTTAGCAAATAGTGAAATGTTATAAATAGGTAATGAACCAAATGAAAAGCGGTTCACACTCGTAATGGCTTCTTCGGGCAGTATAGTTTCCTTCATATAGTTATTAACTTGTGCTTCAATATCGTCCATCTCTGCATTAAATGGAAATTCTAAATTTACAATGGCTACACTTTCAAATGACGAGCTTTGGAGCTTTTTCACACCTTCGATTGTTTTAAATTTATCTTCCAGTTTACTTGTCACTAACTCATCCATATCCTCAGGCGAAGCACCAGGATATATTACTTCAACAGATATTTGTGGAAATTCAATATCCGGTAACAAATCAAGCTTTAACGTAGTAAAAGAATATGCACCTGCAAATAATAAAAGAAAAGATATAATAAAAACGGCAACGGCATTTTTCAAGCTGAATTTTGTTAAAAAAGTCATCATCATGTCCTTTCTGTTCATTTAATATTATATTTTTTAACACTATTTTTTCCGTAAGCAGTAAGTATGCATAATGTAATGTCAGGAAGTTATGTTTTATCATATTCACGGTTTGTATCAGTTATAAGTTTTCAAACTGTTTGACTAAAAAATTATTAATCTCTTAAATCATATCCTAGTTATATAGTAAAGATAACTTTCCGGTCCATCACTCCCTTTTTTTCGACATATGTGTCGAATACATCCAAAAAAACTCCTTAATCGGAGTTATTATCACACATTCTCGACAGAAGTGTCAACTATTTGGCCTTAATGCCATCAAAAAATAAAGTAAATAATGTTTCACTCCATTGGTCAATATCCATATTTAAAGTATTTGGGATCAAAATAGAACTAAAAAAGACACTGGCTATGCTATGCGCTTGCAAGTCATTGCGGATAACAAACCTTTGTTGCCCACATTTTATCACATTAACTAATATCTCAAAGAAACGCTCATTTTCTTTTTCAAGTACATCCATTTTTTCATCATGATGATTTGCTGACGCCTTCATATGTTTATATACTTGGATCATTTCGTGTATTGTTTCCCCGTGCTTAAGAAAAATAGTAAGCAATTCTTGAAGCTGCACTAAAGAATCAGTATGCTCTAACACTTTTTTACATTCATCATAAATTTTATCTGAAACGTGCTTTATGTAATGAAAAATAAGCTCATCTTTATTAGCATAGTATTCATAAATGGTACTTCTACCTACACTAAGTTGTTCAGCAAGTGCTTTAAAATGAAAACCTTCGTATCCTTTTTCAATAAGTAATTTACGAGTTGATTCAAAAAGGTCTTTTTTTTCTATTCTTTTCTTTCTTCCCATGAAGTTCACCTTCATTCCGTAGAGCTACAGTTTAAGTACAAATTGTTATACCTTTTATTAAGGCTCTTTTCATAACCTTTGTTGCAGTTGTGTTACCTAATCGCTATATTTGTAAGAGCTTATTTCCTAATACGAAAAACAACTATCAATGTGAAAACGCATTTATTTACGCTAATATATAGGTTTTTGCATTTATCGTATCTTATTTTTGAGTATAAAACAATTCCTCTTTAGCAATTAACATAAATGAGGATGTAAAAGCTTTGATGTCGTTCAAAGATTTTAGTAGAGGTCAGCATCACTTGAGTGGAGAATTGAAACCTTACAAGACATAAAGCATTACTAAATTAACCATGAGAATGGCGTAGCTCAATGGTAAGGAATAAGTGAATTCGGTTTAACGATAGCAAGAATACGTAATAAAATCCTTATAACTCGTTCTCCGGCAACATAATATATAGAGTTGAGCGGACAAACCTATGCGAGAGCTAATATTCCCTTTTACTTGTAAACATATTTACCGTACAGATTGAATTCCCTTTACCTGACATCTACATGAAGTACGACGATAAGTACCACTTAGGGATACAAAAGGTTGGCTCCAACGTGGAACTTAGAGGCTCCATCTCATGCGTTAGCTGAGCAGTAAGAAGTTCTGCATAGTCAATCAATCTTCATCCTTCACATCTATATCCTCTGGGATAGGTTCTTGAAGTATCTCATCTATTAGTTTCTTATATTTCTCTAATTGTTCCATATGTGTCGTAAACTGATCTTTATTTACTAAATATTGTTCACCATCAAAGACAGCCCGAATTTTTTTATGTAGTATTAAATCTTCAACAGCTGCTTCAGTTATGGATAAATAATCTGCAAGTTCTTTTATTGTGAGATACATTGTTATCAATTCCTTTTAATAGGCTGTTATAACATAGTTTTATTGTAACTAAATTTACTTTCAATAATTCAGTAACAGCACTCAACACCGCTATTATACTATTCAAATACTAACAAATTTTACGAAAAAAAACCTTTATTTTTTTTCGTTCACTTTCCAATGACTAAACATACAACAATTCTAAGTATATCTACACATGATTTTGATGGAAAGAATCAGGTAAATTATTCTTACCTGATTCCATATTATTAATCAGTATGAATAGTTTTTAGTAATAGCTTCTTTAATAATGGGAATAGTACATCAGATAACTCTTCAAGGTTTTCTACAACTATACTGAACTTCCCATATATATTCTCGAAGGTACTCCTTTGACCTTCACTAATTTCTCCATTTGCCAGGAAAATGTTAATTACTTCTATATTGTTTTTTCTTGCGTGTAGAACAGCTTCATGCGTGTCAACTATACCATTTTGATCGTAGCCAAAGGCCGCTGGCTCACCATCTGAAAAAACAAGTAAAAACTTTTGGTTTTCTATTCTTTGTAGGAGTTGGTTAGTAAGGTACCGTATGGCAAAACCGTCACGATTGTCTTCTTGCGCTTGAAGCTGGATGATTTCAAAGCCACTCGTTTTTCTTAAAGAAGATTGAAAGTCGATGACTGTTTGAAAATAGTTCGGCTGATTAGTTTCTGTAGCGTCTGCTGTGTCCTCCCAAAAACCTACAATTTGGTGTGGGATGAAAAGAGACTTCAACGTTTCATGAAACAGTGTTATCCCACTCTTTGTATGATCCATCTTATCAAACATAGATGCCGAACAATCAACTAATAATGAAAAAACAGCGTCCAATTGTGTAGACGGATTCGTTTTTTTATAAAACATTCGTGGACGATCATCAGTAAATAGCTTAGTGAGTTTTCGATTCAAGCGGCCAAAATGCAAATCATTTTTTGGTAAAATCTTTTTTGCTTCAACTGTTTTTTTAATCGTTTGTGTTAGCTTTTTTTGGTAGGGTGTTACTAACATTTTATAGTCTCTATATAACGATATATCATTTGCTGAAGGACTCATAATCTCCACTTGATGAGCAACAGCAAACCTATTTTCTTTACCATACGAGGAATCCCCGCCAAAGTTTTTCTCCTCGTGCTCCCCTTCCATTAATTCCATTTGCGAAAAATCACTTTGAGAGCTTTGCTGTGAACTTCCTTGTACGATACCCATCGCTTGGTCTCCACTTTCACCTTTCCTTACACCTTGACCGATAAGGTCTGTCTTGGTTCCTTGTTCTAGATCAAATTGCAAAAAGCTCTTTGTTGTCGTTTCTGTTTCACGATGCCATGTCGGGAGTTCATCTTCATGCTTGTCTTCATCATCGTGGCTTTTTGCCAACATGTCGTCATTCTTCAATTTATCTTTACGTTTTAAGTCACGGAATGTTTGCCCATTATCAATTTCTTGCAACACCGTCTCTGGCAACAAGAAGTAAATGTTTAACATATCAGCTGTTAATACTTCATCCAAAACTTCTATGATTGTCCAACATATATTTGTACTATCTTCAGTTTTTGTTGCTTCATATATTTTTGGCAGCTCTCTTTGAAGAAACGGAATTATTAAATCCACGTTCTGATTAATAGTTGGAATTTCTTCTAACGGTGATTCGGATGTAATGAGTAAATAGATTGCATTAAATAGTGCATCTGTATATACGCTTTTTACTATATTGACTTTAAGTTGATCTTCAAAATACTTTCTATAAACTTCTCTTCGTTTGACAAATGCCTTTTTCGTACCTGGCCTTTGTCGGATACAAATTCCTTCTAAACGAATATCCTCAAGAAGCATAAATAATTGCTTTGCAAAGCTTGTAAGATTTGCAGATTTTATCTTCCTGACAAAAGCCTTATATGCCAGCATATTAGTATGGTTTATATTACCAATACAACGTAAATATACTTCACTCTTCAACCCAGCTATCATTTCTTGACGCTCTCGAAGATCCCAAAAATGACTAACATATGCTTTCTGTTGAATGACATCGTAATAAGAACGAAAGCCAAACTCTACCTCGACTTCTTCGTTTTTTGTAAGTGCTTTAGCAAGGTCAGATAACTCCATAAATAAGAAAGAATCAATCTTTTTATCGTTAAATTGTATCGGCTTCATTAATAGTTCCTCATTCAAATAGAGTTTCGACTATATTTTTTACCGCAGACTTTTCTCTTTCATCTTCGAGCTTATCAATTATACCTCGTTGAACAGCCCTTTCAGGAGGTAAGTGAACTGCTAAGTCACATGTATCAATAAGTGCACGTATTGATGCAGCCTCTTCAGATATGTTCCCTTGTTTCACATGTGTAATTAAATCAGCAGATAGTGTGACAAACGATTTAATTAGCTTTTCATTTGATAACATTGATTGCTCTTTGAGAACATTCTCTAAACTATCACCTTGAATATATGGTACTTCAATAACAATAAACCTATTTTTTAACGCCTCATTTAGAGGAACTGTCCCTACATAGCCTTCATTAATTGCAGCAATGACTCCAAATCCATCTTCAGCTCGAACTACTTCACTTGTAAATGGATTTGTAATCATCTTTCTATAGTCTAAGACACCATTTAAAATAGGTAATGTTTCTGGCTTTGCCATGTTAATTTCATCTATATATAAGAGGTGCCCTTTTTGCATCGCGTTTATTACTGGACCAGGAATAAAATCGATTGTCGGTCTATCATTGACGTCACTAATCGTTTTATATCCAAGTAAAGCTTCGGCATCTAAATCAACCGAACAGTTAATACTATGCATCGGCTGCTGAAAGAAGCTAGATAACGTGTCAGCTAATTTCGTTTTACCTGATCCTGTTGGTCCTTTAAGCAACACACTTTTTCCTAAAGATAGTGCAACAATGGCATCAAATAAAATATTTGTATTGTAACTCGTATAACCACCTTTTCCAATTAGGAAACTGTCCTCTTGTTGATACTTATTATTGGTTCTGCTTTTCAGTATATTACTTATTTGATTAGGCAATTGTATCGTATTTATGTTAGCTGTCATGCTGTAGTTACAAACCCTTCTATATTTTTTATGGCTCTTTTCGATCACTTGGTTGCTAATGGAATGAAAAATAGCAAGTAAAGTTAGAAAAAGAGATTCCTCGAAATTCTATTTGTACGTTAATATATAATTGAAAAGTATATGCGAAAATAACCTACTTTTTATATATCTTAACTTAATGTATTGTATAAAGAATTATAGTAAGTTGGCAAGGTGTGTGCTCATTGATAAGTTAATTATCGGCAAGTATATAAGGAAGAATACAGAGGAATTTACATTATTTTGTCGAATTTACTTAGTTACCTACAATTATTATACATTATTGTTACTTATAATTGTGTGGGTAAAGGGGCTTTGCATGTATGATGTTAGTACTAGATACTATTTTATTAATATTACTTATTGGATTAACCGTGTTTCATTATAATAAAACAAAGAAGCTAATCCAAATCTCGGTAACATTAGTATATCCTACGCCAAAAGACCTTCAACAACATGGCATGTTAGTCGACGGTATGATCATTACAAATCACTCCTTTGCATCAAGGCAATGGAAAATAATCAAATGGACTACTTTTAGCATGACGCTAATACTAACAACTGTTTTGGTTTTAGGTTATATAAACAATCTAAGTATAGTTGAGGCTTTCCCGAACTTCTTTTTATTAACTATTCTCGTTACTTGGAATGGTGACAGAAGTATATTTACAGTATTGCAAGAAGGAATGTTAGTAAAAGGCAAAGTGTATAAATGGGAGCAATTTAACTACTTCAAAGTTACAAGAATGAGTAGGTGGCATGAATACGCTGGAATCCATGACAAAATCAAAGAAGGCTTTGAAGTAAAGCTTCATATCATCAATGCTTCGAAAATAAGACCAGTCAGTATAGTCATTGATAAAGCCCAAATTGACAATGTTAAATTTTATTTACTAAATGCTGGTTTGAAGGAAATAGATGATACTAATTTATGAAAGCCTCAGCAGTTGCAAAGATTAACTACGTTATAAATAATATATAATAAAAATCAAACAATCATTTTTTCCTTTTACTAATAAAGGCTAGCCTTTCCCCAAGGCTAGCCCTATTTTTTATTATTGCTGTTTTAGCATTGGTCTTTTTTTCGAATTAACTAGAATTGGGGACATCTATTCTTCTGTAATCAATGATAACTATATAACTAATTTGTTAACAACAACAAAATTTTAGAAAGGCCCTCCTAGATATAACATTCAATGACTATAAAGGTAAATTTCGACGTTTAAAAACGTATACTGCTAAAATAAACATGATTACACCAATACTCAATAGAATAAGAGATGAAGAATATACATCTCCTTCACCAATAGCAATCTGACTCGGTTCATACAGCGAGAACAAAGTGATATTTCTCAACCAGTCCAAGTCAGTGCTTATTTTCCCTGCCATATCTAACCCATAAAAGAGAAAAGTCAATCCACCAGCAAGACCAAATGCTAGCTTCTCATCGTTCAGTAGGGCAGATATGAGGAAAGAATAACCTCCAACGGCGAAAAACAATAATAATCCAACTATATTGATCTTAAAAAATACGTTCGTTCCAATGGCATATTGGTCATCAATTAGCCATTCCCCTCCAATAACACCACCAATGAATGTTAAAAAAACAATGATTATTAATCCACTAACTAATACTGCTATTTGTGTAATTACGACTGAACTACGCGTGACTTTTGTTGAAAGCAAATACGCCATTGAGCCTCTATCAACTAGTTTTGCGATTAGTTGCACACCTGTCATCACACTAAATACTCCTAAAATAATAGGAAAAAACAAACCAAAATATTCTACAGAAATAAATTCACTGTAAGTCCCGAAAGACTCAAGTCCAAATGCTTGTTTTAGAGCATCTGGATATATATCTAACATATCATTTATTTGCTCAGCGTTGTCAGCAATAAATGGATATAAAGAAGTCATTAAAATTACATAAAGAGCTGACCCTACTCCGAAGCTTAAAAAGCCTTTAACATTTGATTTGATCATTTGTTTATATAGTGGTGCATTCACTTTATCCCCTCCTTTGAATCATAGTAATTCATAAAAATTTCCTCAAGGCTTTGGTTACTTATACTCATATTAGTAATATCGTAATTACCTAATTCTTTGATTAAATCATTATAATTCCCTTGAATGACAACCCGAGCTACACCATTTTTTATTATATCTACCGTAAGCCCGGAGGCTGTTAATCTTTCAATATCATTTTCATATGCAAAAGTAATTTCAAAGATCTTTCTTTGCATAGATTGGAGTTGATGCATATTTTTTACTGTAATGATTCGACCATCCTTAATGATTGCTGCTCGATCACACGTTCTTTCGATTTCAGCAAAGCTATGTGAAGACATTAAAAACGTTTTCCCTTTCTCCTTTTCTTCTAGCACAATATCAATAAATGTTTTTTGCATTAATGGGTCTAAACCTGACGTCGGTTCATCTAGAATAAAGATTTCTGGATCATGCATAAATGTGACAACAATACCAATCTTTTGTTTCATTCCTTTTGACATTTTTCTAATGGGTGTTTTAGGATCAAATTGTAGTCGCTCAATTAACTCATCACGCTTTCTAAAGTCTTTAATGTTTTGCATGCCCGCCATCATATTAATAAATTCCATCCCACTCATACCTTCTAAAAATGAAATTTCTCCAGGTAAATAACCTACGTAGCTTCGAGCCTTACCTTGATCTTCCCAGCAATTTACGCCATTTATTGTGGAAAAGCCTCGCTGTGGTTTCATAAACCCCATTAAATGCCTTATAGTAGTAGATTTACCAGCACCATTTGGGCCTAAAAAACCGAAAACTTCTCCTTTATGGACTTCAAATGATACATCAAATATCCCTTTGTCATTGGAAAATTGTTGAGTCAGGTCGTTGACTTGAATCACTTTACACTCCTCCTTCAATTTATGAAATATATGATATGTTTCATTACATTAATTTTAAATTTTTAAAATGTTAAAGTCAATGGTATAATGAAATATATTAATCAAAATATTTCATAATATTACGTGAGATAAAAAGGTGATAGTTCAATGAATGGGTTTGAAAAACGAGCACAACGGATCAAAGACAGGATTAAGGATGCTACTTTGGAGTTATTGAGTAGTATGGAGCCAAGAGCTATTCGAATTACTGATATTGCTAATAAGGCGGACGTATCACAAGTTTCAATTTATAATCATTTTGGCAGTAAGGAGGAGCTAATAAGAGAAGCGCTTAAATCGTTCTACTTTCAGCATTTAGAGGAATACGAAAAACTAATTTCAGAAGGGTCGAGGTCATTTAAGGAAACAATACGTTTCATTCTATTTCAAAAAAGAGAGACTATACAAAAGTATTCTGCAACAAAATTAAATGAATTATTGCTGCAAGACCCTGAAATGAATAAGTTTGTAAAAGAAATTTATTCAACTAAAGTATTTCCCCTTTTCCTAGAAATGATTGAAAAAGCGAAAAAAAACGGTGAAATTGATAATAATATTGCACCATCTTTAGTAATTTTTTATTTGAACATGTTTAGTGAAAAGAGTGAGGAGATGCTTCAGTTGTCAACTTCATATTCAAGTGAAGAGCAATTTATAGAAGATCTTACAAATTTATTTTTCTATGGCATAGTAGGAAGACGATGATCATTGACCACCTTACATAAGGTGGTCAATACTTTTGTCATTTAGTTTTTGCCGGCTGTGTAGCAGCATTTTGTTGCTGTTTGTTTACTTTGTTATTGGGGTTGTTAGGTGCAAGTTCCTCTGCAAATTCGAAATTTGGCAATGGAGACTTAACATTTGCATTATTAGTCATTCTTTCAGCCATGCGTTTCATCTCATCACCTAGCTGTGTCATCGTTTTGTTATTTCTCATCCTTACCATTCCGAGTAAAGCAGGAACGGATAAAGCCACTACTGATGCACTCATTGCAACCCAATTATTTCTTCTTCGTTTTCTAAAGCGATTCATCAATCGTCCAGACCTTTTTCCTACGTTAAACATTGTTGACATCCAACGCATATTGTTCATAACAATTATCCCCCTTCTCTTCAAAATTAACTTTTTCCGGATTGTGTTTAAACGACAACATTTACGAAAAAAGCCTTAATAATTTGAAGAAGAGCATGTACACTCATCGTACACATGTATTATTTTTTCTTATTGTATGACACAATATTTGTGTTAACATTTTACACAAAGATTTGAATCGTCAGAGGAACAACTAACTTAAATTGTTTCAACACAGGATGATGCTTAACATGTATTATATATAGCGATATTTTTTCTGCTTGAATAAAACCACATTTCTGACCATTTTATTCGTAAACTATAGTAACAACGTTTACGAATAGAGCCACCACGGTGCCATTTCTGTTACTAGTAAAAATATTCACTAACTTACACGAGAAGAATTAATGTAAACAAAAAAATCCATGTACAAATGAACGGGCAAACACTAGCACAGCCTAATTAACATATATCTCAATAATATAAACGACTATAAACAAAAAAGCATAAGCAAATATACTTATGCAAACATCATAAAATCAGGCTAATTTCTCCCCTTTTTAGTGGCTGGATGAAGAGTTCACAAATATCATTTATTCCAACTAGACATATATGCTCGATCTTCAATATCTAGCGCATTGCTGACAACCTTTAGTGGTTTAAATGTATCAATCATAACTGCGAGCTCCGCTGTTTCTTTTTTACCTATACTTGCTTCTGTTTTTCCAGGGTGTGGACCGTGAGGAATACCACTTGGATGAAGCGTAATTGAACCTTCTTCAATCCCTTTTCTACTCATAAAATTTCCATCAACATAATATATTACTTCATCGCTGTTAACATTGCTATGATAGTATGGTGCAGGAATCGCATCTGGATGATAATCATATAATCTTGGCACAAAGGAACAGATGACAAAGTTATGTCCTTCAAACGTTTGATGGACTGGTGGCGGTTGATGGATACGACCCGTAATTGGTTCAAAATCATGTATGCTAAACTTCCACGGATATAAATACCCGTCCCAACCAATAACATCTAGCGGATGATGTTGGAAAATATGCTCAGTCATACTTCCTCTAGCTTTAGTTAATACTGAAAAAACACCTGTTTGATCATACGTTTCTAATTTAGCTGGTCCATGTATATCCCGTTCACAAAATGGACTATGTTCAAGAAGTTGTCCGTATTCGTTACGATATCTACGTGGAGATGTAATTTGACTATTCGTTTCAACAAAGAGAAATGTTTGCATCACTTCTGTATTCGGTACAATCCGATAAATGGTACCAATTGGAATAACTATATAATCTCCTTCTTCATAATAAATACTACCGAATATTGTTTCAATTTTCCCTGAACCATAATGAATGTAAAACAGTTCATCACCATCTCCATTACGGTAATAATGCTTCATTGCTATTTTTGGCTTTACGACTCCGATAAGCAAGTCTTCATTACCTAACAAATATTCGCGACCGAATAAAGCATCACTTGTCGCATTACATTTTTCAGTTCTTAAATGCCGATGCATTAATGACGAATTTTCTTCAAATTTTATTTCAGTATTTGAAAAATGTTTCGTTTCTAATACTTTCGTTGGCATGTTGTGATGATATAATATTGATTGTGTTCCAGAAAACCCTTTCGTGCCCATTACTTGTTCACGATATAATGTACCATCTTCTTTTTTAAATTGTATATGCCGTTTATTTGGAATTGAGCCCATTTGCCTGTAGTACACAAAGATCCCCCTTTACTCTACTATTGTATTTTTTAAGACCCCTAAGCCAGTGATCTCTAGTTCAACTAAATCACCAGGCTCCAACCATCGTTGTTTTTCAGGTCCAAGCTCTAAAATACAACCAGTTCCTACCGTGCCTGATCCTATAATATCACCAGGATATAGTGTTACATCCTTCGATGCTCTTTCTATCATTTGTGCGAATGAATAATAAATAGTATTAAAATTGCCAACAGATGTCGTACTGCCATTCACCTTAGCCACCATCTGTAAATCATAAAGATCTCCTATTTTATATTTTTCAAGTTCATCTTTCGTAACAATATAAGGGCCTATTGATGTAGCAAAGTCCTTTCCTTTTGCAGGACCTAAACCTACCTTCATCTCTTTCGCTTGTATATCCCGAGCACTCCAATCATTCATTATTGTGTACCCGAAAATATAATCTTCCGCTTCTATTCCCGAGATATTCGTTCCTTGCTTACCGATAACACATGCAATTTCAAGTTCAAAATCAAGACAATTACAATTCTTTGGTTTTTTAATAAGGTCATCAGGACCAGTGATCGCTTGATGGTTTGAAAAGTAAAAAACTGGCATCTCATACCATTCAGGAATAACTTGAAGCCCTCTCCTACTTCTTGCCGTTTTCACATGGTCTTCAAAGGCATAAAAATCTCTAACACTTGGTGGCTTTGGTAGTGGAGCACAAATATTAACTTCTTCTAGTGAGTAAATAGCATCATTAGTCAGTAGTACATTATCCAGTAGATCAATATATGCATCATGGTTTTCAATAAAATGTAATAAGTTATGTGGAAGCTTTCCACCACTAACAGCATGCATGTCGACTATTTTTTCTTCATGTAGCCATCCGGCTCTCTCAATACCTGCTGCCGTCTTGAAGGTGACATATTTCACTTTTGTCCCTCCTAAGTCAATTAGTTATCCTAGTTTTTTATTATTACGGTTAATAACGAATTTCCACTATTAATCAAGATTATTTCTCTTTACTTATATTGTTTCTTGTTAAAATAAATGTGTCGCTATTTGCGCGTGTGTAGGCATGCCCTGCTAATCTACCGACTGGCTTTAACTTACTAGTATTGATTTTTCCATCCTCGTACAAATTGTCTGCAACAGAAACTAATACAACTTTTCCAACAACTAAGCTGCCTGACCCTGGGTGAGAACCATAATGATGTAGTTCATGTAGTTTACATTCCAAATGTATTTTACACTCTTGAACTCTTGGTATTTGTACTTTTTGACCAGCTTCTTTACCAAGTCCCACTATCGTAAACTCATCAACCTCAGGTGAATACTCTGTTGCACATTCATTAACTTGTGAAATAATATCCTCGCTTACAATATTAATGATAAACTCCTTAGTCTTTTCAATATTCCTTAAGGTGTCCTTTTTCGCACCGTCACTTCCTCTAACCATAGGAGCAAAACATATAAGCATAGGATTTGCACTAATACATGTGAAAAAACTGAAGGGGGCAAGATTTGCCCGTCCCTCTTCATCTACTGTAGAAACAAATGCAATTGGACGTGGCAAAACAGACCCAACTAACAACTTATAAGCGTCCTGCCATGAAATATCGCTTGGCTCGATCTGCAAATGCACTCAACTCCTCAAGTTACTATTAGTATAATATTTTATGGTTTTCTAGATTAAATACATATGTTAGATGAGGCTTATGGGATTTCACCGTTTTTATAAAGTAAGGTGGTCACGTTTACTAGCTGAACATATGGTAATTTTCTCGTACAAAAAACAACAATACATCATTGTGAAAATTGTTCGTTACAAATTCCCGCGTCTTGCTTGCTCACGTTCAATTGACTCAAACAATGCCTTAAAATTGCCTTCACCAAAGCCCTTAGCACCTTTTCTCTGAATAATTTCAATAAATAATGTTGGACGATCGACTATTGGTTTGGTGAAAATTTGTAATAAATAACCTTCATCATCACGATCAACTAAGATTTTTAGCTGTTTCAGCTTCTCAACTTCTTCATCAATTTCCCCAACACGTTCAGATAACATCTCATAATACGAATCTGGTGTCTCAAGAAACTCAATTCCATTTGCTTTTAACGATGAAACAGTTTTTATAATATCTTCCGTTAATAAAGCGATATGCTGCACACCCGCTCCGTTATTAAATTCTAGATATTCTTGAATTTGAGATTTACGCTTCCCTTCTGCAGGCTCATTTATCGGGAATTTTATTCTACCGCCATTGGTCATCACTTTTGACATTAGCGCGGAGTATTCTGTGCTTATATCATCATCATCAAAATGAATTAATTGCTTAAAACCCATTACTTCTTCGTAATAAGTAACCCATTGCTCCATCTCTTCAACGTTTCCAACAACATGATCAACTGCAATTAAACCAGCATCCTCATATGGTATATTCATATTAATTTTTTCGAAACCTGGTAGAAAAGTTCCGCTATAATTTGTACGTTCGATTAAACTATGAATTGTGTCACCGTATGTACCGATGACCGCCTTTTTAACTGATCCTTTTTCATCTGATAATATAGTTGGCGGTAAAAGTTCAATGGCTCCACGGCTTACTGCTTCACTGTATGCTTTATCTACATCGTCTACAACTAATGCTACATCCCGTACACCATCGCCATGTTTTTTAACAAAAGAAGATACTCGACTTTCCGCTTCTAATGTACCTGTTAAAATATATCGAATATTATTCTGTTGTATAACGTACGAGATAGTTTCTCTATTCCCAGTTTCTAAACCAGAATAAGCAATTGGTTTAAAGCCAAATGTTCTACAAAAATAGTGACATGCCTGCTTCGCATTCCCAACATAAAACTCAATATAGTCTACATCTCTTACTGGAAAAAATTCCTCTTGCTTCTCAACAGTTTCTAACAATTGTTCTTTCATTCACAACAACCTCCTATTTTTCATAAAATAATTAATTTTCTCAATTTTATAATAGTAAAAAAATGGCGTATGGCTCAAGAGTATACTGTGAAGCCAAAACGCTTTAGTTGAATACAGAAAAGCTAGTTATCCAATTAAGAGATAACTAGCTTTTTAGTCTTATATACATGTATTATTTCATCTAATAAAATTTAATAATTGAGAATATTGTTAAGAATAAAATCCACCGTTCACATTTAACACTTGACCATTTACATAATTCGATAATGGAGATGCTAGATAGAAGATACTTTGCGCAGCTTCTAAAGCTGTTCCTGCTCTTTGTTGAGGGATAGACATTTGAATCATCTGCCTCATATTTTCTGGAATACCAATTGCAACACCATTAACAGATTCACCCTTTTCTTTTGGTTGTGTTAGCCTCGTTTCAACCATACCAAATGCTACTGCATTACAATTCACATGAAAAGGTGCCCATTCTCGTGCAACTGTTTTCGTTAAGCCGATTAAACCAGCTTTGGCAGATGAATAATTCGCTTGCCCCACATTGCCCATCACTCCAGCTACTGATGTGACATTAACTATCTTCCGATAATGATCAACCCCTTTTGCCACGTCATCTTTATGAGCATTTCTTAAATATGGTGTTGCTTCACGGATAAGTCGAAATGGTGCAAATAAATGAATATCGATCATGGCTTGAAATTGTTCATCTGTCATTTTATGAATCATCCCATCCCATGTGTATCCAGCATTGTTTACCAAAATGTCCAGCTTGCCATAAGCTTGAATCGTTTCATCCATAATCTGTTTTGGAAACTCTGAAGAAGTGACATCACCATTAACCGAAATAGCATCTCCACCTTTTTCTTTAATTGCACTAACTACTTCTTCGGCAGGTTCTTGATCTTTATCAGACACAACAACACGAGCTCCATGTTCAGCCATCAATTCAGCTACTTGCTTTCCAACTCCTCGTCCAGATCCTGTAATAATTGCAACTTGATTTTCTAGCATTTTCATTTCCTTATCTCCCTTCCTTGTCTCTATTTTCTTTTAGGATGTTTCTGCTTTAATTTTTGCTTTTTGCATTAAGAAATTATCGTGACATCTTTACTCATTTTACATGAAGTCAATTGCAAAAAAATTATTTGTTTCTGTTTCAAATTACACTCAATAGTAGCAAAGGCAACGAAAAGAGTCTTTGCTTTATAAGCTGTTCAAAAAGGCATAAAAAGACCTTAAAGAATATGGATGGATAATTCCGAGTACCTCATTATTTTTTAAAAATACAATACTAGAAAGTGTCAAATCCGGCCAACGTAGTTATTCTACATTAAATTTCCTCAGATTTTTTAAACATTTTTACTGTTTCTAATTTTTCACAACTTCAAAGTCACCTTTAAGCTTTAATTCCTCATTTTCATTTTGTACCAATATTCTTCCACACAATATGGTATCTCCATCTTCGTTTTTTTCTTCTACAATTTTTCCAGATATTGATAGCTTCTCTCCTGGGAAAGTCATTTTGGAAAATCTCACTTTAAATTTCCGTAAATCTTTTCTTGGAAACCATTGTGTAAGCGCATCACCAGCCATTCCCATAACAAGCATACCGTGTGCTATAACATCTGGTAAACCTACACTTTTTGCAATTGGTACGACTGTGTGAATCGGATTAAAGTCACCAGACGCTCCAGCATACTTCACAATTTGTGTATGAGAAATATTGTCTTTCTCTATCACTTGAAGATCCTTCATAAATTGAACCCTCTCCCTCAATAACCATTTTCGTTTTACGTCATATTAGATACTAGACCAACGGTGAACTTACATTAACCTACTCAAGTAGATCAGGGTAAAAAATGGCTTATTAATGCCGTTCTATAATAACCGATTTTCCAATTAATACTGTTTCTTTATCAGCGTTCGAATATGTTGTCTCAACCGTAATAAAATTCATATTTCTCTTTGTAGTAGCATGAACAACTCGACTTTCTGCATTTATTACATCCCCCACATAAATCATGCCAACATACTCATATGATTGTTCACCGTGTAACACTTTCAAAGGGTCTAACTCAAGTGTATTTACTAATGAATCAAAGTCAGCACCACCCCACATATCAATAACTGTTGAAAATGTTGGAGGAACTGGAATTTTAACATAACCCTGCTTTCTTGCTTCCTCAATTGAATAATAAATCGGATTATTATCCCCAATTGCTAAAACAAATTCTTTCACTTTACCTAGTTCAACAGGAAATGTGTATGGGTCAAACTTCATTCCAACTTTTGTAGATATGTCTTTTAGCAAAAATCATCACTCCTTTATCATTTACTCGTAAACTTGTAATTTTGTTAACTACAAGATTGTGAAATTTTATTTAACTTGGAATATACAAAAGTATGCTTTTACGAAGCTTTATACATCGTTACTACAACAGCACCACCTAATCCAAGATTATGTTGTAAAGCAATATTAGCACCTTCAACTTGTCTAATGTCTGCTTGACCCCTTAGTTGCCATACAAGCTCTGTACATTGCGCAAGACCAGTTGCACCAAGTGGATGCCCCTTTGACATTAATCCTCCAGAAGGGTTAATAACATATTTCCCACCATATGTGTTATCCTCATCATTAATGAACTTTTCAGCTTCACCTTCTTGACAAAGCCCCAAGCCTTCGTAAGTAAGTATTTCATTTGGTGTAAAGCAATCATGCAATTCTACTACGTGGACATCCTCTGGTCCAATTCCTGCTTGTTCATATAATTGTTTAGCTGCACGCTTTGTCATGTCGGCTCCAACTAAATTGATTGGGTCTTGAAAGGTTGAAATTGTATCTGTTGCCATCGTTTGTGACACGATTTCGACAGCATTACCAATTCCTTTTTTCCTCGCATAATTCTCAGTACAAACAATGACAGCGGCTGCACCACAAGATGGTGGACAAGCACATAATCTTGTTAAATGTTCTGGATAAACGACTGGGGAGTTTAATACTTCATCAACTGTTAGTTTGGTATCAAAAATAGAATAAGGATTATTTACAGCGTGACTTCTTGTCTTTACAGCTACCTTGGCAAATATATCTGGGTTAGCACCGTATCTACGCAAGTATTCGTTTCCAGCCTCACCAAAAATGCGCAAAGTTATCGGGAACCCTTTAGTTTGTGGAGTAAATTCATCTAATTTATCTTGAAACAGTTCAAGCGGTGATGTACGGTCATTCCATACAGATTGTAATGCACCAGGTTTCATTTCTTCAAAACCGAATGCAAGTACACACTCAGCTGATCCTGACTCAACAGCTTGACGGGCTAAGAAAAGCGCTGTAGATCCACTTGAACAATTGTTATTCACATTTACAACTGGAATACCAGTCATTCCTACTTTATAGATTGCAGCTTGACCAGAAGTGCTTTCCCCATAAACATAACTTGCAAAAGCTTGCTGAACTTCGTCAATGCCTATTCCTGCATCTTTTAATGCCCCACTAATCGCTTTTGAAGCCATATCCTCATACGGATCATTTTTACCTGGTTTAGCGAACTTCACCATATCAGCACCAATTATTCTTGCTTTACTCATAATACCAGAGCCTCCTATGTTTTCCTGTTATTGTTTATTTTATCTGATTATTCCTGCCTTCTTATAAGAGCTTATTTGACTTTCATTCAAACCTAATTCCTGTAAAATTTCTTCAGTATGATATCCTAACTGGCTACCTATATGACTGTATGATGGTTGAAATGAAGAAAACTTAATAGGACAAGCAAGTTGCTTTTGACTTCCCCCTTCATCCTTAGGTACGTCAGTTATCATATTACGCGCTTTTATTTGTGGATGATGAACCGCTTCAGAAAAATGAAGAACAGGCTCTATACAAGCATCGAATTTATTAAATATTGATATCCACTCTTCGTAGGTCTTCAATCGGAATTTATCTTTCAATTTGTCTTTAAACAATTCAATATCACCTTTATTCATGCTTAAGCTAAGAGAGAACAATTCCTCAGCTCCGACAGCTTTACAAAGTTGCTTTCTAAAGTTCGGTTCAAGGCTTCCAACAGAAAAGTAACGCCCGTCTTTAGTCTCATAGTAATCGTAGAAAGTTCCACCATTTAGCATTAATGCTTCTCGTTCTGGCTCTACTTCACTTGCTAGGTACCCAGCACCAGAAATCCCATTCAAAGCAAACGCTGCATCTGTCATGCTTACATCAATTGACTGTCCTTGATCTGTTAATTGTCGGTGATATGCTGCAGCTATTATAGCAATAACAGTATGATGGGATCCTCCTGCTACGTCTGCTATTTGAATCCCATAAGGGGTTGGAACGGACCCCTTTCTAGATGAATAGCTTGTAACTCCTGATATAGACAAATAGTTATTATCGTGTCCTGCTCTATCACGATACGGCCCTGTTTGCCCGTACCCTGTTAATGAGCAATATATTAACTTGGGGTTTATTTGTTTTAGCTCATTATAGCCAAGGCCCAACCTATCCATGACACCTGGTCGAAATTGTTCTAACACAATATCGTATTTATGAATTAATTTTTTTACTATACCTATTGATTCTTCTCTCTTTAAGTCTAGAGCAATAGCACGCTTTGAACGATTCAAGTATTGGTGTGCTACTGAATCTTCCCCATCGATAGGTGGTGTCATGCGTAACAAATCTGGCCTTGATGGAGATTCAACTCTTAAAATATTTGCACCTAAATCTGCTAAAAACATCGTCGCATATGGTCCTGGTAGCAGTCCAGAAAAATCAAGAATATTTAGCGAAGATAAAAGAGGCATAGAATTCACCGCTCTTTCACTTCATTAAATTGTTCCCGAAGTTTATATTTCATTATTTTCCCTGAAGCATTACGAGGTAATTGATCAACAAATAATATCTTTCTCGGCACTTTATATCCTGCTAGATGTTGGCGAAGAAAACTTATTAATTCTTCTTCATCACCTTTTTGTTTGTGTAAAACGACGACAGCGGTTACAATTTCTCCCCAAGTTGTATCAGGAATACCAATAACTGCGGCTTCCATAACATCTGGGTGTTGGTATAAACAATTTTCTACTTCAATTGAATAAACATTTTCACCGCCTGATATAATCATATCTTTCTTACGATCTACTAGTTTAATAAACCCATGCTCATCCTTCACTGCTAAATCTCCAGTGAATAACCAGCCTTCACGTAATGCTTCTTGAGTTTCCTTTTCCTTTCGGTAATATTCTTTCATAATCGTTTCACCACGAAGGATAAATTCACCTACTTCACCGGGCACTACGTCCTGACCTTGTTCGTTGACAACCCTTGCTTCAGTTAACAATGTTGGATCCTTCCCTGAAGCACCCAAATTCTTTTTGTGATCTTCCGGTGTTAGAAAAATTCCAGCCGGCCCTCCTTCAGACAGTCCACATAAATTATAAAATTGATCAGTTTGAAATAATTCCATACTTTTTGTTACGAGTTCTGGTGCCATAGGAGCTGCACCGTATGAGCACTTTTTAATAGAACTCAAATTGTACTCCTTTGCATTTGGTACTTGCAATAAAAAGTTATACATCGTTGGTACACCAAAATATTGCGTAATGTCATATTTCTCAATTGCTTTCAGTACTTCTACAGGATTAAATTCTTTATGAATGACATGTGATGCTCCTACACTAATACCAGGAATGAGATATAAACCTAATTGAGCACTATGAAAAAGAGGTGCAACATGCAATAATTTTTCAAATGATGCTAAACCAGTCGTTCCAATTGATGCTATGACAAGGTTTAATACTCGTTTATGATCAAATAAAGCACCTTTTGGGTATCCAGTCGTTCCAGACGTATATAAAATATGCAAATCATCCTCTTCTTTAACTTCAACTTCAGGTTCTCCAATGTTTTCAGATAATACCTCCTTGATTGAAAGATGTTCAGCTCTGTTTGGACTAGCTACTGCTATTACTTGCCTTATTGAATGAACGTCTTGTTTCGCTTCATAAATAATATCATCAAATTCTTGATCATATAGCACTACAACACTATCTGATTGTTCCAAAATATAATTTAATTCACGTGCCATGAGCCGGAAATTAAGCGGGACGACTACAGCACCAATTTTAGCCACAGCAAAAATGCTAATTACAAAATAATCCGAATTTTTAAGTAATAAAGCGACTTTGTCACCCTTTTTCACTCCAAGGTTTAGAAGACCGTGCGCAAGTTGATTTACAACTTGGTTTAGCTGATTGTACGTATACTCTTTGTCCTCAAATGTCACAGCCCATTTTTCTGGATGCCTTCTTGCATTGATCGCGAGACAACTCCCAATATTCAAATTGATCCCCCCCTATATTATTTTACGTGACAAATATTGTGTACAATTTCTCTGAGAACAACTATTACACGAACTGTAAGTCCTATTAGTATTACAACCTTTTAATGTAAGGTTAAAAACAGCGCTAAAAATTCATTCATATAACATAAGATTTAAAGAATTAGTTCATTAGTCAAGAATTTTTTAGTAGACTTTGTTGCTAATGAGAATAATTTAGAACAGTAATTATTAATTTTTTGGCAATTGACCTCAATTTAAATGAGAAAAGATAGTATTTACATCATAGTACAAAAACAACAATCAATGTGAAAACAGTATAAGTCAAAATACACAATAAGCTAATTTACATAAAGTGTGGTTTCTAAAAAATAACAAAGCTTAAGTAGTTTTAGCTCCCTCCTTGTTTACTCTCATGAATAATACTCTTCCGTAATATAAGCAAGTTCTATGCCAAATAGTTAAAAATACAATTTTCTCATTACTATATAGTTATTTAGTAACTATATTAGGTATACACATTAATACTCATTTACATATTCGGATAATAATGATCATTAAATCTAGGTATTAACAATACTGTTGTATATTATTAATACAATTGTTTAGATTGACTGTCTTAAATTAAGACAAAAACACCATTTACATAAGTTGATATTTTTCAAGTTTTTTATATAGTAGAGAGCGACTTATGCCCAGCATTTTTGCAGCTTTTGTTTTATTACCTTCTACTTTTTCCATCATTTCTTTAATAACTCTCATTTCTGCCTCATTCAATAATGCTTGTTTGTTCATGGAATTTTCTATGCCAGTAGAATGTATCTTTACTTTATTTAGTAAGTAATCAGGTAAATCATGAACTTCAATCTTCCCATGCTCCGCAAAAACCATACCTCTTTCTATTACATTGCGAAGTTCACGTATATTTCCAGGCCAATCGTATGACAACATTACCTTTTTGGCATAATCATCGATCCCTGTTATACTCGTGCCATTTATTTGATTTAGTTCATCTATAAAAGCATCACTTAAAATTAGTATATCTTCCTGCCGCTTCCTTAAGGGAGGTACTTCAAATGAAATGACGTTAAGTCGATAATATAAGTCTTCTCTAAATTCACCACTTTCTACCATGTTTTCTAAGGGCCGGTTTGTCGCTGCAATAATTCTCACATTTACTTGAATCCTGTCATTTCCTCCAACCCTATAAAACTCTTTTTCTTGTAATACCCTTAATAGCTTCGCTTGAAGCTGCAAAGACATATCACCGACTTCATCCAAAAACAGCGTACCCTCATTTGCATGATCGAATTTTCCGTATTTCCCCTTTTGTTTAGCACCAGTAAAAGCCCCAGCTTCATAGCCAAAAAATTCAGATTCCAGTAAATGTTCAGGTATCGCAGCACAATTCACTGTAACAAAAGGACCATTACTAGTCATACTGACACTATGAATAGCATGAGCAAAAAGTTCCTTCCCTGTCCCACTTTCTCCTCGAACTAAAATAGTGGATTTCCCCTTAGCAGCCTTCCTTACACTTCTTATTAATTTTTCCATATTAGCACTTCTTGTAATGATGTGATCAAATGAATACCTAGATGTTTCAGTTACATGATTACTTATACTAGGTGATTTATTTTCTTGGTCGATTTTTCTAAATTGTTCTTGGACTTCATTTAGTTGACGAAAACTGATTTTACCAATTGCTCCAATAATCATGTCGTCTTGATAAATAGGAATACGATGAAGCATGTATTTAATACCCTTGATCTTCATAACTTTACTTACAGTAGCAACACCTGTCTTCATAACCTCTTGCAAATTGAAATGAGGAATAATTTGATCAACATGTTGATTTTTTATAAAATGTGAGTCCAACTCAAATAAATCACATAACATCGAATTGAAGAAAATAATTTTTGCTTCCTCATTTATCATTAAGATTCCGTCATAGGCATTATCAATTGCTGTTTCTACTAATCTTTTAAGTTTCTTTACAGTCTCTAATTCTTGAGCTATTTGTTCAATTTCAGTTACATTTTGAAATAAAGCGATGTATCCTTTTTTTCCATTAACTAAGTTATATGTCGAAACTCTCACAATCGTGTGGTGATGATTGAATGTCATCCTTTTTGGTAAGTCTCTTTCCATGTCATTTAAATAATGTTTTGGCAGATAATTTGTGACATCTTCAAGAAGTACATCTTGTTCATTAAGTTCAAAAATGGAACAAAGTTGTTCATTTACATATAAAATACTTCCGTTCTCATCAGTCATGCATGCACCTAACTGAGATGTTTCTAATATCTTTTCTAATTGATTCGTTAAATATTGTGACGATTGTAAAAATGTCACTACTAAATCTGTTTTCGTTACGAGACCGACTACTATACTACTCTCATCTATTACAACTGCAGTACCTACTTTGCTTTCAAGAGTAAGTGGATATAATTTTTCGTACGGTGTATTAGTCGGCAGCACATATACTTCTTTGCGAATATAATCTCCTATTTTGGTAGAGAGATTAGTATGATTTAATAATTGTTTATATAGGATGCTCCTCGTAAAAACACCAACTAATTTCTGATTTTTATCACATACAGGAATCGTATTCCATTTGAGCCTTCTCATTATATCGATTGCTTCAGAAATTGAACTATGCTCATAAAGGAACTCATCTACTCTTGTCATAATATCTGTTACGCTTAACATCCATTCACCTTCTTACTAAATTAATAGCAAAACCTGTTGTTACGTTTTTCGATAAGTATTGGCAATTTTCCTCTAATCACATACTTCAATTGTATACATTTTGTTACTAGTAATTACAATTTATCAATAGAGTTTAATAAATATATTTATCACTTTATTTAATAATTAAAGAATTTTAGCGTAAAAAGAAGATTTTTGTTAGATTTTCAGCTATTAGCAATGAAATTCATAGTTTATAGAAAATTCTAAATTATATAATATATTAATTATAAAACTAAAGGAGGTTCTTATAATGAAAAAAGCCTTGAGATCATTATTTCTTACAATGATTGTTATACTTCTAGTTATCCCCATTGTAAAAACTAGCAATATTAGTGCTGCAAACGACAATTCAAATTGGATGGAGCAAGTTAGTATGGTAAACCCTGAGTTTGGGGAACGAACATTACGTGAAGTTATTTTACCAGGTACACATGATTCTGGGACAGCCACTATGGATGATGCGAATGATCCAAGAGATCCGGGTCCAGACTTTTGGGACCTAAAGAATTTGTTACAAAACGGAGCTGCACAAGCAGGAAAGTCTATCGTTGCTGATTGGTCACAAACACAAGGGTTGACTATTGAGCAACAATTAAATGAAGGGGTTCGTTATTTTGATTTGCGTGTAGCACCAAATGTATGGCAACCGGTATTTGATGACTATCAAATACAAGAAACTAACTTACGAACTCTTCATGGCTTATACGGTGAATCTGTAGATGAAATACTAGCTGCCTCTAAAAGGTTTATAGAAAATAATGAAAAAGAAATCATAATCTTAGACTTCCAGCACTTTTACGAAATGACCCAAAAAAGCTACGACTACTTAAATAGCCTACTCATAAATACGTTCGGAGAATTATTAATCCCTTCATCATATGGGGTTCATGTACCTTTAGAACAACTTTGGGATGAAAATAAGCGTGTCATTGTTTTATACGGCAGTGATCATCAGCGTTATACCAATACATTAGATATAAGGTCTCTATATGATGATGAATTTAACAATTGGTTGTGGGATCGAAAATCTAGTATGCAATCGGATTGGGCAAATACAACCGATGTAGAAGTCCTTAAAGAAAAGCTTAATGAAAGTATAGAGTCAGCAAGCCAAAACAAGTTTTTTGTACTTCAAGGAGTGTTAACGGCAGATGAAGATGTTATTGTTGATGCGGTTCTCGGTGGTTTTGATCCATTTTCAGCAACAGGAGTTGATTCGTTACATGATCTAGTACGGCTAGCTAACAATGAAATTCCTACCTTAGTACAAAATGAATGGTCTAGTAAGCCATTAAACATCATCATGTTGGATTGGTTTCACGAAACAGACATCGTAGATATTATTAAAAGCATGAACGAAGGAAGCACTTTTGATGGACCTGATAAAGAAGATCTAACACTCATTGCGACAATTTCTTCTGAAGGTGGACCACAACCTGGCCAAAAACATCGTTCTAGTAACAATTTCAGTACAGCTAATTTACCAGCTGGGACACAAAAATTGTATTGGGAAATCGTCGATACTTCTAATGCTGCTAAAATTAGCTATAGTGTAAAAGAAGATGTTTCTATCTGGACTGACCCAATCATTTTTAACTCATTAAAAAATGGTTCATATACTGAGGTAATCAAAAATGATTCTTTATATATTGCTGACCCATTAAGTACATCAGGACAGTCATTTACTGTTAATATATATGCTGTTAATTGAACTACTCACAACTTAGCTTCAATTGAAGTGGGAGATTCCTGAGAACACTAGCGTAGCCGCAAGTTATTTAGCAGGCTCTACGGGTAGTCCCTACCCTGAAAGCAAAGCTTGTACGTTTACTCACACGCTCCCTACTTTAGCTTGGTTTTCGCAACTTCGGAGAGCATGGGCGATGGAACGTTGAAGATTTTACGTTGCAGACGAATTCCTACAACAACCTCATATCTTCAGTTTTCAAAGAGCAATCTGTACAAGTATATTCTCCCAATAGTTTTGGCTGACGCCAACCGACATTCATCTCACACCTACTCATTGGGCTTCGCCCTTCTCATTCCTTGAGGTGAGAGTCTTCTGCCGGAAAAAGATAAAACAATTCCCAAAGTTTTCAAGTGAAGAATAGATTCTAGACTTAAAATATGCATTTCACCTAAGACAACTACACAAGCTGAACAATTTCGCTTGCATAAGATAAACTAATCCACTTGTAAATCCGGCCTCCCTACTTAAACAAACACCTCACCTGTGATAGTAGGGAGGTTACATACGTGTACATGAGTAAAGATTGAATGTTGAAGCATATAGTTATTATTATTGAATGATAAGCATAACTTCTTTATGTATACCCATAGTCACTCCCTTTCATATAGTAAACTTTAAGTTGGAAATTCGAACATTAACATTTCATTCTACTTTCCACTAAAGCTTTATTCATACGCTTTGTTATTCCAACAAAATCACACCTAGATAAATTGTTGACTTCTGCTGATTTTTTAATTAGAGGAAGCATCCCTAGAGAACACTACTCTTTTCGCTTTTTAATAAGGCTATTTTTGTAAACTCTGTTGCTTTTTTCACTTACATTTGAGTAATTGAGTAGTCTTTAGTTAAGAAAAAATGTTACGAACGTAAGTTATACTCATGGGTTAGCTCTTTATTATGTAAAACAACAATTAATGCAAAAACAGCCTTAACAACAATTTAAACAAAGCTGTTATAGATGATTTAATCGTAAGATGCGTTAATTATTTTATAATTAGGCTATTTTCGTAGTCTCAGTTGCTGTTGAGTTGTTGAGTGGTTTGATATGTTAGTCATCGCTGTACAGAAGAAAAGATGCCACGAATGCTAGGTATATACAAGCTTATACCTTAGAATGATAAGCATCAATCAATGCAAAAACAGCCTACAAATCAAAATAGAGAGGTTCTTTGGACCTCCCTATATGAAATGACAAGTTTTTTATTTACACAATTGCACACACACCGACTAATACGATAATGAGTAGAATAAATAATACAACGATCAACGCAAACCCTGATCCAAAGGCTCCTCCTACTCCAGGGCCGTAACCGTATCCAGGGTAGCCAGCACCTGCTACACCACCATAACCACACATAATATCACCTCCCCATTCTTATCTATATATTTCTATGAAAGATTAGTGTATTTTGTTTGTACGAATGGACATGATGAAAACGTACAATTTTTTGGGTACATTATAAAATATGGAATAATACGAAAAAATTCATCTATACTCATGCTGTTACACCTATAAATATTTTCAAAAACGTAATCATTACTATTTGCAAATCGTAACGATTACGATATAATACATATGTAGTTTGAAAGAAAGGAAGAACTTATATATGTCTTTACTCAATCGTGTATACGTAATAGCAATAATGATTATGCTTGTATTAGTAGGGTGTAGTAACCAGAATAGCAATACCGTAACAACAAGCCCAACAAATGAGGAAACCTTACAAATTTATACAACTCTTTATCCATTGGAGGATTTCACAAAGAAAATAGGACAAGAACATGTTGAGGTAGTATCAGTCATTCCTGCTGGAGCTGACGCACATACATTTGAACCTACCCCTAAAAAAATGATCGAAATTGCCAATGCAAATCTATTCATTTATAGCAGTAATCAACTAGAAAATTATGTAGATAGCATGAAAGATGCGTTAGAAAAAGAGAATGTTCAATTTGTGGCAACCGCTGACAAATTGATGAATGAGGAACAAAATCATTCCGAAGAAGAGGCAAATCATTCTGAAGAAGAGAAGTTGGAAGAAAATGAGCATGAAGATAGTGATCATGACCAACATGACGATGATCTTAATCCACATGTTTGGCTAGACCCGACATTAGCGATTGAACTGGCCGAGGAAATAAAAGATGCCTTAGCTGCCTTAAAACCTGAGGCAAAGGATGATTTCGAAAACAACTTTCTATTATTAAAAGAAAAGTTAACAAAACTCGACAATCAGTTCCAGACAACAATAGAACAAGCAGAACGCAGAGAAATACTTGTATCTCACGCTGCATATAGTTATTGGGAATCTAGGTATGGCATCAATCAAATAGCTGTTGCAGGAATTTCTTCAACTAATGAGCCTTCACAAAAACAATTGGCTGAAATTATTGAAACTGCTAACGAACATCAAATAAAATATATTTTATTAGAACAAAATGTAAAACCAAAAGTGACAGATGTTATTAAAAATGAGCTTAATGCAACACCTTTGCAAATTCATAACTTGTCAGTCTTAACTGATAACGACATTACAAATGGTGAAGATTATTTTAGCCTGATGGAAAAAAATCTCGAAACTCTTAAAATAGCCTTGAACTAAATTAACAATAACAACCGTTTATCCCGTATCATAGTATTGTGGTACGGGATAGTTGTGATATAATCATATTTTATATAAAAGGTGTTTGAATAACCAACTAATAAAGATTATTCTCACTGTTGTGCCATTTTCGTACTGTGGCATAAACAACGCATTCAACGATAGCTCATTGTTTAAAACGATAAGGCTCTTTTTTTGTTTTCGCTAAAATTTGAGTAACTGATGTGCATTATATGAATTTTATATTCTTTAGAGAAGTAAAATGCCTTAAACTTAGTTATATTGTGGTTTACTCTTATTACAAATTTCAAGGCGCTTTTCGTGATCTATGGTTCTACAGTTCTAAAATAAAAGATGAATGTTGCAAAACTCAACAGTCATCATTTTATAGAAGAGAGATGTAGAAGCAACACGCAAACAGCCATCGATAAAGATCTTATAAAATCGAATTTTGTTGTTCTAATATGTCCTATGCGTCACAAAGAATAACAACCACTATGTTTATCAAAGTAAAGATACAATTTGTTCGTAATTGCATGTTGGTTTTAATAATTATTTTATCTATTTACATCTGTATAAATGTTCATCCCACTATTTGAGGAGATTACAAATGAAAGAAACTAACACAAGATCTGAAAAGCTAAAACAGTTTACTTCCATCTTAATTCCAATTCTAATTACTCAGCTAGGCATGTTTTCGATGAATTTTTTTGACACAATTATGTCTGGTCATGCGGGAAAAAATGACTTGGCTGGTGTTGCAATAGGTTCAAGCTTATGGGTACCAATATTTACAGGATTAGCAGGAATTCTTATGGCACTAACGCCAATAGTTTCACAATATGTAGGTGCTGATGAGAAAAGAAAAGTCTCTTTTTCTGTTATTCAAGCAGTATATTTATCATTGGTCATCGCCCTAGTAGTTTTCATTATCGGTTTCTTCTTATTAGAACCGATTATAAATGCTATGGATCTAGATAACCAAGTAAGTAATATTGCTTTTGACTATTTAAAAGCATTGTCGTTCGGTTTAATCCCTTTGTTTTTTTACAACGTTTTACGTTTCTTTATTGATGGTCTTGGCCAAACTCGAACAACAATGATCATTACACTTATTTCACTCCCTATCAATGTTCTATTAAACTATTTACTGATTTTTGGGAAATTTGGTTTTCCAAAGTTAGGCGGAGTAGGAGCTGGCTATGCCTCAGCTATTACTTATTGGTGTATCTTAATTATTACAATTTTTATTATTAAAAAAGTACAACCATTTGCTAAATTTCAACTCTTTTCTAAATTTGAAAGACTGTCATTCACAGCTTGGAAAGAACAAATTAAAATCGGTGTACCCATTGGATTTGCGATCTTTTTTGAGACGAGTATATTTGCTGCCGTCACTTTGCTAATGAGTCAATTTAATACCGACACAATTGCGGCTCATCAAGCAGCACTAAATTTTTCATCATTTTTATATATGCTACCTTTAAGTATTTCAATGGCACTAACTATCTCGGTAGGATTTGAAGTAGGCGCGAACAGATATAAAGACGCTATTCAATATAGCTACTTAGGAATTAGCATTGCAGTAATATTAGCTATTGGGTGTGCTGTAGGTTTATTTATATTTAGAGATACTGTTGCAGGCCTCTATTCAACTGATCCAACGGTCTTGTCATTAACGAAGCAGTTCTTATTCTTTGCTATTTTTTTCCAGTTATCAGATGCAATCGGAAGTCCTATTCAAGGAGCTCTCAGGGGCTATAAAGATGTAAATGTAACTTTTATGTTGGCATTTGTGTCTTATTGGATTATTGGTCTTCCACTAGGATATATACTTGCTAACTATACATCATTTGGTGCATTTGGCTATTGGATTGGCTTAATATCAGGGCTAGCGGTTGGAGCAATATGTTTATTTACACGCTTATTTTATATTCAACGACATAAGTTTGTCTCTGATCAAATGGAATTATTGCAAGGAAGAAATTAATTATTTAGCTGTCCCCCTTCTCTAAGTTTAAGAAGGGGGATTGTTTTCCAATACAATTTTAATGAATATACATACAGTCCTCTAAAATACACTCCACTTTTATTTTCTGATTTTTGTATTTTAATTATATAACCCTCTATAATCTTGTTTTTATGTAATTCCGCAATAGTAAATCATTGATGTAAAATACCTTATGAACAGGTTCAATTTTTGTTATAAACGATAATGTAAATTGTTGAACTTTGTTCTTCATTTGTTGGTGTAACAATGATAAAACAGTAGTTTGCCCCAATAGTTATGGAGAAAATAAAAATTGTTATTGATTTTTCAAATAAGGAGGAACAAGTATATCACAAGCGTTCGTACCACCTTTTCTTCAATAAAGATTGATTTCAACTTTTACATATAGTTAGGCTATTTTTGAATTGATTGTAGTTTTCCTATTAAAAATACTAAATTTCGTGGCATCTTGTCTTTTATATAACGTTTAGAAACTATTACAACAAGTTATACGAAAAACTATAAAGAACATACATTAACGTTTTGTCGCCTCTCTTCCCTCCTTCTAGTCCCTAGTACTTGTTAACTATGTCGTACTACTCATTTATTGATAATTCTATTTTCTTGCCTTTTTATAAAGTTAATAATGAGATAGAATACCTTTTGAGGATAATTATACTAATAGATTTATTATATCTAATTTCTGTATAGCTATTAAACCATCTTAAAAATATCGAATGGAAAAGGAGACGAGAAGATGACAGGTTTTCAAAAGGCAGCTCAAATATTCCTAGCAATCGCACTGTTAACAGTTGGCTTCAATTCTAATCAAGTGCATGCTAGTATAGTGTTTTCTGATGTTCCGTCTAATCATTGGGCTAAGGAAGAAATAGAAGGTTTAGCTTCACAAGGAGTTATTAATGGTTATCCAGATGGTTCATTTCTTCCGAATGACTATATTACTAGAGCTCATGCCGCAGTGATAATAGGAAGAGCACTAAATATTGATTTAAATAATCGCCCAAATCCACATTTTGTAGATGTAAGCACATCAAATTCTGCCTACCCATACATAGCTGCCCTAGTAGATGAAGAAGTTTTTGGTAGAAATGAAGAATTTAATCCGAACAATCCGTTGACTCGTGCTCAAATGGCAAAAATATTAGTAGAGGCTTTTAATATTGAAGGCGTATCTAATAAAGTGTTCGATGATCTTCCTTATCATCATTGGGCAACCACTTATGTTACTAAACTAGTGGCTTCTAATATTACGACTGGCATATCTCCAACTGAATTTTCACCTAATGGGTATGTAACGCGAGCACAAATGGCAGTATTTGTAATACGAACACTAGATTCTCAAGAGAAAAATACCACCAAAGTGGAAAACTCGTTTATTTATGATGTACTTGATTTAGTAAACATAGAACGAGCAAAAGAAAACATACATCCACTTGAACTATCTACTGAAGTAACCGAAGTAGCTCAAATAAAAACTGAAGATATGCGTGATCAGAACTATTTTTCACATACATCTCCCACATATGGAAGTCCATTCGATATGCTGAAGCAATTCGGTGTACAGTGGACTAGCGCAGCAGAAAATATCGCAGCTGGGCAATCAACTCCAGAAGAAGTTGTAACTGGATGGATGAACAGTGACGGTCATCGTAAAAACATTCTTTCATCTAACTATACTGAAATTGGTATTGGATTTACTGAAGGTGGTTCACATAGTTACTATTGGGTACAGATGTTTATTGGCAAGTAGGGATCTTTTCATCTTTAATAGATACAGTTGGAAGAAGATTGTGCTTATTAACTAACTAATGCAGTTGAACAGAAGACCTTTCTACAAGGCATACCACTTGGTTTTCTTGACTAATATGTGGTATGCCTTCTATATTTGTTGCTTAAATATAGTACTAACTATTTACAAATTATATAGTTGTTATTTTAGAAGTAAGCTCCTTACATTCCAGTGAAAGTTGATAAAATATATTCGTTAATAGTGCTATTTCATTGAATACCAATTACTTCATTACAAACCAATCCGTGTTATGCGATAATACCGAATAAATAAACATATAAAAAAGGACTAAATCTAGTCCTTTTTTATATGTTTATTTATTAGAATATTTAAAATCATCTATATCTATACACGATAGTAGTCTCCACGCCAATGCTTTACTGCTTTTTTTATATCTTTAGGTTGTAGATTTTCTTTAATAGTACGTTCACATAAAGCTGGGAACTCATCATCACTCGCAAAACGCAAAGCAATAATTTGTTGGATCGTTAACCTTGAATTTAGCATTGTATTCGTAAGAGTATAATGACGTAAATTCTCTTCTGAACGTATGATTCGATCTTGTAACTTCGTTGAATATAGTCTTACTAAAGAAAATGTTATAAATAAGCCTAATGTAATAGCTAACCACAATAAAGCTGTTAAAATCCCTTCACCGCTATAAATCGCCATAATTAAATTGACAAGTGTTGCAATAAATACTACTGTTACAAGTGGCGCTCCTATGTAATGATAAATTGGATGCATACGAACATGGTTCTTAAAGTTTTGACTTTTCATTTTCCCCACCTCTTTTATTATTTAAGAAAATGTCTACAACGTTAAATATCACTTAATTTTACCAATTTTCGGATAATTTAGTCAAGTTTACTTAACAGTTTATCTAATTACTACTTTTATATAATTTTAAAGGATTTTTTTCGTAAACTTTGTTGCGATTATTACTTAAAAATAGACAGTACGATGAATTTTGAAAATTTAAATTATATACGTAAAAAAGCTGCCACGCACGCTAGATTAATACGTGCTATATCTAAGAATGGAAAGTATCAACCAATGATTAAATCCACCATTAACATCTATATTCATAGTTCCTGTATTATCAACTGTAATGTCTACTCATTTTTTCTGGTTGCTTTACCTGATGACACCATCACAATAAGTTTTTATTCATTTTCTATTGAAATGTTAATTAATCTATTATTTATCATACTTTCTTACTATACTGTTGAATTGTTGGCTAAATAAGACCAAGCTCTTTCTCATTAAATTCTTTACATCCATAAATAAATTGAATCAACTACATCATTACCATGTACATACAAAATATGTTCATTTAATTGTTTTTACACATTCCAACTTTTTCACAGATTCCTAAATTTTCATAGTTAACTTAATAACTTCATTCTTTATTTTTCCAATCTTTACATTTCACTCTATACAACACAGTAGTTCATTTTGACCTATAAGTAACGATTAATAATAAAATTTCTTCCTCATTTAATCATTTATAATTTTCCATTTATAAGTAGATAGACTCAAAATTGGTAGGTCAAAAGTATCCGTTAACCTAAGGAACAAAGAAAAATAAGTGAATCATCCTATAGGAAAGATTATGATACAAATGTAAAATAAGGGAGGTGTATTTTCGACAAATGAGGTGATATTTTGCAAGATCCATCAAATGCTAGTGCAGAAAATAATTCTATAACACGTAAAATGACGATTTATGCAATTCTTTTTATTATCTTCATAACAATAGTTACAGGTAATTATTTATTTAGAGCTAATAATCCAACAGAAGCAAGTGCTGAAGTACAACTTGAAAGCAAAAAGTTAGAGCAAGAAATAGCTACTGAAAAAAATAATAACAAGGTAGAAGATTTAAATTCACATACTAATGAGACGTTACAAGAAAAAGAAGACTTGTCTACTGAAAATACTACCAACACTAAGTCAAATAGTATCAGTGAAGCTTCTGTAGTAGAAGTACAAGAAATAATAGTGGTTACAGAGCCTGTTTCTGAATCTGCATCTACAAATACAGAAGAGGTACAAGCTACTAAAATAGAGAGTAAACAACCTTCAGAAACCCTTTTAAGTTCTACGGAGGCATCAATTAATAGCCATAAACAGATTTCCATCCAATATGAGATTTCAAAGGGAGTAACACTTTTTCAAATTTCCAAATTATTTTACAATGAAAATAACACTGAATTTATACAATCATATAATAATATTACGCATCCTGAAGTAGATGTCAAAGAAGGAATGCAAATCGTTGTTCCAAATCCGGACAAACTAGCTGTTTATACTGTACAAGAAGGTGACACATTATATGAGGTAGCGAGAAAATTCTATAGTAAATCTAAGCTATTAAACTTCATAATGGAATATAATACTATACTTAACCCTGAAACCGATGTAAAAGCTGGTATTAATATTGAAATACCTACTAGTAGCGGGATCGTAGTACATACCGTTCAACAAGCAGAAACGCTATATAGTATTATGAATACATATTATCAACTATCGTATTATGTTCAAGAAATAAGTGAAATAAATGGTAATATCGAATCAATAAAAAGTGGTGAAACATTAATTATACCTAATATTTTTAAACAGCATCAAACAGCTATGATTGAAAATAGCCCGACTGTAAATGCTAACTATTTGATAGAAATCAATAGATCTAATAATATTCTTGTCGCATATAAAAATGGTGATGAGTTTTTCAAAACAACAGTTTCAACAGGTGAAAATCTATCAACTCCTTCGGGTATGTTTGAAATCATTACTAAATTTGTTGAACCGTCATACACCGCTAAAAATATTCCAGGTGGAGATCCGTCAAATCCTTTAGGCAGTAGATGGCTAGGTCTAAGTGTACCAGGCACAACAGGCAGAACATATGGTATACATGGGACGATAAACCCTGGATCTATTGGAGAATATGTAACGCAAGGTTGCATTCGAATGGAAAATGAAAAAATTGAATGGCTGTTTGATCAAATTCCAATTGGCACTAAAGTAAAGATAGTTTAACCTTGCTCAGTTATAACAACAAATATACAAAATAATATAATACTAAATTACGACAAAAAAGAGCCTAGTAGAATTGCTAGGCTCTTTAATTACTAAATATATATTATAAGCAATTACCTTTTCTCAGTCGAACTGTTCTAAGGTAAGTGATTAATTCTACTAAACCTATTTTCTAATATTCCGAACAAACTCCCTTCCAAACAGCTTACATTTTTCTATTTCTTCGCCTTGAGGACTGTCCTCAATCTTTAAGCTCTCTTGAACGAGCATTCCACCTTGTTGTAATATAGCTGACTCAAAAATATCAACTGCTCCGCAGTATATTTTATAAGACCTATCTCCTGAACCAAACACTGCAAAATCCTTCCCAGACAAATCTACCTCAGTTAACTCATCATAAAAATCTAAAAATTCATCTGGAAGCTCCCCATCCCCCCAAGTATATGATCCAAATATGATTGAATTATATTTATCTATTATATTTATGTCTACGTCAAAGACATCTTTCTTTTCAACTGTTACACCTTTGTCTTGTAGTCCTTCTTCTATTAAATCAGCTATCGATTCAGTATTTCCAGACATACTCGCGTAAATGATTAGCACTGTTGACATTGTTAATCCTCCCTTAGATAAAGAGCAGAAGCATTTAATTGATAATAGTTATCATTAATATATGATTAGTATATATGATATTGATAATCATTGTCAACCATATGCCTATTTCTGCTAAATGATTAACTCATACTTCTAATCTTACTATGATATTAATTGAGAAAGGATGCTTTAATAATTAGTAGATACGTATAAAATAAAGTGAAAATTGAAAATCACTATACATTTATACGACTTCTTCCTTCATTACAGAGCTAGTAACGGAAGTTCTTCTCAAAATAGTAAGAAGCAGAAAGTTAATGACTCCTACACTAGAAAAAATAATCCAAGGCAACATACTATTAGGAAAGTTATTCAACAAAAAGGTACCTGTGAAATTTCCTAAAGTTGCTCCAATAGCAAAGGATATTTCAAAAAAACCAAAATATGAACCTTGAAACTGCCCGTAGGTAAATTCTGAAATTGCAATGTCGGATGAAGGTAATACAAACGTTTCACCTATCGTAAATACGACTATACATATTAATAACCAATATGGCGATGAAATGAAACTGATCATTAACAAAGAAAATGACATGGTGAGTACACCTATTGTAAGCAGACTGTATATGTTCATTCTATGAAATAATTGTTTGATCATAATCATTACCATCAGTCCTGTTATAGCATTTACTGTGATGACTAAACTAACATACCTCTCACTACTAGTTAAGTTATACATATGTAGCGGGATGGATACTGTTAGCTGAGAAAACATGAACCAAAAGAATATCATTGCAACACAATAGAGGATGTATTTTTTATTTTTTGCGATATGCTTTACGCTTACAAGGATAGAAGGGCGTGAACTCATTGTACAATCGCTACGCTTTATTAACAGGAGTTGGACTACGAATAATAAGTAAAATAGAATGCCACTAATGACAAATGGATAGCTAGGATTAACAAATAGTAACACCCCTCCCATAAGAGGTCCAATAATTGCTCCAGCATTTAGTGAAAGGTTTAAATTAGTAAACACTCTCTTTTTTAGCTCCTCTTGCTTTACTGATGAAAAAAATGCTCTTGATGAAGGTTCATAACATGCAGATCCTAACCCGATAAGAGCAGCCCCACAAGAGACGAAGTAAAAGGCCTCTGACATTGCTAAAATAATGAAACCTGTTCCCCGTATTAATAATCCTAATCCCATTAAATTTTTATAACCGTATTTATCTCCGAGTCCTCCAGTTAAAAGAGGTAACCCACTGGAGGTTAAAACGATTAAAGATAATACTGTTCCAGTCTCTACTACTGAGTAATAAAGTGTATTTGACAAATAAACTGCAAAAAAGGATATTACGGCAAAACCTGCAAGATTCATACAAAATGCTGAAAATAAGATAACTTTCGTTGTTTGATTCATAGTAACCTCCTTTAGTTGTAACCTTCTTTTTATTTAGATGGTTACATTTATGTTATGTTATAATGAATCATAATGCAACCTGTAAAATTGATTGGTGGTTACAATTATGGATAAGAACAAAGAAATTAACGAAGTATTATCTTTTTTGAACACTTGGGAAATTCCTAACAAAGACAGAGTACCTAAAGATCATTTTGGAACTATATCTGATGTCTCGAATTATATTCATGAACATCTAACAATCGAAGATTCCAATGATTTATTAGATGAAGTTATCGAATTTCGGTCAGACATACGGACGACAATTGAAAAAAATGATGGAGAGCTCCTTAATGAATGGATTAACAGAAGGCAAATTGCATACGAGGTTCAAATACAAAACAAAAAACCAGTCTATAACCTGATTTACAAATATAAAAGGAAGAGTCTAATCGACTATATACTGATAGACATTTTGACTTTAATCAACACAGGAACCTTTCATCGACTAAAAATTTGTCCAGATTGTAAGTGGGCCTTTTATGATCAATCAAAAAGTGGTACTAAAAAGTGGTGTAATATGAACGCAAATAGTCCCACTGGAAGAGCATGTGGGACTATATCTAAGGTAAAACGGTATAGAGAGAAGAACAGAAATAAATAGAAATCTTTATATTACACGTGTTATTAAACACATAAAAATGTTCTACACGGCTTTTTTTAGCCACGTAGAACATTTTAAGTGTCTCATCTCTCAATAAAACTAAAATTCACAAACGAACCCTCTATTAACTCTACATCATTTGGTACTTTTAAATAAATAACTTGATTTACTCTCCCATCATATTGATTAAAAAGTGACTCTTCTGTAAATTGCCGAACTGGAAACGGAGCTTTTACCAGTTTGATATTTACATCCTGTGAAGGAGAGTTAATAATAAGTCTATTATCATTTAATATAAAACCAACTGGAGCTACCTTACTAGAAAAATCGACACCATCTACAAACAATCCACTACTTAAGTTAAATACTTCGATCTTGTTATCACTACTCAATTTTCTTTCTACAATCACGTGGGGACTGTACTTTTCTGTAAAGTTAACTTCCAATGTTTGATTTCTATAATCATCAAAGCTTTTTGCTTTTATAATATAGTCTGGATCAAGCTTATCTATCTCCATACTGCTCAATAATGAATAGAAGTCATGATCTGTTTCACCTTGTTTTACTTCCTGCTGTTTTAATGAATCATCGGAGGCGAATGCTATAAATACAGAACTTAATAAAAGTAATCCTGTGTATATTAAAAGTAGCCAGTGAGTTATTTTTAGAGAGCTAATATTTTTCCCAGCTTTAATCATTAAAGAGAACAGCCCTACTAAAATGATAAATAAAATAATTTGAAATGTAGCTAGCTCGAAGGAAATCATTTTCTTACCTCCATTCGATTCAGGATGCTAATGGCAGCCATAAAAAACAAGCTAGAAGTTATCAAAACTTTCACAATAAATAATACAAATATTGGCTCCGATACATAAAATTGAAAAATTTTGATGACAGATAAATAATTATCCCTTATCGTTCCTTCAAGTAAGGTAGCCTCAAGAAAAATCAAACCTAACAATGACACTGGAATAACAATGATAAATAACTTACTTACTTGAATTAGTGTTCCAATAAAGTAACCTATTGCACAAACAATTAGCCCATACAAAAAGATTGCGCTTATACCGATAACAAGTTCTTGGATTCCAGTATTAAGAACATAGAGCTCCTGATCAATCAAAATATATCTAAGGACTTGTATTACATTCCCAGATAAAATGGCTGTAATGCTCCCTACAATGGTAGCCGTTATTAAAAAGAGAATATTCGAGAGACTGCTGCTAAGTCGATTGGTTACAAACGTAAAATCATGGTTTCTATGTGGTTTAGTCGTAATCGTAATTGCTGTAGAGAAAGCCCAAATTAATGTAAAGACAATGACGATATCAGCTGCATAGTACTGGATGTTGATATTAAAATTATTACTGCCCATGGATGTTGTTCCAATTCCACCAAGTGAAAAGATGATACCTAAAACCTGGATTCCTATGAGTGAACTAAACGAATCTATGTTTGCTTTGAGCTTGTAAAAATATTGGTTTTTAACAGTATTAGCTAATGTCACTGTCGTCAAAGACATCTTCAATACCTCCCTTCGTTTCACTAGTCAAATAAACACATAGATCACTAACTTTAACTTGAGAGATTTCGATACCTCGATGACGTGCTTGTTGGAGGGAAGAATCAGATAAATCATTCTTTACAACCAGATAAATCGTATTCATACCTAAGTGATTCTTGAATATTACCTCTTTCCCATGCGTCAATTTAGCAACTTGATCTGTTGCCCCTTTAATTCCGACTGCCCATTCCTTTAACACATCCATCGGCATGTGCAATTGTTTTTCTCCATTGTTAATAAGTAAAACATCCTCCAATATATCTTCTATTTCACCCAAATGGTGACTGGATAGAATAATAGTACGCGGAAAAGAAATATAATCCTTCACCAACACCTTATAAAAATCTTTTCTCACTGCTTCATCCATTCCTGTAGTTGGTTCATCAAAAATTGTTAAAGGACAACGTGACGCTAAACCGATAATCATGTTAAACGTACTTTTCTTTCCTTTTGAAAGTCTAGTGTGATAATACTTAGGATCAAAAGAAAAATACTTAAATAAATTACTTGCTAATTGCTTATTCCAATTAGGATAAAAGCGTTCAGCAACTTCTAACAGTTCACCTAGTGGTACAGCTTGAGGAAAACTCATTAAATCATCCACAAAGATGGAATTTGCTGAGACGTGTAAATTATTGAATGGCTTGTTGGAAAAAACATTGATTTCACCCGATGTTTCTTTTAGGAATCCTGCTATTATTTTTAACAAGGTCGTTTTTCCAGCGCCATTCCGACCAATTAATCCTGTAATTTTATTTTCCTCTATGGAAAAAGATAGGTTGTTTAAGACTTTTTTTCTTACGTATCTTTTAGTTAAGACAGAACATTCAATTACAGTCATTGTCTCTCCTCCTTAACCATTTCTTCTCTTATCATTTCAATTAACTCGTTATCTTCTATTTGCAACTGATTAGCTTCTAAAACCAATTCCTGTATTAACCCCTTCAATGTTTGATTTCTCCTTTTAGCTATAATCATGTCTTTTGCTCCAACAGAGACAAACATTCCAAGTCCGCGTTTTTTGTAAAGAATATTTTCGTCCACTAGAAGACTAAGCCCTTTCGCTGCAGTTGCTGGATTAATCGTATACATGTCAGCTAATTGATACTGTGAATACACCTTGTTATCACTTTCGAAATGACCGTTTAATATCTCTGATTCAATCCATTCAGCAATTTGCACATAAATTGGCTTAGTACTTTCTGTATTTAGAATTGTCTCCGCCTCCTTCCTAACATAGTGCATTACTGTTGTAATGTAGTATATAGTAAACTTACATTTTTTACAATAGGCACGTATATATCACATTTATTTTTTCGTCTAAATTATAAGTAAACAACGCGAAAATAACTTTAGTTACATATTCTATAAAGCATAAGCCGTTTTTTTAGAAGGTTTTTAGAAATCTAGATAAAACACGCTTGGATATTTCCAAGCGTGTTTTATCTAAATTAGCTGATAAATACTGAGATATATTTATTATTTTCTTTAAGAGAAAAAATTTGTGATTATGCTGTTATTTCTCTCCAATAATTTTCACTTAAGTATTTAAATTTTAAAGATGTCTTGAAAACGAATTTAATTTTATATTCTGAGTTGCTACTATGTATAGTATTAGAATCAATACCTTTCATATTGAGGTCATTAAATGAATGTGAATTTATACGCTGTTATAATAACTGAACTCACATCAAACCTTTTTGAACGGTTGAAAGCTTAACTATAGTAATAAGGATTAAAAATCCAAAAACAAATGGTACTTTTGATGGTTTCTTTAACTCTTTAGGTGTAATGATTTGTTTCTACATTTCAACTACCCCTACTTTAAAATATGGTATTTGAAAGAATATCCATAGAGGTTACAAAATATCTTGTTTAAACAATATTCTTCTAAGCAAAAGAAGAACGCTTTTCAGTATCATTTCTGAAAAGCGCCACTTAGTATTATTATAAGATCAGTCAGTAACTTTTCTGGTTGATCTTATTTAATGAGTAGTATTCTAAATGTAGTGTAGATAGCATTCTTACGCCAAATTGTGGAAGATCAGCATAACAAAACTGTTTAGTTCAACTTCTAGTTACGCCACTTCAGCTAATGAGCATATAAAATTTATTAACTCCCATAATGATCTAATATTATTCACAAAATATCCAATTTTTCAACTGATGAAGCATTAATCCAGTATTATAATTTAAGAAAGGAGGCATCATTATGGAAAACCTACGCGAATTACTTGATTCTTTATGTACACCACCTCACCTTGAATCCAGCGAACATGCACATGAAATTGAATTTACTTTGATTGACTCAACCGACTTATATACTTCTGAATTCCTTCAAAAATATACTAGATTCAAAAATCATAGTGAATTCTTTGAAAGTTACTATGCTACAATTCCAGACACCTACATTCCGTTATCAGAACAAAATAAATTTATGGAGGAAAACACGTCCTTTAAAACTTGGGATGATATGTACGACTTGGCGCTAGAACAATGGGAACATAGGAATACTTAGGTGGCTATCTGTCACCTTATTTATTTTGTTCAAGAATTTGTATTTTCTTCAACACCTCTTCTCAAACGTTCATTTATTCTGCGAGTTAACCGATACTTTAACCCCGCTTTCCAAAAACGTTGAGTACCTTCTTTAGATGCCCCATTCGTATTTTGAGCATATGGGTATTCAACAAACATATCATCTAGTTCTACTACTTCATAAATCTTTACGTTTCTCCCTTTAAGAACTTCACCTATTTCTTTCCGTTTCTTTCTGGCACTTGATATAACTTGTTTTAAAAACTTGATATGTTCTTCATCTTTTCTCTGTGTTTCTGCATCCATATACTTTTTCTCAAGAATGTGGATTTCTAGATCAAGATAGATCTTCTCAACAATTGTGTCTAACAATTCCTCTGGTATACTTGCTCTCATATACCACACCACCAAACGAATGTTCTTATCGTATTGTAGCAACTGTGTGATCTTTTGGCAATTTGTCCTACACAATAACTTCATGATTTTTTGTTGTACAAATTATACGCGATATAGCACCCACTACAACTCCAGCCATATTTTTTTATTCTTCGTCTTGATAAACCTCAATGAGTTTGTCCTTATGTTGGCGGGCTTCCGTTCCATTTTAAAAGAGGCTGGGACAAAAATATTTTAACTAAATAGAAGCCGAACAATGGTTGTAGTTCTAGTTACGCCGCTCCTGAAATATACTCCGCTTTCCACGGGAAGCTGGCAAGCCTCCTCGTGCTACGCTCTGCGGGGTCTAGCCGTTGCTTTTCATCCCGCAGGAGTCTACGTATATTTCATCCGCTAAGTTATTACTTTGTTCGGAATTTTAGTTAAACACTTAAGTTATGTCCCAGCCTCTTTAAAAATTTACATTAAACCGCTTGTTGGTATAGTATCATCCCGAATATTGCTGACATGTGTACGCACCCCAACCTTAAAAATTTTTACCCCCTACTAATTACACATTATCATTAATATCAGCATAGGATAAATTCTTTTCTCACTTAATTTTATATTCATTTCCACTTATCTCTACTACAGTTAAAAGTTGTATCATGTCATTTTTTATTTCTGACTAAATCAACAAAAACGCCTTTTCAGGCGTTTTTGTCTTCATTCTTCTATCGGATCGATGCCCTTGATGGAGACATCCTGTTTTTCAAAAAGGATCGCTTCGTCAGAGAGAGAAGGTAGTTCGTTTAAAAGACTGTCTTTCTCTTCTCCTTCTATCCTTTTTAGTTCCTCAGCCTCTTCTTCCGCTTTATAAACAAGCAAGTCTTCTTTTCCAACATCAAAATTATAACTAGACTCACCGATATTATAAGGGATTCCTATTAAATACAATTGATCTTCGATTGTTATTTCCCTCAATAAGAGCGTATACCCGCTATCTGTTAAGAAAAGACGTTCTTGTTCTGATTCATTCAGGTTCGAGAAAGATCCTTCACCATAAATGATAAAGGTAAAAGCATCGGAATTCGACCTGATTTCATAATGCCATAGCCTGCTTGAGAAAGGATTTCCGCTTCCCGCTTCAATGTACACCTTATCACCAGGGTATTGTTCAGCCAATTGCTTTGTCATTTGAGTTTTCGACATCTCTCGTACCCCTCCATATGAAGCCAGCAGAACAACTCCGACTATAATGAGTTTTGGGGCCCATTTTTGCCTTCCCGTTTTATGAAGAAACAGAATGAGTGCAAATAAAACGCTAAAGGAAAGAACAAGGAACCCATCGCTCCCGTTCAATACGTTTAAGCCAATATCTCGATCATATGTTATTGGGAAGAATAAAGGCAATCCATTATCTAGAAAATCCATGAATAAATGCCCAATTACGATAGAAAAAAACATCGACATCCAGCGGATCTTCAAAGTCAGTTCAGGAAAAATAGGACGGATCAAAACCGCTAACCCTAAACTAAAAGCTGGAGCGACAAATATCGAATGACCCATAAAATATAAACGTACTCCTAAAAACTCCAAAACAGGAAAGTCGGTGATACTTGAAAGAACCCCTCCTGCAAATTCAAAGATCAAAGTCAAATCAGGGGCAATCCCTGCAATGACTCCTATAAACATAAAAAGAAACAATTTCTTTTCCGGAAGATAACGACGACCGATCAAATACGCAACAAAGGCCCCGACGGCGCCGTGATATCCCACTTCACTGATTAATGTTAAAAGCATGATTAAGACTCCTTTTTCGTAGATTATGATGAACGAGTTTCACCAACCAATTCGTTTTCGCCGGAAAATCCTTTGATGATAACAGGTTCGTCTACTTTCTCAGTTGAATAAAAGAAGATATAATCTTCATAGGGATAGAACTGGATCTCTCCAATAGAATCATTTATGGATATTTTTTCATTAGAATCATTGACCGAAATTTGTTCAATTTGTTCGCTTGTGATTACACCCAATATCCCTAATGACTCGCTCGGAAACAAGGTAATGTCTTCATCTTGATCGGATACTTCGAATACCTCTTTCTTTTCCCCGTTTACGACTTCCATTTCGGTGCTTCCATCATTTCTCGTTACCCAGTTGATTCCGATGCCTTCATCCAATGCAATGGATTCTACCCAGCTGATGGAAGAATCACTTAGATTTTCTTTCATATACCGAACCAAATCAATGGACGTATAGACCAAAATAATGGTGAATATGAGTAACGATCCCACGATGGAGAATCGCATCAAGGGGGTCATTTTTGTTTGGTTAGTCTCTGTCACACACATTTCCTCCTAACAGATTGATTCGTTTTCTATGTTTTGTAGAAACGTTTCATGTTCTCTTACTTTTCTAGCATAACATTCAAATCTTACGTTTTTCTTTGTAACATAATGAAGAATTTCTTAAGATTTCTTCATGTTTATACGATGAGCTCTTTTTATACATAACCTTACAGGTTGTTTTTAATATGGAATGATAGTAGAAAATTTTAAAAGAAATGTTTTTAGGAGAAAAAAAATCCTGAAATATCTAGGCGAAAACAAAGAAGCGCTTGTTTCCCAATTAGAGACTTTATTTTTATCCTATAAAGTCAATCTTGTTGCTGAAGGATATATTGATTGTATTGTGATGAAAAAGAACCTAACGGAATTCGCTCAAAAAATCTCTTCATTCATATACTTTCGAATTTAAATCTTTAGTTCTTGGTATAGTTGCTATTTACCCTGAGTACTAGCAGCCTATGCTGAAGAACTAAGATCATAATCTTTTATTTGGAGTATTAGCAAGAATGAACAGAAGAGTGCTATGTACCCTTGGATAAGAGTGATAAAACCAAAGAAAAATACGCCTAACATTACTTTTTAGCGTCACTATAAAAATCAATTTTTCCGATTAATAAGAAGTGAGGTCAAGGGGGAACCTTTGGTAGATACGAACATCGAAGCTACCTTTAAAGTGAACGAAATAAGGTTTAAAGCTATTTTTAGATCAAATAAAAGTTATCTATGAGTTAATGCAATTTAAGGAACTATGTGAGTGATACTTTTCTAAAAAACTAGGAGACCTACCCCAATCAAAGCTATCACAATCATCTAAAGGTCTTATCGAAGCAAACTTTATTACCAAAGATCAAAATGGAAATGGAATAATTACAGATTAAACATGATAGATATGGTTTAGAACCTATTGTTATCCAACTAACATAAATAATTAATATAATATTGGACTTTTTCACTTTGTCCACTACTTAAAAATACTGACTATTAAATTGATGCCTTCAATTGAGCATATTTTTGATGTTTCACTTTTCTCATAACCTAATAAGCTTTGTATGAAGTTAATTGGAGCGCCATTATTTATCTTATGTGTTGCATAGCTTTGTTGTAATTCGTGATGGCAATATTCTTTTTAATTCCTGCACGATTAGATATTCTTTTGATGAAATATCTCATGAGATCAATACTCCTACGATGATTTGCTTTTCTCTCGATCAAAACAATGCTGGATCATATTTACATTGTACACTTTTAGTTATTTAACATTTAAAATCCCTTTTAAATATGCTAAATTCTCTTGAAGAAAAGCTTGATGTTTTTCAATACCTCTTCTATTACACCAACCAATTGAATTAAAAGCGTCGATAAAGTGATAAAACGGGAACACTTCTTGTAAATCAACAAGTGCTCGAATAGATTCATAGCCTTGCTGATACGCTTGCAATGTCCCAGGATATTTGAGAAAAATATCCCTATTAATTTTTGTGAAATCCATATCAGTTGATCCGATTCGGACACTTTCAAAATCAATAATGCCGACCACTCTATTTTCACGAACTAAAATATTACCTGGTCTAAAATCCAAATGTATAAAACAAGGTCCGTCAGAAGGTGGGAGTAATTTGATTTGCTTATCAAAATACTGCAAAGACAGTTCGTATAAACTCGGATCAACTACTTCTTTAACATCTATTGCAAAGGAATTAAATTGTTGCTTAATAAACTCAGGCCAATGATCATACTCATTTGAAACAGAACTATTGAAATCATGTTCATGTAGAGCAATTGCATGCAGCTTAGCATGATGCACTCCAATATCAAACGCTAATACTGAATCAACCTTCTCTGTAATTGGCACACCGTTAATTGCTGACAACAATAATGCACCAGTGATATCCTCATTACCTTCCCAATAATCTAACACTTGTGGAACAGGTAAATCATTTTCTATTCGCTTAAGTACACTAAACTCTCGTTCAAGTTTTTGTTTGGAATAAGGAATTTTAATAAAAACTGTTCGATTATCCATTAGTAGAATTTTATATACAGTCGAACTAAACGACTGAGGAACATTCTCGACTGCTAACACATTCAATTTAAATTTATCTATTGTTTCTTGTAGCTTATCCATTCTTTCCTCTCCGTTTCTGTACTGTTAATCTTCTAAATTCGAACAATAAAAACATAAATAAGCATCCATTATCTTCTGAAGCATTATCCTTTTATATGTCCAATTTCATGAATAACAACGCGCTTCTTCTTTTAATTAGTACCTTGCAATAAAAGAATAGAATTCGAGATAACTTTTGCTATTATCTTCTACACCTATTACATTTCCAACAATACTTCCTAATTTTAGCATATAATTATTATTTATTACTCAATACCTGACCGTTTCCATAAAGAAAGACGCTCTCAGTATTATTACTGAATAGCGCCATTTAATTGAATATGAAGATTCACCTTATCAATTCCATTTTTATTGGAACTCGAATTTAACAGGTCTTAAAAAAAGATTCTCTAAAGTAACTTTTGCATCTCGATTTCTAAATAAAATATCATATAGTGCGTTACAAATTGGAAGTTCAATATTGTATTGCTCAGATAGCTCTTTTAATGCCTTGACTGTTGATACTCCTTCTGCCAATTTCTCAAACTTTTCACCTGTAACAAAAGCTTGTCCAAATTTCCGATTATGACTGTGTAAAGAGAACAACGTTGCCTCATAATCACCTAAATGACTCAACCCATAGATTGTTACATCATTACCTCCCATAGCTGTAACAAGGCGTGAAAGTTCCTTGGTCCCTCTCGCCATAAGTGAACCTTTTAAACTGCTGTAATTCAATCCATCCAACATTCCCGCCGCAATTCCCATAACGTTTTTCGTAGCTGCTCCTATCTCGTTTCCAATCATATCTTGTCCGTAGTAAAACCTTATTAAATCACTACTAAATGCTTGAACCATTTTTTTAGTGATTTCGATTTCTTCAGAACCAATTACCATACAATTCGGGATGCCATTTATAAAATCTTGTACATGCCCAGGCCCTACCCATATTGCTACATTGGTATTATTACCCACTGTTTCACTGAATACTTGAGATAACCTTTTTCCACTTGTAGCTTCTAGTCCTTTCATACATAAGATGAAGGTTTTTCCTTCTATTTCATTAATTAAGCTTAATCGACTTGCAAACGAACCTAATTCCTGAGCACTAATAGAGATAATTATAACCTCAGCAAATGAAACTGCTTTATGTAGAGAATTACTTAATTCAATATCTTCAGATAACGTAAGATAATCATTCCTTCTAGTTTCATCTAATCTAATGTAATTTTTAGAGTTCTCTCTCCCCCACAACATTACATTATGACCTATTTTTTTAGCATACCAAGCTATAAATGTGCCCCAACGTCCACAACCAAGAACTGAAATATTCAATACTCTCACCTTTATCTGTTTTTTTTTCATTTCAGAAATTCATTTTTCAATATTTAGTAAGAAAAACACTCCACTTATTTAATAATATTGTCCTTTAACTTAAGAACTAATATTTCAAATTTTCAGTACCTAGATAATCCTTTTTCACAGAATATGTCACTCAAATAAAAAACACTTATCTAAATTTAAGACTTATGCCATTTTGTTGAATACTAAAAGCACAGTTATTTGTACACATATTCCACAAAGTCTTCGTTATAAGAAATTATTTGATTAACATTTTAGGAGTTTGTTTTGAACCGAACTTTATTGATCTGTTTTTTTGCTGTAATGGTTACATCTGCAATAGATTTAGCCATTTGTTCTTTTGAAATGTTTCTCCAATTTTCATCTTTATTATTAAAATAATAGCTATACGTAATTCCTCTGGATGAAGAGATAACAGCTCCTAAACCCTTTTCATCAAAGAAGACAGCTAAATCTTCTGCTTTGCCTCCTTGTACTCCTAACCCGGGAACTAAAAAGATTGAATGTGGTAACAATTCTCTTATTTTATTTGCGTCGGATGGGTAGGTTGCCCCTACTACTGTTCCAATAAATGAGTAGTTATTATCACCTTTAGTTGCTGCAGCTACAGCATTTATTTCTTTTGCCATTTGCATGTACAAGATTTCACCATTTTGTAGTTTTAAATCCTGAATTTCGGATGAAGAAGGATTTGATGTTTTTAGTAACAAAAATAGACCTTTATTGTTTTCTTGTGCAACCTCAATAAAAGGGTTGTAGCCATCACTTCCTAAAAAAGGGTTTACAGTTACCATATCACCTGATAAGGATTCATTTGTTAAAAATGCTTTTGCATATGCTTTTGAAGTTGGACCGATGTCTCCTCTTTTTGCATCGTTAATTACAATTATGTTCTTTGACCGAGCATATTGTATAGTTTCTTCTAAAGCTTTAATTCCTTCACTACCATATATTTCGTAGTAAGCAAGCTGGGGCTTTACTGCTACTACGTGATCACAAACTTCATCAATTACTAATTTGTTAAAGTTTATTATGGCATTACATATTCCTTCTGTTGTTTGTGTATCTTTGTTTAACAAGAAGTTCGGGAAATAGGATATATCAGGGTCTAACCCAACTACTAAAGCTGTGTTTTTTTTTATACTGTGCTCTATCAATGTGTCTGCAAAGTTTTTCATATGTTTGGACTCCTTAGTTTGATGTGATATATCTTTCCATTATCAATAATAACAGATTTTCACATCAAGATTTGCGCCATTTTGTTAAAGATCAATTGAGCTGAGCTTTTATTAGCTGAATTATTAATTAATCTATGTTAATTCAGTGTATGATTCCAATCAATAACGATTAATAATTACTAGAAATTCACCTTGAATGATATTATCAACTTACGCTAAAAATGCTCGCATATGCGAGCTTTAAGCTTTTAACACCATTCTTACTGTCTTTAGGATGTGACCATCAAAATCATCATCAAATTCTTTGACAACCTCAAAACCTTTAGCTTCATAAAAGGTCTTTCCTATTTTATTATCTCTTTCAACATTTATATAAATCTCATTTACACCATCTAAACTTTCAATCCCCTTCTGTAACAATACTGAGCCTATACCCTTGCCTTGTTGTTCTGGATAAAGATAAATAGCATAAATAGCCCCTAACTCAACTTTTCCATCTTCTCTTACTGGAGAAAAGTTAGCAAAACCCACAACTCTACCTTCTATTTCAGCTACAAAAAGAGTAGAACGTTCTAATCGTTGCTTCATCCTTTCATCATTGTAAGCTGAATGTAAGAAATTTTCTTGTACCTCTAAAGGAATTATTCCTTCATAAGTAGCGTTCCAAGTTATTTTTGCCACATCTTGAACTTGTTTTATATCTTCTAGTTGCATTTTGAATTTTATATGCCATTCTTATCAGCCTTCCAAGTTGTTATTTAATTCCAATATTTTTTAACAGTATAACATTTGTTCTGATGAAAATGGACATTTGCTGTTTGCGTTTTTGAATAAATGATGAAAAAGAGCATTTTGGCGAACAATGCTCTTTTTCATCTACTAAATATTAACTAGTTAGTATTGTATTATCACGCCATATTGTGGAATAACAATTTTTAGGTTGAACACTATTAAAACTAATAGAATTAATGACCATTTGGTACTAAAGAGGTAGGGAAGAGTCCCGCCAGCTTCACTACTCTAGTTACAAGATTTATCTATCATTTGAGGGATTGTTGATACAATAAATTTTACATTATAATCTGACTCTGTACCTGTTAACACATTTTGAAAATTCTTTTTGCCACTATTATCTTTTTAAATGTCAAAGATTCCTCACCCACTCGATTTACTGATATATTGGTCGATTCGCTTGATCTATTAAGATAAGACCATCATATTGCTCGCTAGGGATGAACGTTTCTTCATAAAATCCCCCCGCTTTTCCTACCGTATCAGAATTCCACCAATACTCAATTGTTGGAGTGTCTTTGATCGCAATATTTAAGTAAGTGGTAGGATACTTGGATTGACTTAGACGGTTTTCTATAGAGTTTGTCTTATGATTTTCAGGTATATCATATACTTTTCGAAGGGTTGAAGTTTGTTGTCCACCATACATATACAAGCCAATAATATATGATTCATTTTTAATTGAGTCTGGTAACAATTCCACAAAATTTACATATGGGACTCTACCACCTGCTATTTTTACTTTAGACCTGTTCTTCATAATATGGGAATTATGAGCCCATATAACGAACTTCTCATTTGGATACATTTCTTCTAAGAGCCATATCAAATTTTCTGACATCATTGCATCTCTTCGTTCACTTCTTTCGGTTGAATTTAGTTGTATAAAATACTCTTCATTATATATGTCTGTAAGACCATTGATTCTTTGCTCAAAAATCTTTATGAATAATTTCTCATGTTGATCATTCAAAGTCCTTGATATTTGAGAATCACTATTTCTAAGAATACCTAATAAATTTTCATACTGAAGAATCAATCTTCTTCTCTCTTCATTCCACATCGTAGGTAATTCGATAATTTCCCTACTCTTTTTATTACCTTTTTTGATTAATTCATCATAACCTATTTCTGCTTCTTTTACATTCTCAGCAAAATCTTTATGTATACCTTCAAAATATTCATAAAGTATATTTGATCCCTGATTAGAATATTCCTGTGGTTGAATATCAAACCCAGCAATATTAATAGACTGGTTTGAAGACTTTTGTTCTTGTAAATATTTAAATAATTTCACGTTATTATTTGTATTCCATACACTATGGAGCGCATAATTTAATGCTCTGTATGGACTATTATCTAGTAGCAACTCATTTGTTACATTTACATCTGCCAGACCACTTTCGAAGGCAACCACATTGTAATTTAACTCTTCGTGTAAATATTTGATCAACCTGCTCTTAATTAAGTTGTACTCGGCTACTCCATGAGAGCTTTCCCCCAACATGACTACCCTTTTATTACCCAAGATATCTTTAAGAAATGCTAGATCGTTATAATCTGTACTGTTTAATTGGATAGACTTGTAATCGTTATTTTTTTCATTTTGCATATGAGCCTTTTTGTCATTTGTATTTAATTCAATATTATTTTCTTCTACACTATCTGTAGTTTCTTGATTTATACAAGCGAATAAAATGAGCACAGCTAGAGTTAAAGATAATATAGTAGGAATGCGAAACCGCTTAAATAAACTCAATGCATGTAACCTCCATATTTCACATTTTTAGTTTAAAAGAGGAGTTGAGTGCGGTGGATATCACAACCAATACTGATTATTTCTCCTCTGATACTTTGCAAATAGACAGCAACCCTCCCACTTATGCAAGACAAACACCACTTTTATTTTTCTTTGTACACTTTACTACGGATATTCCATGAAAAGGTTCCATTATTTTCTTATAACCCTAATCTTAGTAATAAGAAATGCCCCTAAAATCAAGAAAAGCGCAAATCTTTTTTACAGATTAGCACCATTTTGTTGAATAACAATTTTTCACTTTGTCTCCTACAGTTTACATTGAAAAAACTAAAATAATTATGAATTAGGATGGATGGACACATTAATATCATTTTTTAAAAATAAGCTCACTATTAATTTTTTTATCCACTTGAAGTAACCACAATATTCGAAATTTAAATTTCTGTACCTTCTCATAAACAAAGGCACTTATCTCTCAGATATGCGCCAGATTGTGGAATTATAAGTGATAATTTTATAGTTAATCCCAGATCCTCCTTCACCAATGAAATAGATAAAATTACATTCCATGTACAATCGGGACAAGTAAAAGTGCACTGATAATCACTTTTATTTTAACCATTCTTTACCTTCCAAATATTTTACCCATTTTTCATATATACTCTCAGTAGAAGCATTCATAATAACTTCAATGTTGTTGGGTGTTCTAATAATATTGTTTAATGCGTCTATACCATATTCATCGACAATATATTGAATCAAAATACCAGAATATAAGTATGCTGTAGACCCTGCTTCATCAAAGTATACAGATCCTGACTCCAATTGTTTTAGAGTTGGATAATCGTTAAAGGTAGATCTATACTTAATATCCTCTTCAAGCTGTTTAGAAGCATATTCTGCGATACCTTCGTCTAGCCATTTCACACCTGCAACAGACGGATTAATTTGTTGAATAACTGCATGAACAATTTCATGGATTAATTGAAACGTATATTCTTCCTGAATTCCGCCGATTAAATGTGTAGGTGTATACACTTTAATAATATTTTCTTTTGATACATAAGTACCTTCAGTTTCACGACCAATCATTTCAACAAATTCTTTTTTATCAGCATAAACGTGAATAACAACTTTATTGTTATCCTCGTATTGAAACATATTGGTAATACGGGGATAATTCAATTCAAACGATTCTGCCAGTATCTTTACCATCTCTTTTTCATCTTCACCTGAACTTGGACTGTAAAAAAGACCATGCTCTGTTTCTTGTATAAGAACTAAATCTGTGTTTTTGTTGGAACAGGCACTAATTGATAACAGAATTAACAAAATAAAACTATTCATTACAATTGATATTTTTTTCACCTTTCTCCGCTCCCTTATCACTCCAATAAACTTCTCTATCTATTTCTACCATTGAATATCTGTTGTTTTTAAAACTATAGAAAAATTAAAATGACTTAACTCTAAGTATTTATATATCAAAATTACTCAAACTAAAAAATTTTTCTGATTATCTTTGATAAGTAATACGAAAATTCATATGAAATGTTTCATTTTTTTAAAATATTTCTGTTTTACTACAGAGATGCGCCAGTTTGTTGAAGATTGCAATTATATTTTACTCTAAATATCAATGGGGTTTGGATCTAAATACCTTGCCATTCAAGACATATCAAACCTAAAAGTAGAGTGAATTGTGGGCATCTAAAATAAATTCCATCTTGAACAAATTGTATAATAAATCCATAATTGGATGAGGGCATAAATTTCAAAGTATCTTAGAACTTAATCCTCTAATACGTTTAAGGGAGTGATGATGTTTGGTTAAGAACAAACAAATCTGGAAGCGAGTGAGAGGTTTATATTTTTAGTTGAATAAAACCTCTCATAAGCTCATGGGAGGCAAATGAATATGATGTACTCAAAAAACATGGTTGAAGGAATTGAACTCACCAGCCAAAACTTTTATAAAGCAGTAGGTCTTTTTGAAGCGTTGAAGCATCATTTATCAATTAAAGCGGTCATTAAAGGTACTGTACCAGGCCGGATTTTTCTGTCTAATGACTGTGCATCAGCACTATTGACAAGCCCTCAAGGCATTTTTCTAGGTGGTAGTACAGAGAACAACCGATTTTTCGAAAAAACCAATAATTTAGTCAAAGAGGAGCTGTTACCTGAGCTTGCCTCAAATGGAGAGTTAGACTATGTACTGTTTTATCCTACAGAAGGAAAATGGGAAGATATTCTCCAAATCGTAATGAAAGATTTATTGCCTATGAGAAGTGGGCGAATGACCTTTACTCACAATTTACGCAGTATTGACGTTCCCTATGGTAATAGTATTGTTCCCATAAATGGCAACTTATTGCAACGTCAAGATGTAATAGGGCTTAGTGAAGTAAAAAGTGAAATTCTAGAGAACTGGCCTTCAATAGAAGCATACGACGATAAGGGCTTCGGTTGTGTTGCTATACAAGTTACGCCTCAGGGGCCGACTATTATTAGTTGGTGCCTTACTGATTGGGTAGTTGATGATGAGTGTGAAATCGGTATTGAAACAGATAAAAACTATCGAGGTAACGGATGGGCACGAAGAACAGCATTAGGTGTACTCACGCTGGCAAAACAGAGAGGTATCAGAAAAGTTGGTTGGCAGTGCTGGTCAAACAATATAGCTTCTCAGCGAACAGCTCTGTCAGTTGGTTTCAAGCCGTTTGCGGATTTCCCTGTTCTCTTTGGATGGAATCATCCTTTAAACAACCTTCTTGTCAACGGCAACCATTATATGCGTGGTGATCGTAAATATGGTGTTGAGAAAGATTATGCCCGCTCTGCTTGGAGTTATGCTCAAGCACTTGATAAAGGCTGGGACTGGAATGGAGATATGGCATTATATTGGAATGCAGCCTGTATGTTTTATTTGACCGGCGAAATGGAACAAGCAATACATTATTACAAAAGGGCTATTGATATGGGATGGAGAGCTTTCCATCAACCACATTATCATGAATTTGTATATAGAGAAGAGAATAGCGAACAGATCGCACGCATACTTGCAGAGTCACTTTAGAAATTAGTATAGCAAACACAGCCTTATTTTCTTAGATTCTATAATCATGATAAACATAATACTGCCAAAACTTTAATGATTTTTTTGAATCAACTTTCTTAATAACGTTAAAGCCCAAGGTAATTTCAGTTGAACTACACCGAAATGGGTCAGATTCCTTCGACTATTTTCAGTTAATTATAAAGTAATTAGTTATAGTTAGATATTAACACTTAAAATTATGACAGAGGTTGCTCTAAAGTTTGATTCTCAACATATTTAGGACAACCTCTTTTTAATGCTTTAATTGAAGTACCCTGCCTATTAGTTCAACAACCTGACCTTAAAATAAAGAAGAGCACTGGATTTGAAAAATTTTTATTCTCCCCTTTTGGTTTAGATTGTTAATAGAAATTTTTACAAACTATAAGGACCAGAACCGTAATAAAGAATCATTAATGTTCCACCCATAAGAGCAAGGTTCTTGAAAAAATGCACACTCTGAATTTCCTTTTGTTCATCTGGCAATCTCCAAAAACCGTGGACAATAAAGGTTGTCGGTATTAGAAAAATGAAAAGAAGAAACGCCCCAATTTCTGCATAGAAGCCAAAAGCAACACTTAAGCCACCCACAAGGGCAAATAAACTCATAACAGCAGCAGACAATTTCGGAAAAGGAGCTTTACTCTTCTTCACCATCTCTATTGTATTTGTAAAATCTTTTAAATGATTAAATCCTGCCGAAATAAAAATAACTGAAAATAAAATTCTTCCTATTAAAAATAAAATATCCATAAATTTTGTCTCCTCTCAATATATCTTTAAATATTATTTCTACTTTTTTACTGCAGGTGGTCCAAATAACCCTCGCTGAAGATCTATAAACGCATCCCTGATTTCTTCTTGTGTATTCATCACAAATGGTCCACCAAAAGCTATTTTTTCCCGAATAGGAATGCCTGAATAGATCAACACTTTGGATCGGGATACCGCCTTTATTTTTAACTCACTAGGGTTAGACACGGTACCTTCTTCATTAAAAGACAAGGTAGCCGCTCCTGTTTTAGCTATCTTTGTTTTACTTTCTCCGAACGCCATCTCTCCTGCCAACATGTACAAGAATGAATTATGATTTTCAGGCAAAACATGTGTATATTCTGTTCCCTCACCGAGGGTGATTTCTGACATCGTAATTGGCACCAAACTTACCATCGGTCCAGTTGCTCCAGCGATATCACCAGAATAAACGCGTACAGTTCCTCCATCGATATTCACAACAGGAGTATCTTCAACGCGAATATTTTGATAACTTGTTTCTGTTTGTTTCAAACCTTTTGGCAGATTCAGCCATACTTATAAAGTATGAATAAGGTCATCATCAAAAGCCTCTTCCGCATGTCTAGCTGACCAACCTGCATTCATATACTGAACATCGCCAGCATCCAAAAGGCTATAACCGCCAGCATTATCGATATGTTCAAGCCTTCCATCAACAACATATGTTACAGTTTGAAAGCCTCTGTGAGGATGATCGGAGAAAACTCCACGCTTATACCAGTCTTCAGCCATAAGAATAAAGGGGGGAAAATTCTTCATTCTTATCAGGATTTAAAATAACTCCTTGTTGAACATGAGGGTACCCATTTTTATTATATTTTGGATACCAAAATTCTCTTACTTCTCTATTAAATGTTGATTTACTTGACACCTCAATTCCACCTTTCAGATACTGCACTTATTTTACAACTGTTGCATAAGGCAACGCTTGTTGTATAATTAGATTATAGATGTAGTTAATTTAACATCCTAGCAACAAAAAACTCACTTTGTTGCGTAAGCCACAGTTAATGTAAAATGTCTAAAATCATTTTGGAATGATGGGGGTACATCTTTATGGTTAAGGGAAACACAGACCTACGTTCAGTTCGAACTAGGAAATTCATTATTAATTCTTTTATAGAACTATTGGAAAAAAAGGCTTTCAATAGTATTAAGATCAGTGATATTACGTCAGGAGCCATGATTAATCGAGCAACCTTTTATCACCATTTTCTCGATAAATATGATTTACTCGAAAAAGTAATAAAAGAAGAATTAATGAAGAATGTACTTCAGGAACTGTCGAATAATAAAGAGTTCAATGAGGAAATGCTGAAGAGTTTATTCTTATCGATTACAAAATTTCACATGAGCTTATCTGACCGCTGCCAGAGAAGTTATCATGATATGGCTGTAAATATAGAGGCTCTATTAAAAAAGGAACTTGAACAGATTATCTTTCAATCACTATTAAATAAGTATCCTGATCAAAGTGATGAAAAGCTAAGAATGATTGCCACTATGTTAAGTTGGATGATTTACGGAGCTTCAATCGATTGGAAGCAGAACAGCAGTAAATCATCAGAAGATTATTTGAAATATGCAAGTTTGTCTATTAGGGAATTATTAACAATGGAATAGATTAAATTTGGGAAGGCATGTAGATTAGAATTTCTTCCTTTTATCACATCCATAACCATTACAGTCTCATCTATTAATTAGACAGTTAGGGGAAAATAAGCTTATGCAACAATAACAGGATTTTGTAAGATTAATTTAGTTAGATTGGGATCAACTCCTACTTTCAGATAACCATACACGAGACCAGCTACCGCACTAAAATAACTTGGTACATTTTTCGGTTTGAATTCGAGTAAGTGATCTCTTGAATATGTTTCTACTGTCACATAGCCATAATCTAGTTTTGCTCCTTCTCCTTAAGAGCAACCTTTGTAACCTATGGATAATAAGTATTTAGTGGATTACTCTTGAAAGTATATAATACAATTGCTTCCTCATGATCATAGCTTACAAGATGGGATAGATAACACCTTCAAAAACTACGAAAGGAAGAATAGAAGGAACAAATGTCAGTATAAAAATTCCATTGACTTCCCCTTTTTGTAATAATTCTGTATCTGTTATTGACACAAAAATCCATTTCTGTTATCGCTACTATAATAGTTGGGCAAACGCCTGTAAACCTAGATATTTCACCAGATGGAAAACTCATTTATGTTGTTAATAGTCCAGACCGCTCAGTATTTGTTATTGATGTAAAGACTCATTCTATAATCGCTACTATACAAGTTGATTTACCTCCAGGTTTTGTAGTTTTCACACCAGATGGAAAGTTAGCTTATGTTACAGCATCTCCACCTTTTTAGTTAGCTTTTCAAGGACTCTAGTAACCACAATTATCATTGAATCGATTAAGCTCCTTGTACCTCGTAAGCATCAATTTCTATATCATCATCTTCAGATATGAATTTTATGTTTATTGCTTTATATACCGCCTTATCACCAGCCCAATATGGAGCTTACCGTTTTCTAGTGGCACACTGTATCCTTCTATAAATTTACTTCCAAATCTAGCTCTGAATTGTGCTATATGTTCTACATGTTCTTCTAATGTGTGAAAATTATAGAAGTGTTCTCTGAAATGCTCCATCCATTCCTCATCGAGAACTGTTTCATCTAACTCAACAGTAGATTGATCTATCCTTGTTACCTCACACTCGAATTTTTTCATTGTCTATCCCACTATTTTGATTAATTCTGACTAGAATTCGTGACACAATTTCTTTTTAGTAACTACAATTACTATTATGTTTCATTAATTTTACAATCTAATATTTTGCTATATACTAAATGGTAAGGATTTCTATAACACAAAAAAATTCATGTTTGGAGCGATTAACGTGGGCATCTTAGCATTTATAGTATTAACCGTGCTTTCCGTGATACCTGTGGCCATCATATACTGGATAGGAAAGTTTTTAAGAAAGCAACGATCCGTTTAAGCTAAGTTTCTTCAAGAAAAGGTGTAGGTTCTTATAGTTATGATTATGTAACCTAAAATTGAATATGGAATACATTGATATTCAAAGAAGCTGACGTTATCCCCGCCAGCTTCTGAAAAACTTTCATATTTCTACGATAATTGAATTACTTGCAGTGAAGGTTCTGAAAAAAGAACAGATGTGCCTGCGCTTAGTAGGGTAGAAATTACATCATTAGCGTTTAACATTCAAATGGTGGTCCTTGATAATAAGAGTACTAAACTATCAGCATTAGAATCGTCTGCTCTCATCGAAGTATCAAACTGCTCCATACCATTTATTGTAATCCGAATAATAAAATCTAGGGTAGCAATATCACCAGCATCTTGGGCTCTTGCATTCACAGTAAATGAAATTTCATAGTCTCCAGTATTTTGCACAGTTATGGAGCCATTCAAAGGGTTAAGGGTTGTCATATTAAAAGGACCCTGCATATTATATCCATTTCCGGTCGATGATAGCCTCTCCATCATCGACCGGAAATGGATCTTGATCATCACGTAAAACACCATAAGATAAGGGATTACCTGGAGGTCCCATTGGTCCTTGCATTCCCATTGGTCCTTGTTTACCTGGTGGCCCTATGTCTCCTTATTGTATGAATACTAAAAAATAGAATAACATAAAACAACAAATAGATTTTATAAAAGCTAATTACTTCACTTGTTCAACCTCATTTTCTCTTATGTTTAATTAAGTGGATCACTTTGCGCCTCCAACTTTTCTATACTTGTTTGGATAATGTCAATACTGTAATGTTCCAAATCAGCTTGAGATAAATTTAGTTCTAAATATTTTCTGAGTTCAAGATCACTTTTTTCTTCATCCATCTGAATCCATATAATTGGATCTGTATCACCAATCATATAACTAAATAAACCAAATTCATCCCATGCTTCTTTCAGAACAAAGGCTGTATTATAGGGCTGTTCTTCTTTAAGGGTAAGAATAGAAATTAATACTAAAGTAACTAATAGTAAAACAGCATGTATTTTTTTCATAATGTTTCTCCTGGTTTTTAGATTATTTTACCATACAATCCCTATAACTGTTAAACTATTATATTTTTATTATTTAATGGTAATTCTAAAGATAATAAACACAATATCACTTTTGTTTGCTACCACCTCTCTATTTTTACATTTTTTTGAATATAATAACCCCCGTCATCGAAGGATGAAGACGGGGGTTATTTGATTCTTCTGAGTAGAAATTCTTTGATAATGCTTAAAAATGTTTTAATCAATAATAGAAAGAAAATATTTTTTAAATTACCAACCCATACTTGTTATTCATTGCAAATAGTTTTTTGGTTATTCTTCAATAAGCTTTGGTTCCCAAACATATACAGAATCTGTTGGCCCATTATAGACACTTGGCCAAATAACTACAGTTATACCATCATTAGTTGAAAACGGTTGATCAGTTGTTACTGAAAAATACTCCCAATCAGTTGTAACGTCAACTTTTACAGAAGCCGATTCTGTATTATTACGATTTTGAACCTTAATTTGTGCTTGATGAGGTTCATCGGCTTTCAGCCATACCCCAAATGTATATTGATTTCCGTCTGAAGCAACATCTACATATTGTTGTACCGCACCGTTAACCTCTTTTTGAGTTAATTTTTGTGCAGAATCTCCTTCAGGAGTAGTTTCTGATCCATATCCTATAGAAACATTATGTTTACTCCAGTTAGAATCTGTAAAATCGTTAATAGAATATTGGTCTAATAGATTCTGTGCTGGAATTCTGAAGCCATTCTCATAAACTTCGACTGCCCGATAATCATCTGTTGGATATGGGAAAGATGTCTCTCCAACTGTAGTATTTAAATCACGTTTACGAATTCCACCTTCAATTAAATAGATTTGTTGAAGAGAATCAACAATCTCTTTTAATTGTTGTGATGGAACCAGTTTATAGTCTCCTTCTAGGTGATAAATAGCATACGTATATGGATCGTCAAATCTTTCTCCAAAATTATAAGAGTATGACACTTCATGGGAGTTCTCAACATCAATAGAAGAACCAAAGCTTTCTGTCAACTCAGTGCTTATTTCAGCAGTTACGGTAGCAATGTCTCCAAATCCAATCTCAAAGCCATAGCTTGCACCAATTGTATTACTCAGCTCTCTAGATTTTGATTTTGTTACACCAGTTGTGTATGTTTTACTAAAAGAGGTAGACTCACCACTATAATTCGTGACAGCATTTCCAATTCTTTCATAATAAGCATCCAATATTAAGGATGAATCATCGTCAGCTGGAAGTACATCAGGATTTAACATTAATGTTCCTAGTTTTCCTTTCTTGTCAGGTACTTGGTTCCACAAAAAGTGTATATATTCGTTATACTCACCATTGTTATCGACAAACCCAAAGAAAATAGGGTTATCATCAGAGTGGTAAGTAAAGTTAGGGTTTAATAATTCGACATCTGGCATAACAGCTGCAGCTTTCTCTAGCATATTGACATTATCATCATAAATATCTACCGGAATATAATCTAACAATGAACCAGATATAGTCGTAAGCCCTCTTTGCAACTTTTTAGTATCAGATGGCAATGTTTTTGACATGTCCCATCCCTTAAGAGCTTCCAATAAGTCTGGTACTGGAGCTGCAGGATATGATGGGGATAATGATTTAAACCCTCCCAAACTAAGACTACTACTCTCATTACTATTAACAAGTTTAGTCACAAATACATTATTCTCTTGCTTATCAACTATTTCTTGTTCTTCTGCAAAGGAAGTAATTGGTTGTAATCCACTTGATACTAGCGTTACTGCCAAAGCTGATGTCGATATAACTCTAAAAAATTTGTTCACGTTATATCCCTCCTATATATAATTAAATATTAGGTCATTAATCAAAATATACAAATTGGAATACTATGATTTTAGCTGGATTTTACTTGAACCACTATTATTTTTATTGTTGTTATTTATATTACACATGTTTTAAATTAGAATTAAGGCTTGCTAGCCGGTTAGCTACTTTCATCCTATTAAAATAGAACCATCTATTCAATCTGTTAAATCAATGCTGAGGAGTCATTTTTCGACAACATTTGCCTATATTTCTATCATTTCCACTATTATTTACATAGTTGTATCAAGATATTTATATTCATAAAAGTTATAGAACTGAATTGGAATTAGATTAGTTAGAATGATACAACTACTAATACCCACAAGATAGTGTTGCTAAATCGACCTCAGACAAAATTATCTTTTCAATCACGTATAATAAAAAATGGGTACAGTTTAGTCTGTATCCATTTTTCTCCTATTTTATCTATTATTAGTAATTGACACAGAAGGAAACTAGAGAGGAAGATGTATCGGTTATTGTGATCCTACGAATAAATCTTTGCTTGGGAAAGTGATATAATAGTTTCAAAAAGTGCTGGTAAAGAAGCTCATGGATCTGCTAGTTGGAAATTAATGAAGGAGTCTAATTATGAGTATACTTAAGGAGACATTTTTATCCGCAATTCTTGGACTTGGGCTTATAAGTTTAATTATGCCAATATTTTTGTATTGGTTTATACATGGAAACTATGAAAGGTATTCGTGGATTATAAATGGGCCATACCCTTTTAATAATTTTGGTAGTGGCCCATATCAGTTTTGGATGGGAATAGCTTTTGTTGTAATAGGATTCTTATTAATTGCAGTTTCAATAATATTACGTGTAGTTTTTAATAAAAATTAGTAGAAAAAAGTGAACCATTTATAGGCTTCACTTTTTTTATATAGCTTGATAGAAGATGCCTTTCAGTATCATTTTTGAAAAGCGCCATTTTGTAGAAGTTCGCTATAGTTCTAGAAATTGAAGTTGGGATAAAATAAATTAAAATAATTGTAATTTATTTATGTCAACCCTTTCCTTCTTTATTTATTTCCACTAAAATTAATGTGCAGTAACTCTTTATAGTAATGGAGGGAAATTAATGAAGCAATCAAACCCAATTTCACTAATACTAAATACTATCAAAGCAAAAGAAAAGTTTAAGAAAGGTTTATTTATTGTAATAATTGCCACTCTTATTGGATTCTATTATATATATTTCACAAACTATAATACGAATTGTTCTTGTACTGACATCGAAGAGACTCCAGCAAACTCAACATATTCACCTTAGTAAATATATCTACAAGTAGCCCCTTTCTCCAAGAAAGCGCCATTTTGTTGAATAACATTTCCTCGTTCTACTGTAGTAAGATAAAATTTCTTTTAAAAACTAATCGACTCATTAGCGGTTGTGTTTCGTAATTCTTTTCTATTTTTAAGTGATAACCTCTTCTTTTATAATTCTATTTTATTACTTGTTTTTGATTTGAAAAGGATTAAAACAACCCCAGTAACAAATAATCCTAAACTTGAAACATTTGAAACAGTAACGTATGTTGGCATGGTTATCCGATAGTTGTTTGAAATTGTAAAAGATGCATTATAACCTAAGGTTTCCAAAATAAATAGTTTAACAACTGTAATTAGGAATGAAACGAATATTATAAATAATCCAATTGTTTTTTTTTGGTAATCACGAGTAAGCCTCCAGCCAGTTAAGTAATAAGATGTAGTTAATTTAATGGACCAGTTACAGTTATACACTTTCCACTGTAGGCATCCATTTTAACTGTTGGTTCTGCGCCTATAAAAACCAAGGTAATACTTAACTCTCTTTAATTTATCCATTCTTAATAACTTAAAAGGTTCCAAATCTACTTAACTGTTTCTATTCTTAATATTTTCTAGAATCTCGATTATTTTCTCGTTTTGCTCAATCAGTTTTTCAGTCTGTTTTCTTTGTCTTAAAAAATCTCCTGAATAAGATAATAAAAATAGAAATGTGATTATTATTAATAAACCCTCCATATGTTCACTCCTTATGAGCTGTAGTTTCTTATTAGGTAACTTATCATTAGGGTAGGCTATAAAGCCTGTTCTACCTTTTAAGTTCTTATTTATATTTTTCTTTGTTTATTTCCTCTTTTAAGTGAAAACATTGCTCTAAGTCGATATCATAAATATTTGCTAAACTAATAATGTAATAAAGCACATCGTATACTTCTTCTTCAACCGTTCCCTTAATTGAACCGTTCTGTTCTAGTCTTTTATTCTTTCTAATTACTTCTGATAATTCCCCGACTTCTTCAATTAACCTTTGAAAATATGTGTTTTTTAGTTCTGGCTTATAATCTTTAGCTTTAATGTAGCTTTGTAATTCTTTAATGGTGATGTTTTTATCCATTTTCTCTTCCCCTAACTTTTTATACCATATTCCGTTAAAGCCCCTTTAACTTTAGAATAATTATTTCAAATGTTCAGTACTTAGAAAATCCTTTTCACAGAATATTAACTTCAATTGAAAAGATGCTTATCATTTCAGATATGCGCCATATCGTATTATAAGGTCATCCAGATTGATATTTTATCTGGTTGCCTTTCTTTTCATAGGCTATTCTTTAGGTAGTCGGGGTAGGACGTATGCGCTAAGGGTTTTTAGTAAATATACACGCCTTTATCCTGGTTCTAGATGCTATTATGTAAACTAGATTTGATTTTTATATTCATAACATTCATAAAAAAGAGATAACTCACCCTTAAGAAAAGCCATGAGTAGTATCTGTGTGAATTAATTCTAAGCATCCTAAATAGTAACTTGGATTTCTGATTCAGGCATTGCCATACCTTATGGAAAATAGAAAAGTTCCAATTTTTCATTACTGAGGAACTGGAACTAATGGACTCACTAATCATTGAGTTTACTAAGTGCAAAAAGAGTATGTGCTCTTATATGATTTTTTCTTATTTTGGTATATGAGAAATTATTTTCAATCTATCCCGCATATATTAAGGTAACAAATTAAATAGATGGGGTGATTCTTATGGTACTGGCTTATGTTGTAAATAACACTTCGCCTTCAGGAAAGGTTATAGATGTGAAAAACCATAATGTGATTGCTACAGTGCCTGTTGGAATTGGTTCACGTGCTATATCCTTCATGCCCGATGGCAAATTGGCTTATATTGTGAATAGCGGGAATTTCCGGAATAATGAACTTTATCAGTTATAGATGTGAAAACTCATAGCGTGATTGCTACAGTGCCGATTAACGATGATTCACATGCGGTGTCTATCACTCCAGATGGCAAATTGGCTTATGTTATAGAAGTAGCAACCGTTGCAGTCATAGATGTGAAGACTCATAATGTAATTGCTACTGTTGCGATTGAAAATCCCGTAAATGTTGTGTCCTTCACACCTGATGGCAAATTAGCTTATGCCATAAATAATGCGATTGACAAGCCTGGATCAGTAACCGTCATAGATGTGAAAACTCATAGCGTGATTGCTATGGTACCGGTTAGAAGGGCTCCAACTGGGTTGTCTTTCACTCCAGATGGCAAATTGGCTTATGTCGTTAATTTTGAAAATCCCCCAAGTGTTATTGGAACCGTATCGGTCATAGATGTGAAAACGCATAGTGTGATTGCTGTGGTTCCTGTTGGAATACGTGCAAATGTAATTTCCATCACGCCTAACAGAGTCCATAGATTTTTATTGGTTAAATTTTTTACATGTGAGGCTGTAATTGTAATTGTTAATACCTTTTCATTTTCCAAAAGCATAATGGAAGTTAAGCTGCGATATACTAAAAGTAGTACTATTATGTAAATTAATAAGAGAACCCCTTCTCATCTCAGAAAAAATGAAACTTGCAATACTCGTTAAAAAAGCAAATAAATAAAACTCTCCATTTCTAATAACCACAATGTCCATTGGGTCCAACACAATTTGCTAAACTCCAAAAGCTCATTTGAATTTAAAAATGAAGCTTTTTATTTTGCCTCTTTTTTCAAGTGACCTCAAATATATTAGACTGTAAACAATCCAAAAAAGAAACATAAATAAACCTACAGATAAAGCTCCTAATATATTTTTAACAACACTCACCGTTAAATCCGTAGAATCAAGCTTAAATTCTCTATTTAACAAAATTTCTAATATATTTACTTAATAAGAGCCACAATAATCCACAATATTATTGCAATTATAAAGTATGAGGTAGCCATTATTACTCGTTTTTCTGAGACAGATAGTTCGTCCCATTTCTTTTTAAACTCCATCTATTCTTCACCTCAGTATCTATAATTCTATTATATCATTCTATTCTTTTCTAAAGTGTCTTAATAAGGTACTCACAACAAGCGGAATAAAAGTCAATATCAGACCCATAATAAATAATTCAAGCCATGCCAGAAATGAGTATAATTTGGAATTTTCTTGGAAAGACAACAGAGAAATAAAGTATTCTAATTGATTTTCATTTTGTTTAAATTTTGTATCCGACAAGTAACTATCGAATTTAAAGAACCAATAAACTAAAGCCAACATAAATAAACCTAAATCCCATTTATCAGTCAAAAAGAGCATTCCCGATATAAAAATAACAAGTAGTATAAACACAAAAAATATAATATCTATAGTTATCACCTTCTTCAACTAAAAAAAGCTTGGCAATTTGAATTTGAGTCAATATCTTGGACACAAAAAGATTAAGTTTTATGCAGAGTCTTTGAATAGTTCTTCTATTGCTTGAGGTGTTTTATAAGCAATGCTGCTATGCTTTCTTTTTCTGTTATACCATGCTTCGATAAATTCAAAGATGGCGATATTGACAGTTTTATAGTCTAGATATTGACATGATTTACTTTTCTTTCTTTATTATAGCGTGGAAAGATTCAATACAGGCGTTATCATAAGGGCATCCTTTTTGGCTAAAGGAGTGTGTTATACAATAAGATTAATACGCTCAGTAAATGCTTGGCTTGTATATTGTGACCCTAGGTCAGTATGTAGAATTAACCCTTCGGGTGGTAATTGAGTTACGTAAGCGTTTTCTAGAGCTTTTATTACGACGTCTGTTGTCAATTCCTCTAAAAAGGAATAGCCAACAATTTTTCGCGAATGTAAATCCATCACCGATGCTAAATAGCACCATCCGTCTTTCACCGTATGCACATAAGTTATATCAGCCATCCACTTTTCATTAATTGATGAAGTTGAAAAATCTCTTTTCAAGATGTTTTCTCGATTTACAACTTTCTCATTCGAACCCTGTGGACGGAATTTCTTTTTAACAATAGAGTGAATATCAGCTTTTTTCATTAAACGTTGGACACGTTTCAAACTGATGTGTATTCCTTCTTCTGTTAGTTGATGGTGGATTTTTGGAGCCCCATAACGTCCTTTACTCTCTTTATGGATGGTTGTCATTCGCTCAGTGATTTGTCTATTTTCTTTTTCACGTTTTGATTCAACCTTATTTAATGATTGATAATATGTACTGCGAGGTACATTCAATACCTCACACATAAGTGACACAAGATGTTCTGTCGTTTTCTCTTGGGTGAAGCCCGTTAGATCGTCTGGATTTACTTTTTCGCGAATATGGACATAGCCTTTTTTAAGATTTCATTCTCCTCTTGAAGACGAAGCATCTGCTTTTGCATCTTTGAAATATCATCAGCCGTAATGCTTGAACCATCTTCTGTTTCAATAGGAGAGTACTTCTTATTCCAATTGTAAATAGTTACTTCTGATACGCTATATTCATTACTAAGTTCTTTGACTGAACTACCAGAACGGTAAAGTTCAACGATCATTTTCTTGAAATCTTGAGTGTATTTTTTGCCTGTATTTTTGTTTCCCATCCGGACACAACCTTTCTAAATACATTTTAAGTACTTAACGTTTTTGTGTCCATAAAACTATACTAACTCCAACCTAATAATTTCGGTTGTATTTAGCTTAAAGTGAATTGTTATCTCCATCTCCCATGTTTTTTCTTACTTGGTCAAGATATTGTTCGGTATAAATTTGCTGAGATTTCGAAGCATTTTTAATTCCTTCTTCAGGTTCAATACTTCTATTCTTTTTCTTGACTCTGTAATCAATAACAACACCTAAACCTAGCAGTCCACCAAAAACACCTATAACAAATAACCATAAAGGCATATTGTCAACTCCTATCCTTTACATTTCATTCATTACTATAATGCTTTGTTTGTTATGTTTGTTAAATAGTTAAAAATATCATTTTATATGTAATACGAATAAGTTCATGTAAAAGTTGCAAAAATGGACATAAAATTATAGTGGTAGTAAATATTATGATTAATTTTACTCAACACAATGTCCATTGTGGGTATTAAATTAAAAAGTGTATCTTGTAATATAAGAAAATTAAAAAGAAAGTAATTGTTTATGTAACATAACGCTATATATAAGTATTTTCGTGTTACTATTTCAAATTGATTCTAAATTTAATAAACTTATACTAGAAGTCTAGTCTATACACGAAAGAAATGACTTGGGTTGTTTGTACATGCTGTATATGCTACATGCTAATGTATATAACTATGAATACTTCAGTTCAAGCTGACTTTTCTCAAGCCTTCAGCCTGTATTACCACGTGTAGATCAATTTGACCTATAGGCTATTTAAACACATTTTACAAACAACTCTACCCAAAAATACAAACTAAAAAATAGAATACTGTTTTTGAGAAGATCTGAGACAAATTTATCTTTTCTTTATGTAAAACTATATTTTCAATGCAAATTAAAAAAGCTCCTACTCCGCAGAATAGGCGCTTATCGGAAAATAGATAAATCAAAAACACATGTTATTCCACAATCTGGCACTAAGATGAAGAAAAGTACTAATCCTTGTTACAGATTAGCGCCATATCGTATTATAAGGTCATCCAGTAATTTTTCTGACAGACCTAATATAAATAGGTATTATCCTTAAAGTAGTCAAGATAGCCTTTATTATATTCTTGCCCCATATTGTTGAAAAAGGAGCTTTTCTTATACAATTGTCTTTTATGTTAAAATTCTATTACACTAAATTAATAAGAAGGGGAAAAATGATTTCTTACAAAAAAATTAAAGAGTATACAATTTATTTAATAGTTTTTATAGTGTTTTGGTTCTTTAAGAGTAAGTTTGATAATTGGTTTAATGCAGAGTGGGAACGATTTTCAATTTCGTTTTATATGTATACTGCTCTTTACGTAATTTCTAATTTCATATTCGGTATTGTAATTGGATTACCGATCTTTTACAAGGAGATCAGAAACAAAGGTAAATGGAAACTTCATCTTGAAAAACTTCTATTACTAGGTATACCAGCTATGTTTATTGTTACAATAAGTTATTTTTACCTTCCTAGGTATCCTCTTTTCTTTGAATTACAGGCTCATAGCTGGGAAAGTGGTCTAAGTCTATATGCTACTATATTTTTAGGCTATGTGATTATATCGAGTGTCTACAAAAAAATTGATCAGGGTTGATTTCATCCCTTAGTAACCTTGTTTAACAAGATTGCTCAATACATATAGAAAGGCGCTTTCAGTATTATTACTGAAAAGCGCCATATTGTGGAAGATCCACAGAAAAAGGGAGAACCTCGTACCCCTTTTGTGCTTAGTTTATTGGTATTGGTTCAACCTCTATTTTAGGGTAACCATATTTTTGACCTATAATAAAATTAAAATACCCTGAGATATCTTTCAATGTAAACTCGTTTAAATTAATCATCTGTAGAGTTTTCAACGGTCGTATATCCTTAATATACCTTCTAATAAATTTCTTCATTTCTGATTATCGCAATAGGATTAAATACACGATGATCAAATTTCGATAAAGGCTGATTATCTTTTACTTTGTTTGGCCAATTAGGGTTAGCTAGAGCACTAGTTCCTAATTCAATAAAATCTGTTTCTCTGTTACCTAATATTTTTTCCGCTCTTTCGGGATCTCCTAACTGTCCATTTGCAATTACAGGAACATTCCCATATTTTTTTGCAAGGCTAGCAAGTGAATGACCATGAGCTCCAAATGCTGGTTTATCCGCTTGAAACTCTGTTGTATGTATATAATCTGGGTTAGCTGAGGCTAGATTCTCAAAGATTATTTTTGCTTCGTCTTCTCCTCCTTTCCATTTATGATAGAAATCATTTACTTTACCTTGAGAAACACGGATACCCACAATAAAATTATTGCCCACCTTATTTCGAATAGCATTTAATACCAAAACACTTAGCCGAACTCGATTTTCTGGTGTCCCACCAAATTCGTCTTCACGAAGGTTTGTGTAGTCCGTATGAAATTGATCTAATAAATACCCGTTTGCTCCATGTACTTCAATACCATCAAACCCAATATTTTTGGCTCTTAATGCTGCATTAGCAAAACTTTCAATAACTGCCTCTATTTCCTTTTTACTTATTTCTTTCGGCAGTGAATATTCTCCACTCCCACCATGGTCTTTAAGTTTTTCTCCTTTTGGCTTAATGGCAGAAGGGGCTAATGAATAATCCGTATAACGATTGTATTGAACAAGTGCTCCTGCGTGTTGAATTTGTAAAAAGATTTTCCCACCTTCATTGTGAACAGCATCTACCACTGGTTTCCAAGCAGCTGCTTGTTCTGCGGTTGCTATTCCAGGTTGATTTTCATAGGCTTGCCCATGTGTCAAATTAGGATAAGTACCTTCTGTAATTATTAAAGAAAAACCACCTCTTGCAAACTTTGAATAATAATGGGCCATTCTTTCATTAGCCAGCCCGTTGGGTTGAGCACTTGTTCTAGTCATTGGGGATACTACCAATCTATTTGATAACTCCAACGAACCAATCTTAAAATTGAGAAATAGATTTGGATACTTTGACATAATATAATCACTCCTGTTTTTTATTTGCTTCCAATTAAAAGTTTACATAGGGTATGGTATTTAGTAAAATGATTAAAATTGATATAGATATCAATCAAAATGATATGGAGGTCTTTATGGAGTTATCTGATTTAAAAGTTTTTCTAACTGTAGCTGATGAGGGGAAATTTTCTAAGGGAGCAGAAAAGCTAGGCTATGTTCAGTCTAATGTCACCAATAGAATTAAAAAACTTGAATCTGAACTAGGGGTTACTCTATTTCATAGACACCCAAAAGGAGTTAGTTTAACTGAGAAAGGCCTAATTTTTTATGAACATGCAGCTTCCATAAATAAACGAGCTGAGGAAGCAATTTCTGCTGTTCAAGAATCAGAAAACTTTGGGGGAAAGTTGATTATTGGAGTTGTTGAAACTCTTGCATCAAATAAATTCATGAATATACTATCTGATTTTCAAAAACAGCACCCTAATGTATCAATTTCATTAATTACAGGAACATCACCAAAATTGTTAGAAATGATTCAAAAATACAAGCTTGATGCTGCGTTTATAACAGGACAAACAAAATCTAATTTGATAGAAGTTGAATATACAATTCAAGATATAGTTAGTTTAATTACCAAAAGAGAGTTTAAAACTGAACAGACACCAAAAACTTGGGCAGTATTTCCAGAAGGTTGCCCATTTAGAAAAGTTTTAATTGAATGGTTAAACAGTAACAGGGATAAACTAACTAATTTTATAGAAGTTAACACCTTAGACACCTTGTTAAATTGTGTAAAATCAGGATTGGCTTCAGCAGTTCTTCCTGTATCAGTAATTAATGAAACGCAAGCAATGGAATACAACTCAACCCCTCTTCCAGAAGAATACCGGCTTATGGAAACACATCTTGTTAGACGAAAGGATTTAGCAACTAATGTGATTTTATCCTCCTTTATACAAAAAATTAAAAAGAATGAGCTATAAAATTATCAATTAATTTAACCAGTTATTTGTAATTCATTAAAAGCTTGAAACTTCCATTTTTCTTTGTTCATTTGTATAAATTTAATTTTAATCCTGAAAACTGTCTGTAAACTTAGTACCATTTATTTCATAAAGATTTTAATTCAATCATTTCTCACCTAAAAATCCTTATCTTATTTTAAATAAGCTCCAGATCGTATTATGAGGTCAACCAGTACATTTCTGGTTGATCTTTTTCTATAGCTATTATTCTTAATGTAGCCGAGATAGCGTTTACTATATTCTTGCGCCATATTGTGGAAGATACTTTAAATTCTATTACTCAAAAATATTTATCTTTATTCTAAATGTTCTAATTCATCTAACGCTTTATCTGTAGAAAAACTAATTTGGTAGATATCATTCTTACTTTCTACCCAATATTTATAGATAACATCTGGTTCACTCTCAAAAACAACACCAATATAGTATGGGTTTGCATGTTTATAACCTTCTTCACGATGAGGTACTGTAGAAATCACCCATTCTTCATTTGGGTAATGTTGTTCTAAGAATGGTCTTAATATTGTAACTTTTTTGTCAATTTTTGCATCAATCCAAAAAGGACGTACTACAAAAAATATACTATATGCAAACAATACAACCAACGCTAATGATAGGCAAATTTTTCTCCATTTACCTGTTACAAGGAATGAGATAATTACGATTGTTATAAAGCAAAACCCTATAACCATAAACTCAATTGCTTCTTTTGGGTGCATGACATCAAGCTCCTAACATAGTATTCCTTTAATTTTGAATATTAAAGGAATATTAATAAACTCTGTCCAGGCAATTCAGTGTTCCTTATTTCTGAGTACATTTATCAGCTAGTTCCGACTTCTTAAATGCAACATTTACTAATTACTTAGTAAACTCCTCCTACGAAATTGGATCAGAGTAAATAGCTTGCAGTCGCTCAGGTACCAATTCTAAATCAATAACTCTTTTTCTGATCGTTTTTATTTCTGTTGCTTTTTTTTAGAAATCATTATAATTAGCCAACCAAGTTGAAAAAGTAAAGGGATTACAAAAGCTGCTACTAAAACCGTAATATTCAACATTATTATTTCTGGAGTTTGAACTGCACCAGTTGCATCCACGTCTCTTTGTACTAAATAAAAAGACCCTATTGCAAACAAAACTAACCAAAAAGCATTTACAATCCACCATGCAATCCAAGCAACTTTCACACAACAACACCTCACTTATAATCTAATAAACACTACACAAGTAACTGTAAATGTAGTAATAACTTCAGGTAGAACGATAATTTCAGATAAGCCCCATTTTGTTGAAGGTCAATTTAATTATTTCACCTGTATGCTGAAGAGATTTTTATACTATCATGTGTTTTTCTTTGTTTTTGCAATTAAACATAAAAGTATATAAGATTTATTTGATGATTTCCATAAACAACTTCATAAATATCTAGTGAATTCGTCTTATTTATCTTATGTCATCATTAATAGGTGATACCAATAAACATAAACCGTTTGTCTCCCCATGGTCCCACATCTTTACCCATGGATATGTACCTTCTGGTAGTAGAAATAATCTTTCTTCTAAAGGCTTAATTGGACTATCATCACATTTACACCCCTTATTGATTGTCGCTGCATGTATACTAACTACTCTGCCGGTATCATTGAAAAAGCTAAATTTCATTACATTACCTCCAATATCTATTTAATTATCACAACATGGCTGAAGATAGACTTCAAGATAAACTTAAAATAGATTGATAATAGCCTTCAAGAAATCCCTATTGTTTGTTTAATAAGCAATCTCAGAAGATTGTTTTATTAAATTGCCCTCTCCATCATAAAAAGAAAACAACCAATTTTCAGCCCTTTCTACGTTTTCAACCATATTTAACATAAACAAATCTTTTCTACTGAAGACTTACTTGTAATCCTTTCTGATGGCAAATTGTTCGTCTTAGGTAAATCATAACTAACTCTTATCTCTTTATTTTCACTATTCCATACAGATGTTTCTCACCAGTGTCTGAGTGTGGAAAGAAATAGTCTGTAAGAAACCCAGTAAGGTTATCAGGTAAACCGATTGATGATGAGTTTCCCTCTTTGATTTTGAAGTGTCCAAATTGTCTTTTGTAAGTATTTATGACAACGGATTATTCTCCATCTCTTCCCCATCCTTTGTACGATATTTGAAAATTACTATTTTGTCCTTTGAAGAGTTAAAAACATCTATAACCTCTACTAAACTATTATTTCGCTTAATTGCCTTTATTATTGTTGGATTATGTCCAACCCATAATAAAAAGATTAGCGTCGATGAAACAATAATCAAGATATTTTTTTTCGACCTCAAATTCACCAACTTATTTTTAATAACTAACTCTATTATTATTTACTAAAATTATTATACCTCGTTAACCAATCCTCCTTTTTGTATTTAATACCAATTATTTCAAATATCCAAAAATTAGGCAATCCCTAGTTACAGAATATGGCTCTAAAATGAAAAAGACGCTAATCTATATTGTACTGCACCCCAATTGTTAGACACAACTATCAATTGGAGGTGTTGTTTTTTATGAGTAAATTTTCTGATGAAGTAAAAATTAATGCGGTAAAACAATTTCTTAATGGGAAGGACAGTGGTGAATCTATTGCTCAATCTATAGGGGTTCACCACAGTAATTTTCATCAATGGGTGAAATTGTACAAGGCTTATGGTGAAGACGCTTTTATTAAAAACTATACAAGTTACCCTGCACAGTTTAAACTAGAC